>JALWRH010000113.1 GCA_026994195.1 Sedimenticola sp. | reverse complement strand
TTTTGTAATATATTGCCTCCTTGGATTAAACTAAATAATGAGGAAACCGTGTGGAAATATTCAGATTTTGAATGGGGAGACCCAGTTGGAGAAGTTGAAAATGTTAAACTATTTTTAGAGTTTAGAGAGGAAACAATGAATTCTATACTGGGAAATTGATGGTATAACAATTGGGTGCAGTTGACCGCCAATCCGCTGCGCTCCTTGGCGGAAACTGACCCTTGACGTTATATTTAAAAGCGAGGAGACATGGATCAGAATCAAGTAAATCAGGTTAAAGCTGTCATTGAAACGTACTTTTCGCTTGATATCGAAAAACTGATAGCGGAAACATATAAAGATCAAAAGGATTTGGCGAGCGTAAAAATCGGGGAGTTCTCTGTAATTGAATTGGCAGAATCATTAAATAAAGTCTTCTCTCAGTTTAAAGAAGAATTAGATAGCACTTACGCAAAATCGTTACCCTTTCAGTATAATTTTCAAAATGAATTTGGTAGCGGTAACTTGCATGCCGACCTAAATCAGATAGTTGCCTATATACAAGGTAACCAGTTTTCGAATATACCAGCCTACCTAAATAGAATAATTCATTACCAAGCCGTTAACGGATTTTGGGAAAAATCAAAAAGAAAATATTTCAACCCTAAAGACAGAAGTTTTGCAAAAGAATCTGAGAGAATAGACATAGTATCTAAACATTTGGAGTCCTTGCTAAGCAACTCAAATGCTTTTTTTTCATCACTAACGCAAAAAGAGCAAGAGCTTGATAATTTTATAAAACAAAAACAATCGCAACTCTCAGAAATTGAATCTCTTCTTACAGCTGCTAGGCAACATGCAAGCGAGATAAACGAACTTAATTCTAAATCAGCCACATTAGCTGAAAAAATATCAACACTGTCTGAAACAAGCTCAGAGAAAGAAGAGTCAATTAGTGAGTTACTCGCGATTATAAACAAACAACAAGCTGAAAGCAAAAAGCTAACAGCTTCAATTAAGTCTACACTTGATGAATACACAGAGATGCTTTCTAAGCTAAATACAGATTACGAGACGAGCTTGGATACGGTAAGATCTAAAACAGAATATTTTGAAGAAAGAAATAATTACTTAAATGCGCTTATTGGTAGAGAGGTAGGCGCATCATTATTTGAGACATTTAAACAACGAAAAACAGAATTAGCTCCTTCTGTTAATTTTTGGAAGTGGACTGTACCAGTTATGACAGTCGCAACAATAGCATGGATATTTTTTCTGTTTGGTAACGGTAATATATCTGATATTACCCTTGAAGTTATTGGTATTAATACACTCAAGACCATTCCAGCAGTATTTTTGTTGCTATTTTCTATCTCTCAATATTCTAAGGAAAGGCACTATCAAGAGGAGTACGCATTCAAGTCTGCTGTAGCATTAACTGTTAACGCATATGCAGACCAACTCAAGGATGCAGCTAATAAGGACAAATTAATTATGGATTCAGTTGGTGAAATATATAAGACACCAATAGACACTCCAAAACATAAAGACAAGGAATCCAAGGCAGCATTTGAAACGGCAAAAGGACTAGCTGATGTTGCTAAAGGGTTGGTGAATAAAAATTAAATATAACAAGGCGCTCGTTCGGACGCATAAACCTCCCCCGAAAAAGTTGACACCTCCAACTAACTATTCGGAGGTGGCAAATGCCAAGAATAAAGGGGCCAAGAAAGGTCAAGCAGTATAGTAATGAATTCAAGGTGACAGCAGTCCGGCTGAGTCATCTTCCAGGCGTCCAGGTCAAGGATGTGGCCGAGGAACTGGACATCCACCCCTTCATGTTGTCACGATGGCGTAAGGAAATGCGAGAAGGCCAACTGGAGGTGAAGGTGAAAAAGCCCATTGACCCGAAGATAGCCGCCGAGTTGAAACGGCTGAAGAAACTGGAAAGGGATTATGCCCGGCTCAAGGAGGAGCACGAAATACTAAAAAAGGCCATCCGGTTCTGTTCGGAACGAAAAGCGAAATCTTCGCGTTCATAGAGCAGAACCGGGAGCAATTCAGTATCAGCGCCATGTGCCGGATATATGGCGTCACGCGAGCCGGTTACTATGCCTGGAAACACAGAAAGCCCAGTGCGCGGCAAAAGGAAGAGGAACGGTTGTTGAAGGAAATAGAGGCTGTACATGAAAAGAGCGGTTATACCTATGGTAGCCCCCGGGTACATGCGGCCTTGCAGCATCAGGGAAAAAAGGTTTCCGAGAAGCGGATCGCCCGCCTGATGCGAGAAAACGGCATGAAAGCCAGGTCCGCCAACCTGTATACTGCTCACGCAGCCAACCACGCCTTCTTCCAGAGCGTACCCAACCGCACCCTGGGGGTCATGATCGATGGTCCTGATCAGGTCTGGGTAGGTGATATTACTTACCTCAAGGTTGGCAACCAGTGGCGTTACATGGCGACGGTTATGGACAAATACACCCGGCAGATACTGGGCTGGTGTCTGGGCAAGCGCAAAGGCGTAAAGCTCACTTTGCTGGCCCTGAACCGGGCCGTCGCCAAGCGAAGACCCAAAGGCCGGGTGATTTTCCACTCAGATCGAGGAATCGAATACGCGGCCCATGCCTTCCGTGACAGACTCAAGGTACTGGGATATATTCAGAGCATGAATCGTCCCGGGAAGATGACAGACAACGCTCACATGGAATCCTTCTTCCACAGCTTCAAATCCGATACCTACCATGGCTTCACCTTTAGTGGTGAACAACAGTTGAGGAAGCAGATCCGGGCGTACATTGCATTTTACAACCAGGAGCGGCTGCACTCAGCGCTGGGTTATCAATCCCCGGCAGCGTTTGAGCTGAGTCTGGCGGCGTGAATGGGTGTCAACTTTATCGGGGGAAGATTCCGCAAACTACGCTGCGCTCCGTTTGCGCCGCACAGCTTGGTCGTTAGCACTATATAGAATAAAATAATGAGCTATCTAAGATCTTTAAAAACTATATTCAATGCTGTGCTTGATAAACTTGAATTCCTGTCGAAGGTTACTGGTATCCTTGCAGCTATTGTCGCTATATGCGCAGTATTTCTTCCCGCACCATTATGGAAGCCCATAGAGTCTAGGATTGCTTCTATATACGAAACCAATGGCTGGGTTTATTACGAAGTTGGGAAAAATAGAGCACTAACAAACGATGGCAATTTTTACCTTTTAAAGGAGACAGTAACCGGTTTCTACGACGAGATTAAGGTTGGTGATAAGCTCCGTGTATCAGGAGATGTTAATTTCCGAAACGGCCCAAGTTCAGACAGCCAAAGATCATTTGTATTAATTAACGGGGATTGCGTAATCGTTACAGAAACCCCTAGAAAAAAGGTTGAGGTAAGCAAAGCGGAGTCTGGTGGTTGGTTAAAAGTTGCTACATCTCCATGCGGGCTGTTTTAAAAGCACTAACAAGGGAAATTAACTTGGATCGCAAATTCCGATACGCTTTATTTGCTCCCGGTGAATTGCGGCGTAAGATGCCAATTCTATCTGACATAGGTGGCTCTGTTCGGTCGTTCGATCTGCGGTCAGCTTTACTCGTGCTTGCGATCGCCATCTTCTACTTTCTTTACCAGCTGATCTTCATTGTTTTTATAACGGCCGGGGAGCAAGATACCTGTCTGTACTCCTTTTGGCTACCGAACCAGAATTGGTGGCAGAATCCATTTTGGCTTGTTGTCGCAATAGTTTGTGGATTGTCAGTTATAAGCTTGTTTTTATTGTTCGAAGGCATTACATCAAGTAGCCGAACCAAAGTCGTTACTGGCACACTGGCAACTGCGATTCTCGCAATGTGGCTATATGGTTTGAATGGATTGTGGAATGCTATGCTTTTTGAACGGGGAGAGATTTCAGCGGATTACTGGAATCAGATGGGCCGCGGGGTGATTAAGCCAGCTTTGCTAGAGAAAGAATATGTTTGCAACCCAGGTATCTAACCAGGGCGTTCAGTTCGCACCCGCTACGCAGGTGCCGGATGACCAAACCGCTACGCGCCTTGTCCGCCAGTATCGCCGGCGTTAGCCAGAAGGAGATACCCTTGGAACTATCGTTTAAACCTTTGAACATAGACCAATGGGACGACTTTGTTTCTTTGTTTGGCGAGCGAGGGGCATGTGGTGGATGCTGGTGCATGCTTTGGCGCCTTACGAGGAAACAGTATGAGTCACAAAAAGGGGACGGCAACAAACTGGCCATGAAAGCTATTGTCGACTCTGGAGAAGTTCCTGGTATCTTGGCATATTACAACACCGAAGCAATCGGTTGGTGTGCCATTGCTCCTAGAAGCACCTATTCTTTTTTATCAAGGTCCCATATACTTAAGCCGGTAGATGACCGTACCTGCTGGTCGGTCGCTTGCCTGTTTATTGATAAGTCATATAGAAAAAAAGGTGCTTCAACTGAGCTTTTACAAGCTGCTTGTGAGTATGCCAAATCACAGGGTGCAGAATTAGTAGAAGGTTATCCGGTTGAACCAAAATCTGATAAAGATATTCCACCTGCTTTTGCCTGGACCGGCATACCCGCGGCCTTCATTCGTGCTGGGTTTAAAGAGGTAGTGCGGCGTTCACCCACACGTCCGATCATGAGGAAGGAATTGAAATAGTCGGCAATAAATGTGTAGAGCAGACTGTGTAAAGATGGCGGTTTTACATTGATATCGTGTAAACTTGGCACCCATTATGGTCGCTGCTCACGCCAAATGTTTGGCTTTTGACAGGCATGTCCAATGAATAGCAATTATCAGAAAGGAAGACTCAAGCGCTGGAATGACGATAAGGGATTTGGTTTTATCGGTGCAGAGCATGGAAAACAAGATCTTTTCATCCACATTACAGCATTCCAAAAAATGGGGCGTCGTCCTGTAGTAGGCGATATCATAACCTACCAAGTCCACACGGGTAACGATGGCAAACACAGAGCTGTAAATGCCAAGATAGAAGGCGTAACTCAAATTAAAAAAAGCCCTAGAAAAAAATATGTTCAGCAGAGTAAGGATAGCAACTTGGCTTCCATAGTAATTATCACTGTCTTGACAATGGTGGTAGGAAGCGTTGTCTATAAAAGCGCTATAACAAAAAATGGATTGCAAGAAAAACAAACTTCTTTTATGCCATTTTATCCATTAGAAGAGAAAAATACAGAAATTTATAGTTGTACGGGAAAGGTGTATTGTTCAGAAATGACTTCATGTGATGAAGCCATGTTTTATTTGCGTAATTGTCCTGACACTAAAATGGATGGTGATGGCGACGGCATTCCTTGTGAAAGACAGTGGTGCGGTCAGTGATTGATAAAAGAGAGTCTAACGCACACCCTGAGGTGGTTTGTCGGGAGAAAACCGGTTAGTTTCCGAGCTTATTCCCCATAAAAATCGGCAGACTGCTGAAATCCTGACTATGCTTTAGCTCAATATTCCTTTTCTCTATTGAATGAAGGAGGGCTGAGGCATGAAGACTGTCAAGGATATTCTGGGGCAGAAAGGCCGGGTAGTGCATACCATCGACAGCTCGGCAACCGTTCTGGATGCTATCCGGATGCTGGCGGACAAGGGAATTGGCGCTCTGGTGGTTTTGAAGGATGACCGGCCCATAGGGCTTTTTTCCGAGCGGGATTACACCTGCAAGGTCATTCTGACCGGCAAACGTTCGGAAAACACCCCTGTGGCGGATATCATGACTCCGGATTTGGTGGTAGTAGGGCCGGATACAGCGGTTGATGAGTGCATGGCCCTGATGACTGAGCGGCGCATCCGGCATCTGCCGGTGATGGACGAGGGCAAGCTGGCGGGTCTGGTTTCCATCGGGGATATCGTTAAGGACATCATTTCCGAGCAGCAGGTGGTCATCGAGCAACTGGAAAGATATGTTTATTACTCCTGATCAAGGATGGTGCAATGGCTCCCTGAGCCTGAAAAGAAGGTGACTGGGGAAAAGTGTAGGGCAGCCTTTTAGGGGCAACCGATGCTCAGTGATAGCTTCGCATCTGCCCCACCAGCACGCCCTGGATCTGCACCTGTTCGGGGAGGTAGACCATAGGTTCCATGCTTGCGTTGGCGGGATGCAGAACCACTTTGCCTTTTTGTTGCTCGATGCGTTTCAGGGTGGCTTCTTCGCCATCCACCAGCGCCACCACGATCTCGCCGTTGCGTGCGCTGTCGCGTTTTTCGATGACCACCCAATCTCCATCCAGGATTCCTTCCTCGATCATGGAATCGCCTTTGACCTCCAGAACATAGCAGGGCTGCGTGGTGCGCAGGGGCGGCGGTACGCTGATGGTTTCATGGCCGGCAATGGCTTCAATGGGCTGGCCAGCGGCAATGCGCCCGTACAGGGGTAGATTGTTTTCATCTGCTACCGCATCTTCGCCAGCTTGCGGAACAAGCCTTACGCCACGGCGCTGGTTGTTCATGGGCTGGAGGAGGCCTTCCTTGATCAGGGCCTGTAACTGCTTGTGCAGGGATCCCCGGGAGCTCAACCCCAGGGCTTCGCAGAGCTCATCCAGCGTGGGCGGATGGGGAAAGCTTTCCAGGTTGTCCACCAGGTATTCGTAGATTTCCTGCTGACGGCGTGTAAGGTTTGGAGCGGACATGGAGGTTTCCTCAAGGTGCTATGTTGGTTCTATTATAGAACAAATAAGAAACCTGTCCAGGCCGGGTTTCCCTGGAAAGCAGTATTGCTCCGGCGGGCATGGAAAAATCCGCCATTCTCCGCACCCGCCTGATAAAATGAGCGATTGATCTGTTTGCAATAAAAAGAGCCATGACCGTTAGAACCCGTTTTGCTCCCAGCCCCACCGGCTATCTTCATGTTGGGGGGGCGCGTACCGCCCTGTTTTCCTGGCTCTATGCCCGCAAGCACGGTGGTCAGTTCGTGCTGCGTATCGAGGATACGGATCTTGAGCGCTCCACCCAGGAATCGGTGAATGCCATCCTGGAGGGCATGACCTGGCTGGGCCTGGAATACGATGAAGGGCCTTTCTACCAGACCCATCGTTTCGACCGGTACAACGAGGTCATCGATCAGCTTCTGGAAAAGGGCCTGGCCTATCGTTGCGACTGTTCCAAGGAACGCCTGGAGCAACTGCGCGAAGACCAGATGAAGCGCAAGGTGAAGCCCCGCTACGACGGCTTTTGCCGCCAGCGGGAGATTGATCCTTCCCAGCCTCATGTGATTCGGTTCCGCAATCCTGACAGTGGCGCGGTGGTATTCGATGATCTGGTACGGGGACGCATCAGTGTCGCCAATGCTGAGCTGGATGATCTGATCATCCGCCGCAGCGATGGATCTCCGACCTACAATCTGACCGTGGTGGTGGATGATGCCGACATGAACATCACTCACGTGATCCGCGGGGATGACCATATCAACAACACCCCCCGGCAGATCAATCTCCTCAAGGCCCTGGAGCTGCCGGTGCCCCAGTATGGGCATCTGCCCATGATTCTTGGGGACGATGGCGCGCGCCTGTCCAAGCGTCATGGCGCTGTGAGCGTCATGCAGTACATGGAGGAGGGCTTCCTGCCCGAAGCCCTGCTCAACTACCTGGTACGCCTGGGCTGGTCCCATGGAGACCAGGAGATCTTCTCCGTGGATGAGATGATCCAGCTGTTTGAACTGGAAGAAGTGAACAAAGCCCCTTCAGCCTTCAACACGGACAAGCTGCTGTGGATCAACCAGCACTACATCAAGACAGAAGATCCCCGGCATATTGCCCGCCTGCTGGCGCCGCATATGGGACGCCTGGACATCGATCCCACCCAGGGGCCGGATCTGGTCGCCGTGGTGGAAGCCCAACGCGAGCGGGCCTCCACCCTGGTGGAGCTGGCGCAGATCAGCGCCTTCTACTACAAGGACTTCGAGGCATTTGATCCCAAGGCCGCGAAGAAGGCTCTCAAGAGCGGCGCCCTGGAGCCCCTGGCCCTGGTGCGCGCCCACCTCATGGAATTGCCGGACTGGAACCGGGAAGACATTCATGCCGTCATCGCCAACGCCGTGAAGATTCTGGACGTGGGCTTTGGCAAGGTGGCCATGCCGGTGCGTGTGGCAGTCACCGGTGGCGCGCCTTCCCCTGACCTGGATCTCACCATGGAAATGATCGGCCGCAAAGCCTGCCTGCGCCGTATCGACAAAGCTATCGATTACATACAGAAACTGTCATGACTGAAAACAACAAACCCAAGAACTTCATCCGTCAGATCATCGAAGACGATCTGGCCACCGGCAAGCACAGCCGCATACATACGCGCTTTCCCCCGGAGCCCAATGGCTACCTGCACATTGGCCATGCCAAGTCCATCGTGCTCAATTTCGGCGTGGCGCAAGACTATGATGGCCAGTGCAACCTGCGCTTTGATGACACTAATCCTCACAAAGAGGATGAGGAGTATGTGGAAGCCATCAAGGAAGACGTGCGCTGGCTGGGCTATCAGTGGGCGGGGCTGTATTTCGCATCGGATTACTTCGAGCAGCTGTATCAGTTTGCCGAGGAGCTCATCGAGCGGGGCAAGGCCTATGTCTGTGAACTCAGTGCCGATGAAGTGCGCGAATACCGGGGCACGCTCACCGAGCCCGGCAGGGAGAGCCCCTGGCGTGACCGCAGCGTGGAGGAAAATCTGGATCTGTTCCGGCGCATGCGCCGGGGCGAATTCGAGGATGGCTCGCGCACCCTGCGGGCCAAGATCGACATGGCTTCGCCTAACATGAACATGCGCGATCCGGCCCTGTACCGCATCCGCCGGGGCGTGGTGCATCACCAGACCGGCGATGAATGGTGCATCTATCCCATGTACGACTTCACCCATCCTATCTCGGACGCCCTGGAAGGCATCACCCATTCCCTGTGTACCCTGGAGTTCGAGGATCACCGTCCCCTGTACGACTGGGTGCTGGACAATATCAGCGCGCCATGCCATCCACGCCAGATCGAGTTCGCCCGCCTGAACCTGGAATACACGGTGATGAGCAAGCGCAAGCTCACCCAGTTGGTGGATGAAAAACATGTGGCCGGTTGGGATGACCCGCGTATGCCCACCATTGCCGGTCTGCGCCGCCGGGGGTATACCCCGGCTTCCATCCGGGATTTCTGCAGCCGCATTGGCGTGACCAAGTCCGATGGCACAGTGGAGATGAGCGTACTGGAAGCCGCCATTCGTGAAGACCTGGACCGCAGCGCGCCCCGGCGCATGGCCGTGCTCGATCCCCTGCGGGTGGTGATCACCAACTACCCGGAACACGAAGAGGAAACCCTGAGCGGTCCCAATCATCCCAAGGATGAATCCATGGGCAGCCGGGCGCTGAAATTCTCCCGGGAGTTGTGGATAGAGCGGGCGGATTTCCGCGAAGAAGCCAACAAGAAGTACAAGCGCCTGATCCTTGGCGGAGAAGTGCGCTTGCGCAATGCCTACACCATTATCTGCCAGAAGGTGGTCAAGGACGTCAGCGGCGAAATCAAGGAGCTGCATTGCACCTATGACCCCAACACCCTGGGACGCAATCCCGAAGGACGGAAAGTGCGGGGCGTGATCCACTGGGTATCCGCCCTGGCGGCGGTGCCTGCGGAAGTGCGTCTTTATGACCGCCTGTTCACGGTGTCAGCGCCTGATGGCGACAAGGACAGGCCTTTTCAGGAGTTTCTCAATCCCGACTCCCTGAAAGTGGTTCAGGCCATGCTTGAACCCGCCCTGGCCGAGGCACAGCCAGGGGACCGTTTTCAGTTTGAGCGCGAGGGCTACTTCTGCCGCGATATCGTCAGTAAGGATCTGGTTTTCAACCGCGTGGTCACCCTGCGCGATTCCTGGGGTGGCGGATAGAAAAATATCGGAAAAAAAACTATGGACAGACAAAAATGCCTGCATTATCATACGCGCCTCTTGAGGATGCCTTGGCACCGCGAGGTTCCAGAGGTACTTTAAGCGGGGCCATAGCTCAGCTGGGAGAGCGCAACACTGGCAGTGTTGAGGTCGGCGGTTCGATCCCGCCTGGCTCCACCAATAAACCAACCTTTCCTGGAGGGTTGGAAAGCGACAAGTTTACTTGTCCCCTTCGTCTAGAGGCCTAGGACACCGCCCTTTCACGGCGGTAACAGGGGTTCGACTCCCCTAGGGGACGCCATATTGAAAGGGCTTACGTTTTCTGCGTAAGCCCTTTTTCTTTGCCTGTCTGTTCAGACTAGCTGTTGTCGGGCTGAAGCCCGATCTGCGGAAGATCAGGAGCATGTCTGTATTTCCACGCTAACTCTCATGTGCCCTTGGCCACACCCCTGATCATGGAAAGTTCCCTCTCCCCCTCGGGGGAGAGGGTTAGGTTGAGGGGGGAGAAATTCCGCGCCCCCACCCCAACCCTCCCCCGCGCGCGGGGGAGGGAGCTACGGGGTGTATTTCCACATTAACATTCATGAGGACTGGGCACTTTACACCCCAGATCATGAAAACGTCCCCTCTCCCCTGGGGGAGAGGGCCAGGGTGAGGGGGGTATTGGATGTATTTCCACATCTACCCGAGGGGGAAAGTGTTGGCCGGATGCTGAGGGAGGCGGTGCATTGCTCAGAAGTCCCCCTGTATCGGTTTTCAGCCGACTGTTAAGAAACCCCGCTGTCTGCCGATCAAGTCTGCAGAAACCAAAATTATTTCTGTGTGCGGGGGTTCCTGATGCTGCAAAAAACTGATACTTCTACAAACAATATCGCCATGGACTTTCTCAAAGACCTGGCCTATCAGCTGAGCAGCCGTGACATTGAGTTACCCCCTTTTCCTGATGTCTACACAAGGATACTAGGAGCGCTGAACGACCCGGATCTTTCCATGGACAAGCTGGCCAGGATGATTACTGGAGCCCCGGATCTTTGTGTGCGTATCCTTTTGCTGGCCAACTCGGCTCTGTTCAATCGTGCCGGCGTGGAGATCGTGGATATCGGAGTGGCGGTTTCCCGCCTGGGTGTCAGCGCAGTACGCAACGCCACGGTATCCGTAGCCACCCGGGAAATGTTCGATTGCCCCCGCAGTTCCCCGATCTGGGAAACCCTGGAGCAGCTTCGCTCCGCTTCCGTGCGCACCGCGGCCTTCGCCAGCTATCTGGCGGAGCATACAGGACTCAAGGAGTCTCGTGATGACGCCATGCTCACGGGTCTGCTGCACAACGTGGGACACTTTTATATTCTCACCAAGTCGCGGGAGTTCCCCGAGTTCGTCAAGGAGATGTCCATGGAGCAGTGGATGCCGGGTGTCGGTTGCGCTCTTATTGAGAACTGGGGATTCCCGGAACAGATCGCCAGGGCTGTGGACGAACAGAATGATATGGAAGGAACCCACTTTGGCCCGGAAAACCTTACGGATGTTCTCAAGGCGGCAAAGTTCTTTTCCCGCATGTATGTATCCGGTGAAGTAGAGCAGATGGTTTCAGACATCGAGTGGGATCAGATGCCCTGTCTCAACAAGCTGGGTATGCGACCGGACAATATACTGGAGATCTACACGGCAGCTGCCGGTCAGGTGCAGGAATTCATGTCCATGCTGAACTGATGCCTGGCGTCAGCCCGGAAACGGCGCCTGGCTCCTGAGAATGCCCTGAACAGGGATTCGTCCGGTAAAGCCCACGGCCAGGCGCCATTTCCTGACAGGGATCACTTCATGCGTTCTATCTTCACCAGAGCGGCGGGGTTGCGCCAGTCGTAGGTGCCGGGGGCCAGGTCGCCGACGCCATGGATGCCGGGATGCACGGAGATGAAGCCTTCCCCGTTTTCTACGGACATGCCCGCGCCGCCACAGACCGGCCCCGGGATGTTGCTGCACAGTTCATCATTTATTTCTGTGCCAGCGTCATAGGCCGGCACGGCTACCGTAACCGGGTTGTTCTTTTTCTTGGGCAGCTTGAGCCCGCTAATACCAATAAAGGCATCATTGGTGGGGATCAGCATGGATACCAGGGACAGGTAGCGAAAACGTCTGCTGTCATCCAGGGTCAGGGTGACGCTCTGGCCAGGCCCCAGAAGCCCGTCGGAGGCGACGGTTTCGTGTACATCGTCTGAGGCATCCAGTGTGGCTTTCAGGCCGCTGATATCGCCGCCTTCAGCGACAGCTTCCAGATCAGCCGAAGCCGGTGAACCGGGCATAAAGACAGGATAGCCCGCCTTGTGCGTGGCAACCAGCACGGGGGTGAAGGACTGGGCCTGGGTAAGGTTGGTGATGGTCACCTGGTAATCGTCCGCCAGGGTGCTGGTAGCGGCAACCGCCAGGGGCAGGGCGAGCAGGATGCTCTTGCGTATCTTGTTGTTCATGATTTTCTCCTCCAAACAGGGTGTGGCAGCAGTGTTGCTGTATAGAAATCATGAACCACCCATATCCCGTGGATTTCACATAAGTATCACATTTCGGTCACAAATGGCCGGGAGGAGAACTGAAAACCAAAGGTTGTGCCTTCGTTCAGACGGCTTTCAGCCCAGATTTTCCCATTGTGCAGTTCAAGAATGCGTTTGGCGATAGCCAAGCCCAGGCCGGCGTGTTGCGCGCCGGTGCGGCGGCTCTTGTCCAGCCGGTAGAAGCGGTCGAAGATGTGCGGCAGTGCTTCCCGGGGTATTCCACAGCCCGTATCCGATATTTCCACGGAGATGTTTTGTCCGTCCGAGGTCAGAGAGACCCTGACCTGTCCATTCTCCGGCGTATGCTGGAGAGCATTCTCGATGAGGTTGTCCAGCACCCTTTGGATCAGGCCGATGTCGCCGTAGGCAAAGGGCAGGAGTGGCGGGCAGTCCACCAGCAGTTCGACATTTCTTTCACGGACTTTCAGCTGGAACTTGTTGACCACGTCCTGCACCAGTTCCGCTAGGGAAAAGGCTTCAATATTGATCATGGTACCGCAGGAATCCAGTTTGGCCAGTTCAAACAGTTCTGAGACCAGGCGTATCAGCTGGTGGCTCTGGGTATTGGCGATGTGCAGATAGCGTTGCCGTTCTTCCGGTTCAAGCTGCGGATCTTTCAGGAGCAGGGTTTCCAGGTAGCCGTGCAGGGAAGTCAGGGGGGTGCGCAGATCATGGGAGATGTTGGCGATCATTTCCCGGCGCTGGGCATCGTTGCGGGTCAGTGCCTCCATCTGCCGGTCTATGCGTTCCGCCATTTCATTGAAGCTGCGGCCCAGGATCTCTATCTCATCCGGATGGCGGGTGTCTCTGACCGGGTAGCGTGGCATTTCCCGCGCAGAGCTTCCCGGGGAAACCTTTTGCATGATTTTAGCGAGCAGGCGCAGCCGGCGGGTGATGAAAGCGAAGCCGCCCAGGCCGAACAGCAGACTGATGATCAGGGCCGTGAGCAGCAGACCGGCGGCCACGCGCAAGGTGTAACTGTCTGCAATGCGGTTGGCGATGCCATCGTAGGCTTCACTGCCCAGGATGACGTACAAATAGCCCTGAAGCTGGCCATCGCGGCGGATGGGCGAGGCGGAAAACACCTTGCTTCCCTGAAATGAACGCGGGTTGTCTCCCTTGAGCGGGTATTCCGCGTTTCCAGAAATGAACTGCTTTATAGGAGCCAGGGAAACCCGTTTGCGCACGACCTTGCCTTCTGGCGCAGAATATGCCAGCAGTTTTCCCCGGGGATTCAGTAGATAGACTTCGATGGAAGGGTTGATGACCATGAGCAGATGAAACAGATGCTCCAGGGCTTTCTGATTGACTTTTCCGTCTGTGAGCAAGGAGTCGCTCTCCACCAGGTGCTGGGCCAGATCCACATTGAGTTTCTGCATGACCTCCTGCTGGTAAGTGCTGGATGTGTAGTTGAGCAACCAGAAGAACGCCCCGCCCAGTATCAACATGAGCAGGAACAACAACGCAGCCATCCTGGTGTACAAGCGGGTAAGGCGAATCATGTGCCGGCTCCTTCTCTGGTGGTGAACTTGTATCCCACACCCCATACCGTGAGGATGAATTCAGGGTTGGATGGATCCTTCTCGATTTTTGCTCGCAGGCGGTTGATATGGGAATTGACCGTATGTTCGTAGCCTTCGTGACTGTATCCCCAAACCGCATCCAGCAGTTGGCAGCGGCTGAACACCTGGCCGGGATGCCCGGCAAAATGCCACAACAGGTCGAATTCGCGGGCCGTCAGATCCAGGGGAGCCTGATCCAGTTTTACGGTACGGCCCGAGTAGTCGATTTCCAGGTCATCAAACTTCAGTACAGCGGGAGGTGATTCGGCGTTCTTCTTCAGGGCGGACATGCGCCGGCAGATGGCTTTCACCCGGGCCACCAGTTCGCGTACGCTGAAAGGTTTGCTCAGGTAGTCGTCGGCGCCGATCTCCAGCCCCAGCACGCGGTCCATTTCTGAACTTCTCGCGGTGAGCATCAGTATCGGCGTATAGGGTTCCATGGCGCGTACCTGGCGGCAGATCTCCAGGCCATCGACGCCGGGCAGCATCAGGTCGAGAATGATCAGCTCGTAATCGCCCGAGCAGGCCTTTTCCAGACCTGTCTGACCATCATGGCAGACCTCGACCTCAGAGCCGTGATCCCTGAGATGCATGGCGACCAGAAATGCAATGTCCTGGTCGTCTTCGATTACCAGTATTTTTGTCATGGGTGCCTGTGCTCAATAACTACCGCCGGGGAATCCGAAGGGTGATATTCAGAGCCTGAAGTGCCAACGTATCGGCCCCGCAGGGCAGGTAATGGTTTGTTAGTATTGAGCATAGACCAAAAATATCACTAAATTATCACATGTAATCGCGCTGCCCTGAATCTGCCTATCATGCCCTGTTCAGAGTGCTCTTGTTCGGAGGTTTCCTCACATGTGTGGCCGCTACAATCTTGTCGCAGATGCTCAGGCTTTTGTGGATGCTTTCCAGATCATGAATGAGTTCGACTGGCAGGCCCGTTACAATATTGCGCCTTCACAGGCGGTGCCAGTGATCCGCATGAATGCGCAAAGCCGAAAAGCCGCCCTGCTGCATTGGGGGCTCATTCCCTCCTGGGCGAGGGACAGGAAGATCGCCTATCACACCATCAATGCCCGGGCGGAAACTGTGGACCAGAAGCCGGCTTTCCGGGCTGCTTTTCGCAAGCGCCGTTGCCTTATCCCGGCCACGGGCTTCTATGAGTGGCGCCAACTTGGTAAAAGCAAGCAGCCCTACAACATCCGGGTGAAGGAGCAGACGTTGTTTGCCTTTGCGGGATTGTGGGAACACTGGAAAAGCCCTGCGGGAGAAGTGCTGGAGTCCTGTACCATCATTGTCACCCGGGCCAGTCAGGCTCTTGCGCCTGTCCATGACCGCATGCCGGTTATACTGCACCCAAGTGACTACGCGAGCTGGTTGGACCCCGTCAATCAGGATCTGCCAGCACTCAAAGCGCTGCTGCAGCCCTGGCCGGGAGAGTTGATCATTTACCCGGTCAGTCGCCGCGTGGGTAATCCCGCCAACGATGATCCCTCCCTCATTCAGCCTCTGGCAGAAGGTATCCCGGACAATGTCGAACATTGAAAAAATTGTTTCCGGCGGGCAGACGGGAGTGGATCGTGGAGCCCTGGATGCTGCCCTGGAGCTGGGGCTGCCCTGTGGCGGCTGGTGTCCCAAAGGCAGGCGTGCGCTGGATGGTCCCATTCCTGATCGCTACCCTCTGCAAGAGACCAATAGCCGGGACTACAAGGTACGCACCCGCCTGAATGTCCGGGATTCGGACGGCACCCTGATTCTCAACTGCGGAGATCTCAGCGGGGGTACGGCCTATACACAGGCCGTGGCAGAACGGCTGGGCCGGCCTTGTCTGGTAATCAACCTGGATGATGATGCTCCGGACATCAGAAAGGCGCAGGCCTGGGTGGAAACCGAGGCTGTGCGGGTGCTTAATGTTGCCGGACCGCGGGAGAACAAATGCCCGGGCATCCAGCGCATGGCCAGAGCTTTCGTTCTGGACCTTCTGACGCCCATTTGAGGAGGTGCCCGAGGAAAACTCCCCTTCCATCAGTGATACAATTGGGCCATCGATCACACCGCAGTACCGAGGATTCCTCATGGAAAAGATAACCTGTTTCAAGGCCTACGATGTGCGTGGCCGGATTCCCGACCAGCTCAATGAAGACATTGCTTACCGCATAGGGCGGGCCTACGCGGCGTTTCTCCAGCCGAGCACCGTCGTGGTGGGAGAGGATATCCGTCTTTCCAGTCCGGGTCTGCGGGCCGCTTTGGTCAAGGGGCTGACCGACAGTGGTGTGAACGTGAAGGAACTGGGCCTGTGTGGAACCGAGGTGGTATATTTCGCCACGGATCACTACGACTATGACGGCGGTATCATGGTGACTGCCAGCCACAATCCCATGGATTACAACGGTCTGAAGTTCGTGCGCGAAGGTTCCCGTCCCATCAGCGCCGATACCGGCCTGCAGGATATTCGCAAGCTGGCGGAGAAGAATGAATTTACCGATGCCGAACAGAAGGGCACGGTGGAAAGCATTGAGTGGAAAGACGACTACATTCAGGCGCTGCTCGGCTATGTTGACCTGGACAAGCTCAAACCCCTGAAGATCGTCGCCAACCCCGGCAACGGCGGCGCCGGCCCCATCATCGATCTGCTCGAAGAACATCTGCCCTTCGAATTCGTGCGCATCAACTTCGAGCCGGACGGCACTTTCCCCAATGGCATACCCAATCCTATCCTGCCGGAGAACCGCCAGGCCACCATCGATGCAGTGCTGGCGCACAAGGCGGATTTCGGTATCGCCTGGGACGGTGATTACGACCGTTGCTTCCTGTTCGATGAAACCGGCCGTTTCATCGAGGGTTACTACATCGTCGGCCTGCTGGCGGAAGCCTTTCTGGCCAAGCATCCCGGTTCCAAGATCATCTATGATCCCCGGGTCATCTGGAACACCATCGATATCGTGGAGTCTGCGGGAGGCATTCCCATTCAGAGCGTATCAGGACATGCCTTTATCAAACAGCGCATGCGCGAAGAGGATGCCATCTATGGTGGGGAGATGAGCGCACACCATTATTTCCGTGATTTTGCCTATTGCGACAGTGGACAGATCCCCTGGCTGCTGGTGGCAGAGCTGATCAGTGTCAAGGGGCGCAGTCTCAGCAGCATGCTGGATGAACGCATCGCAAAATTCCCCACCAGTGGCGAGATCAATTTCAAGGTGAAGGACGCCGCCGAGGCGGTAAAGGCCGTCGAGGAAAAGTATCTGCCGGGCGCCAAGCGTGTGGACCGTACTGACGGCCTCTCTCTGGAATATGACAATTGGCGTTTCAACCTTCGCGCATCCAATACGGAACCCGTACTGCGGCTCAACCTGGAAACCCGGGGCGACCAAAAGCTGATGGAAGAGAAAACAGCAGAGATCAGCGCCTTTCTTCAAGCCATGGCCGGCTGATCCTGGCGGAGCGAAAGAACGTGCGTGTATTGGTGACGGGCCAACCGGCCTCAGGGCTCTTCATCCTGGGTGAACTGCTGTACCGGTTGTACGGGCTTGAGAATCTCAATGTGTCCCTGGACAGCCTGCCAGAGGATTCGTCCGCCTTGGCGCAATTCATACAGGAAGGCGGTTTTAGCGACGGCAGCCTGATGGCCTGGCACTATTCTGCCGACCCCGCCCTCCTGGAGGCCTGCCGGCAGCAGGGTGTACAGGTCGTCTGTACTGTGCGGGATCCCTATATTCTGTTTGAGACTGTCTATCTCCATGCCAACAGCCCCCGGGGCATGCCTGCGGTGCCGGAAACCACCCGCCTCAAGGGCGAGGACATGGAAAGCGCCGTGGTTCTGGATTTTATTCACAATGTATTTTCCCGGCAGCTGCGCCTTACCGCCGACTGGCAGGCCAGTGGCCAGGCATTGATGGTGCATCAGGAACAGTTCATGCTCGAAGTGGAGCGGACATTGGAGGTTCTGGAACCGGTGCTGGGCAAGGCGCCCGACAAGGATGTCCCTGCCCTGATGAACGCCATCCTGGAGAAACACGCCCTGGGGTCTGCCCTCAATCCTCTGTCCGATTCGCGGTTGCCGGCCGGCACCCTTCAGGTGCTGAATGAGGTCATACCCCAGGCTTTCTTCGAGTTGGGGTATCAGAAGCGGGGGGCGGATGCTCAGGGAAGCATGAACCAGCGCATGCTGGGCATGGCGCTTTTTCAGCCATTGTACGCCGGGGGGCAGCGGGCGTTTTTCGTGGGGCATGGCAAGTCTGGCACCACCTGGCTGCATATGCTGTTTTTTCACCACCCCAATGTTGCGGCAGTGGCCGAGCGGCGGCTGTTCGAACATCCTGATCAGAACAAGGCGCTGTTCGATGCCTTGTTGGACGATGAGACTTTCGAAAGCTGGTTTCAGAGTTCTTCCTTCGGCATCAAGGCGCCGGAACAAACGGATGTGCGCTATGAACTGATGCGCCTGATGAGTGACTATCTGCTCTACCGGGCGCTAGCCGTGCGCAAGACCGCCAAGGGTTTCGAGCGCAGGGAACCCATCACCCATTTCAGTGAAAAGATCGCCCTGAACACTGATCAGGATGCCCGGGTAACTATTGATACACTGCAGAAGCTCTACCCGGATGCGAAGATCGTGCACATCGTGCGCGATCCCCGGGACGTGGCCGTATCCGCCATGTTCCATTCCTACCGCAATTTCCGGGAAAAGCACGAACGCAACTGGATTACGGATTTTGTGGATTCCGTGCTGGAAGGCGACAACAGCAGTATTCTTAAAAAACAGGCCGTTTCCGCCTATTTCAAGAGTCATGCCAGGGCCTGGAACAAGATCGCCGGCATTTTTCATCACAGGGGTGAAACCCTGTATGGTGACAACTACCTGCTGGTGCGTTACGAGGATCTTCTTGCCGCGCCACAGGACCAGGTGACCCGCCTGTTCAGGTTTGCCGGCCTGTCCCGGGATGAGCAGTTGGTGGCGGACGTGGTGGAGAAGGCCTCTTTCAAGAACCTGTCCAAGGGACGTAAAGCGGGACAGCAGGACAGTTCCAGTTTTTACCGCAAGGGCGTGGCCGGGGACTGGAAGAACTACCTGACCCCCGAGACCAGCCGCAAGGTGTTCAGCGATGCCTGGGAGCTGATGCAACTGTTTGGCTATGAGTAAAGCGCGTACTCCCATGGAGCAGCGCCTGAGGCGCATCGGAGTATGGGGGCTGGTGCTGATGATTGCCGGGCTTTCCCTGGCCTGGTACCTGCATTTCAAAGGCAGGGAGCGGGGTGTCTATGCCCTATCTCGGGAACAGGTGAGCGTGCCGGCACAAGGCAGGGTCCGGCTCATGGCCCTGCCTAAGATCCAGGGCCTGCCTATCTGGAGCACAGATACCAGCGTCAACCGCATCGCCTGCAATCGTCAGTATAAACAGGCATCCCAAGGCTGGTTGATCAAACAGTGGAAAAACCAGGATTCCCTGTGCAATGACAAAGACCCCAAACCTGACCAGGCCTGCCCGGGGGCCTCGTCAGAGCGGTCCACCCGTACTGCCCGCTATTGCCAGTGGCAGAATGAACAGCGCGTGTTGCTGTCCATGGATGCAGGGAAGATGGCCAATCACGGCTGCAACCCCAATGCCAAAGGCAATGTGGGCGGTTTTGTTTCCTACCTGGCTTGGGAACCCAAGATCCTGCCGGACTTTTTCAAGAAGCGGGAAAGGTACATGGTGCGCAACATGGAAGAGATTTTCGTGCGTTTCCGCTTCCGCAACATCAAGGTGGAGGATGCCTTCGAGTGCGACCCCGGCCAGGTGGACAAGGGCGCCGTGCATACCAGGGGTATCGTGCATTCCTATGCCACGGCGACTTTCTCCGAGATTGATCCCCGTACTCAGCGTGGCAGCGGACGCACCATCTTCTACCAGATCCTCAATTATGACGCCCGGCCCAAGGTGCAGGAACATATTCTTCAGGGCCGCCATGTGTACCTGACCTGCAGCTATAAGAATAACAAGCACAACACCATGATTTACCGGGACACGGTGTTCGAGTTCGGCCAGCCCATTGCCTATCCGCCACGGAAAGGTGGTGGGGAATGGGTGGACTACGAATTCAACCTGCTGGCGGGGATGAAACGCGGTATAAGGGAATGCTATGGTGATATCGATCCGGGCAACTTCAAATTCACCGGCTTTCATATTGGCACGGAGATCAAGAACGGCGCTTATCACGAGTTCATGATCGAGAAGCCGGAGATCGAGATCATCTACAATAGGGATCCCGGCTGATGGACAGGGAAGATCCCCGCCCCTGGTATTTTCTGCATATCCCCAAAACCGCAGGGACCAGCTTCCGTGTGTTGCTGGAGAACAGTTTTCATCTCCGGCAGATCTGCCCGGCCTACGAGTTCCATGCCATTTCCCGATACAGCGACGAGCAACTGCAGCAGTTCCGCCTGTTTCGAGGACACATGGGTTACAGCCTGGTCAACTACCTGCCGGTGAAACCCCGCACAATGGTCATGCTGCGTGATCCCATGGAGCGGGCGGTTTCCCATTTTGAATACATCAGCCGGGACCCGGCCCACCCCAGGCATCGCATCATCCATGAACGGAAACTGGGATTGAAGGACTATCTTCTCGACCCCGAACTCAGTGCCGAAGTGACCAATGCCCAGGTGCGTCCTCTGGCGCATGTGGCGGACCGCGGGACTCTGAAGGAACTGCTGGCCGGCAGTGACGATCAGGCAGGCTTTGCCCGGGTCTGGCGACGCCGCCTCAAGGACGTACTGCCGCCGGATGACGAGCTGCTGGATGTCGCTCTGCGGCGTCTGGAGGCCGTGGATTTCGTGGGGACAGCAGAAACGCTGGACAAGGGCATGGAAGTGGCGGCCTGGCTTCTGGGAGCGCCGACCGGGCAGTCTCTGCCTTCTCTCAATGTCAATCCGGGGCGCACCCGCCTGGCGGACTTACCGGCCGATGTACTGGAATTGCTGGAACAGGCCACCGTCCTGGATCGCCGGCTCTATGCGCGGGGCAGGGAGTTGTTCGCGCGACAATACCGGAAGATGCTTGACGGGGAGGAGGGCAGCGCGCCAGAGGCTCTCTGTCCGATGATGCCGGAAGCAAGTGCAGACCGGTTGGTGCTGGATTTCCGGCAACCCCTGTGTGGCCGCGGCTGGCACCAGCGTGAGCTGGTTCCGGGCAAGGGCATATTGCGCTGGAGCGGGCCAGGCCGATTCTCGGACATTCACGTGGCTTTGCCGGACAGGAGGGATTACCGCATTCAGGTTGTGCTGGCGGATTGGCTGAACGATGAATTATTGTCGGAACTCAAGCTCACTGTCGATGACAAACCCATTCCTTCCCGTTTGCTGCAACAGCAAGGGGAAACGCGGCTGGAAGCGGATTTGAATGCCTTCTTTCCGGGGCCAGCCGGGCACGGCTTGCGTCTGGGTCTTGTGTTGCCCTACACCGGCGTGTCGGGTCAGGGGGGAGAGGAGAGAATCAATCACTGCCATGCGCGAAAAGTGGGGGTGGCCGTGTATCGCTTCGAGTTTATTCCGGTCTGAATCGGGGCATCAACCATTGTGCAAATATCTGCTCGCTGTCGGGCAGGGCCTTCATCCGCTCCGCCAGATCAGCATCGAAAGGAACGCCGAACCTGTCTTCATGCCAGCGGGCATAGTGCAAGCTGTACATACGCGCGGCATTGGCCTTGGGGTACAGGCCTGTCTTGATGCAGCCGTGACACAGATCCACGGGATATTCCTGCCGGGCCACGTGTTCCCGCAGGGAGGACATGAGCTCTGATTGCCAGATTTGCTGGGCAGGTCGTTTGCCGATATCGCCGAAAGTGACGCCATGGTAGCAGCAGGGATGGGCAGCGCCTTCATAGCTGAAATAAAGGGTCTTGAAGGGCTCCATGCAGAACATTCGCGGGTGATGGCGGTATTCCACTTCATCCTTTTCCGGTACCCGAACCTTGATCTTGCCCGCTGCCTTTTCTCCCAGCTTGCCCTGCTCACGTTTTTTCCGGGCGATGTTTTTCAGTTCCGGGATGGGAACGACCTCGCTGGACAGGGGACGGCTGCCCATGTGGCGGGATCGGAGTACCGCCGCATCGTCCTGGCTGGTTTCATAGTCGCCAGCCTCCAGGCGCAGGCCATACTCCGCGGCAATCTCGCGGGCCTCTTGCAGCATCCGCCCTTCCTGCTCCGGATGGAACACGGAGGCATGGCCATGGAGTTCCTGAATGATGTCGTAGGTCTTCATGGGCTTGAGGTGGATCACATCGGCGCCGGCTTCTCCCATCAGGCGGACGAATTCCGGCAGCTTGTCCACGTGGTGCTTGAAGGCCAGACTGTTGATGACGATGAGGGGAAATTCCGTGCCCTGATTTTTCTTCTCCGCGCTGAGGCGGCGGATGCCCGCCAGCACCCGCTCGAAGTCGCCGCCGATATAGATGTTCTCATAATCTTCCCGGTTGCTGCCGGAAAAGCTCACGGTGATTTTGCTGATACGCTTGCGCACCAGGTCTGCACAGGTCTTTTCATCCAGGTGCATGCCGTGAGTGAAGAAATCCACCATGACTTCGTAACGGTCGAGGATTTCCAGGATACGACCGAACTGGGGGTGCAGGGTGGGTTCGCCGTAGCCGAAGGCATGCACCACCAGGGCATGCTCCAGAACTTTTCCCATGCGTTCCTCGATGAGATCCGCGTCGAAAAATCCCCGGTGCCGGTGAGAAATGATGTTGAAGCGCTTGGGATTGAGGGCGGAAAAGGTATGGCACATGGCGCATTGCAGATCGCACAAGTTGCTCACCTCGATGAAGACTTCCAGGGGCCATGGGGGCTGTACGCCCTCGTGAACGAAATCCAGGAAGCCCTGGATGGCCTCACGCTTGTGCTCCCGGAAGCGTGAACCGGTTTGAACACCAGGCTCTTTCGGCCCGGTTCCGTGTCTCAGCTTGCGGCCTGCCAGGCCCAGCAGATCCTGAATGCGGCCTTCGCGGATTTTTTGCGCGATGAAGCGCAGGCGTTCCCGGTTACTGGCCATCAGCTGTATCGTCCATCCATTATGTATTTTTGGCTAATTATGTACAAAACAGTCCTGACCGACCCAACCAAGCGTCATGATGCGGAGCCGCCTTATGATCGTAGGTCGGGCTTCAGCCCGACAATCCACCGTTGTGTGTCGGACTGAAGACCGACTTACAGGCGCATGGCTTTTCATCAACTCGAATGGCCCGAATAATGCCTTCGATGGTGGTAGCGCCGCATAGTCACCGCTACTGTAACATCCGCAGCAGTTCGCGCACCTTTTCCACCCGCTTCTCCGGCTCTTCGAGATCGGCGAAAAAGCGCAGCTTGTCACTGCCATCCAGCTTGAACTGCCTGGGACGGGTCTGGATGAGATGGATGATGCGCGCCGGATCGATGGCGGGCTGTTCCTCGAAATGAATCTTGCCTCCCTGGGGGCCGGCCTCGATCTTGCGTATGCCCAGGGGCTGTACGTCCAGCTTGAGTTCGGTGATGTCGAACAGGTTTTTTGCCTGCTCCGGCAGCAAGCCGAAACGGTCGATCATCTCCACCCGCAGTTCCCGCAGTTCCTCGGCGCTGGCGGCGGAGGCGATGCGCTTGTACTGGATGAGGCGGATATGGACGTCCGGCAAATAGTCCTCGGGCAGCAGGGCGGGGAGGTTGAGGTCGATTTCCGTGCCGTGATCCAGGGGGCGGTCCAGTTCGGGCTGTCGGCCTTCGCGGATGGCGCGCACGGCCCGTTCCAGCATCTGGGTGTAGAGGGTGAAGCCCACTTCGTGTATCTGGCCGCTCTGGTCTTCGCCCAGCAGCTCGCCCGCGCCGCGGATCTCCAGGTCGTGGGTGGCCAGGGTGAAGCCCGCGCCCAGGTCCTCCAGGGCTTCCAGGGCCTGCAGGCGTTTCACCGCGTCCCTGGTCATGGCCCTGGGGGGCGGGGTGATGAGATAGGCGTAGGCGCGGTGATGGGAACGGCCCACCCGGCCGCGCAGCTGGTGCAGCTGGGCCAGGCCCAGCTTGTCGGCGCGGTTGATGATGATGGTGTTGGCGGTGGGCACGTCGATGCCGCTCTCGATGATGGTGGTGGCCACCAGGATGTTGAAGCGCTGGTGGTAGAAATCACGCATGATGCGTTCCAGCTCGCGCTCGCGCATCTGCCCGTGGGCGAAATCCACCCGGGCGCCGGGCACCAGTTTCTCTATGTCCGCCACCATGCGCGCCATGCTGGCCACGTCGTTGTGCAGCACATAAACCTGGCCGCCGCGCTGCAGCTCCCGCTGGCAGGCCTCGCTGATGACCACGTCGTTCCATTGCTGGACGAAGGTCTTGATGGGCTGGCGCCGGGCCGGGGGCGTGGCGATGACGGACAGGTCGCGCATGCCGGACATGGCCATGTTCAGGGTGCGGGGGATGGGGGTGGCGGTGAGGGTGAGAATGTCCACCTCGGCGCGCAGGGCCTTGAGGCGCTCCTTGTGACGCACGCCGAAGCGGTGCTCCTCGTCGATGATGACCAGCCCCAGGTCCTTGAACGTGATGCCCTGGCTGAGAATCTTGTGGGTGCCCACCACGATGTCGATGGTGCCGTTCTCCAGTCCCTCGAGGGTGGCGTTGACTTCTTTCGTTGAGCTGAAGCGGGACAGGGAAGCGATTTTAACCGGCCAGTCGGCGAAACGGTCGGCAAAGTTCTCGTAGTGCTGCTGGGCCAGGAGGGTGGTGGGCACCAGCACGGCCACCTGCTTGCCGCCCTGGGTGGCCATGAAGGCGGCGCGCATGGCCACTTCCGTCTTGCCGAATCCCACGTCGCCGCAGACCACCCGGTCCATGGGGCGGGGCGAGATCATGTCGTTGATCACTTCTTCGATGGCGCGTTCCTGGTCAGGGGTTTCCTCGAACTCGAATTCGGAGGCGAACTGGCTGTATTCCTCGCCGGGAGGAGGGAAGGCAAAACCCTGGCGGGCTTCCCGGCGGGCGTAGATCTCCAGAAGCTCGGCGGCGGCGTCGCGCACCTTCTGCGCCGCTTTCTTGCGGGCTTTTTCCCACTGGTCGCTGCCCAGGCGGTGCAGGGGGGCGTTCTCTTCCGTGGCCCCGGTATAACGGCTGATGAGATGCAGGGAAGAGACAGGGACGTAGAGCTTGTCCTTCCGCGCATATTCCAGGGTGAGGAATTCCATGGACAGCCCGCCGACGTCCAGGTGTTGCAGTCCCAGGTAACGGCCCACGCCGTGATCCTCGTGCACCACCGGAGAACCGATTTGCAGCTCCGCCAGGTTACGCACCACCTGGTCGGCGTCCGGGCCGGTCTTGCGCCGTTTGCGGGTCTGGCGCACCCGTTCGCCGAGCAGTAGGGTTTCCGGGATGATGGCCAGGGGCGGCTGGCCCAGCTCCAGGCCTTCTTCCAGGGGCGCCACGGTGATGGCCAGGGGAGGTTGCTCATGAAGGAATTCGGCGAAGCTCCCCACCTGCCGGGGGCGCAGACCGAATCCCGCCAGGGTGTCGAGAAGGTGCTCCCGGCGACCGGCGCTTTCCGCGGTGAACAGCACCGGGCGGCTGCCGCTGGCCAGATAGTCTTCCAGCAGGCCGGCCGGGCGGCTGGCCCGGGCCTGTATGGCCAGGGCCGGCAGGGCGCGGGTATCGAAGTTGCACCAGTCCCTGAAACCTTTTCTCCGTTGGTCCACGCTGCCCCGGTGCCAGCTGATGCTTGCATAAGCCTTGATCTGGTGAACCAGGGAATCACTGTCAAGATAGAGCTGCGCCGGAGGCAGCAGGGGGCGTTCGATATCGTGACAGCGCTGCTCATACCGCTCTTCCACCTGTTCATAGAAATGACGGGCGTCTTCCGCCAGGTGTTCGCCATGAATGATGAGACTGTTTTCATCCAGGTAATCGAACAGGGTGGCGCTCTGCTCGAAGAACAGAGGCAGGTAGTATTCCAGACCCCCGGGGAAGTTGCCTTCACTCACTTCCCGGTAGATGAGGCTGGCCTGGGGATCCCCTTCGAACTGGTTGCGGTAGCGGCGGCGGAAGCGCTGGATGGCATCCTCGTCCACGGGAAATTCCCGGGCGGGGAGCAGGCGGATGCTGTCCACTTTTTCTTCCGAACGCTGGGTCTCGGGATTGAAACGGCGGATGCTGTCGATCTCGTCGTCGAACAGATCGATGCGGTAGGGGCGCGCAGCACCCATGGGAAATAGATCCAGCAGGGAACCGCGCACGGCGAACTCACCGTGTCCCATGACCTGAGAGACGCAGTGGTAACCGGCCCGCTCCAGGCGTTGCCGGAAGCCGTCAATCTCCAGTTTGTCGCCGGTATCCAGCACCAGGCTGTGGGCATCCAGATATTCCGGCGGCAGGATACGTTGCTGGGCGGTGGCGGCGGGCACGATGAGGATGCCCTGGCGGGTCTTTTGCAGCTGGTGCAGGGTCAGCAGGCGTTGGGACACCAGCTCCGGCAGGGGAGAAAACAGGTCATAAGGCAGGGTTTCCCAGTCGGGAAAATGCAAGATGGGCAGTTCATCTCCTTCCAGAAAAAAACCGAGCTGCTGCTCCAGGCGGTTGGCTTCCTGCACGTCCTGCGTGATTACCACCAACATGCCCTGCCACTGACAGGCTCCACGGCTGATGGCCAGCTCCAGGCTGGCCCCCAGGCAGCGCCCCCACTGCAGGCGTTCGCCGGGCTGTCCCGGAAGCAGGGGCTTCAGGGGGGAGATATTTTGTTCTGTGCTGGGGTTCATGGGGCGCGTATTGTCGCACAGGGGCGGATTTTTCCGAAATCTGGCATTCAGCAACGGTTCAGGCAGGCTCACCTACCCTGTAGGCGTGTTCAATACCGATGGAGGAAACACCATGAAACTGTTCAAGAACATGCTGGCCGCCGTTTTCCTGATGCTGGCTTATGGTGCCAGCGTTCAGGCGGGCGCATTGTATGACAAGGTCGATATCCAGGTGATATCCGATGATCGTGGCAAATTGAGGGAATACCCTGTGGATGAATATGGCAAGAAGCAACGCAGCTATATCGCGGTACATGATGGCGAACGCTATCGTATCCGCGTGCGCAACCGCAGCAACCAGCGTATTGGCCTGGTGATTGCGGTGGATGGGCGCAACATCATCACCGGGGAGAAATCCTGGTTGGGACGCAAGGAGGCCAAATATGTCCTCGATCCCTGGGAGAGCGCCGAGTATGAAGGCTGGCGCAGCAGCCGCAACCACGTGAACCGCTTCTACTTCACGGATATAGAGGATTCCTATGCCGACGCCTGGGGAGATCACAGTGCTATGGGGGTCATTGCCGTGGCTGTGTACAAGGAAAAGGAGTCCGGGCACTATGGCTACCGGCAAAAGCGTGAGAGTATGGCGGCTCAAAGCAGGGCGCAGCGCAGTGATGCCATGGGTACAGGCTTTGGCGAGCGTGAATGGTCACCCACGCATAGAGTGCATTTCAAGCCGCGCAAGAAACCGGCCCTGAAGAAGTTCATCAAATACGAGCACCGCCGCTCCCTGTGCCGCAGGGGCATCATTCGCCATTGCGGCTATGATGACGATGACGGTTGGAACCGTTTCTGGCCCGATGATGACTCAGACGACGGGTTTGCGCCTTATCCCTGGCGTCTCAGGCATCATCACTGAATGGCAGGGCTTGTGCCTCTGGTTGGTTCCTGCCAGCCAGGGGCAGCTGGATTTATCGCCCGGACTTTACCATCCAGATCAGACCAATACCGCCGGCAATGACAGCGGTGAAGGTGAACAAGGCCTGTCCCAGACCATGTCCCTGATTGACCAGGGCTGAGACCCCTCCATAAAAGATCATCAGAATGGCGAAAACAACGGCAGTGGCAAGAAGTAGTTTTTTCATAAAACTCCAGGAGAAATTCGAGCAATTGGTGGGCGGTTGTCGACGGGCTGGAATGCCGCAAATCCCTGTAACAGGCGCTATTGCCCGTGATTTGCGTCTGAATCCGAGTGTTCATTGCCCTCATTTCCTTACCCGGAACAATTCGGGGCTTCCCAACAGGAGGTTGAAAATGCGGTTTCCCGCCTCCTTCATTTTCAATGGCTTACAACCACTGAAAATGGAGGCACATCTTTGTGCCACACACAGGCTGTTGAAAAACGGCGTTTTTCAACAGCCTGCTAAGGTATCTATTTGTAAATGAGGGTATCATACCGAGTTTCATTTCTGTCGGCATAAAGATTACTCATGAGCAACCGATTTATACGCTGGATTCTGCGCCATCCCTGGCAGGTGGTTCTTGCCGCCATTGTGCTCATCGCCCTGACAGCCTCTGGAGCCCGTTTTCTGGGCTTCAGCAATGACTACCGCATGTTCTTCAGTGAGGAAAATCCTCAATTGAAGGCTTTCGAGTCCATGCAGAACACCTACACCAAGACGGACAATGTGCTGTTCGTGATTTCTCCAAAAGATGGTGACGTCTTTACGCCCAAGACGCTGGAGACCGTGGAATGGCTGACCAAAGAAGCCTGGCAGATTCCTTATTCCCTGCGGGTGGACTCCATCAGTAACTTCCAGCACACGGAGGCGGAAGAAGATGATCTGCTGGTAGCGAATCTGGTTGAAGACGCCATGCAGCTCCCGCCGGAACAGTTTGAGAAAATACGCCGGATTGCACTGAACGAACCTTTGTTGCGTAACCGGCTCATCTCGCCGGATGGCGCCCATACGGGCATCAACGTGACGGTGCAACTGCCGGGCAAGACCCTGGGTGAGGTGCCAGAAGTGGCGAAATTCGCCGAGGATCTGGCCAAACGCGCCATGCAACACAATCCGGACGTGGATGTGCGGGTCACGGGCCTGGTGATGATGAATGCGACCTTCCCGCGCATGTCTCAGCAGGACATGCAGTCCCTGTATCCACTGATGCTGCTTATCATACTGGTGGCCATGGCTTTCATGCTGCATTCCCTTTCCGGGGTGTTGGTATCCATGCTGGTGCTGCTCATGTCCGTGGCCAGCACACTGGGACTGACCGGTTGGCTGGGTATACAGATGAGTCCACCCACTACGACAGCGCCGGTGATGGTCATGACCCTGGCGGTGGCGGACTGCATACACATCATATCCCTGTTCCTGCAGGGGTTGCGCAAGGGTGAGAGCCGCGAGGAGGCCATGATGGAAAGCCTGCGCCTGAACCTGGGACCGGTGTTCCTTACCTCCATCACCACGGCCATTGGTTTTCTCAGTCTCAATTTCAGCGATGCCCCTCCATTCCGCGACCTGGGCAATATGGCGGCCATGGGCGTCATGGTGGCCTGGGCCCTGTCCATGACTTTCCTGCCCGCGGCCCTGATGATCCTGCCTGTACGGCCTGGCAAACGCCATACCCGGGGACAGGGCAGCATGGAGAAACTGGGTGACTTCGTTATCCGTCAGCGCAAGCCCTTGTTCTGGGGGATGACAGCTTTCATCCTGCTGCTCATCAGCCAGGTGCCGCGCAATCATCTGAACGACGAATTCATCAAGTATTTTAGCGAGAATGTCCCCTTCCGCGTGGATACGGATTTTGCCGTGGAGCATCTCACCGGCATCTATCTGCTGGAGTTCTCCCTGCCTGCTGCGGGTGAGGGGAAGATATCCGATCCTGAGTATTTGCGCCACGTGGATGCCTTTGCCAACTGGTTGCGTACCCAGCCGGAAGTGCTGCACGTCAATACCTATACGGATATCATGAAACGCCTGAACAAGAACCTGCATGGTGATGATCCTGCCTGGTACAAGTTGCCGGACAATCCGGAACTGGCGGCGCAATACCTGCTGCTGTACGAGTTTTCCCTGCCCTTTGGCCTGGATCTGAACAACCAGATCAATGTGAAAAAATCCGCCACCAAGCTTACGGCCAGCCTGAAGAGCGTTTCATCGGAGACCCTGCTGGCCCTGGAACGGCGTGCCGAGGCCTGGCTGGCGGCCAATACCCCGGATTACATGCATGTACAGGCGGCGAGTCCATCCCTGATGTTTGCCGATATCGGTCATCGCAATATCCGGGCCATGCTCAAGGGCACTACTGCCGCCCTGATCGTCATTTCCCTGATCCTCATGCTGGCACTGCGTTCCTTCCGCATTGGGCTGTTGAGCCTCATACCGAACCTGGTGCCCATTGGCATGGCTTTTGGTCTGTGGGGCATTTTCGTAGGCCAGGTGGGTCTGGCTCTGTCCGTGGTCAGCGGAATGACCATGGGTATCGTGGTGGATGACACCGTGCATTTCCTGAGCAAGTACCTGCGCGCACGGCGTGAACAGGGGCTGGGGAGCGAGGAGGCAGTGCGCTATGCTTTCCACACGGTGGGCACGCCTTTGCTGGTAACCACTATCGTCCTCATGTTGGGCTTTGGTGTTCTGGCATTGTCGGATTTCCAGCTCAATGCGGGCATGGGGTTGCTTACAGCGATTACCATTGGTCTGGCCCTGCTGGCGGATTTTCTGTACCTGCCACCTCTGCTGATGCAATTTGGAGAGACAAAAAAATGAAAAAACTGTTACTCGTATTACTAGTGTTTTCAGCTTTTTCCGCCATGGCGGAAACGCCGGAAGAAAAAGGCCTGGCCATTGCCCGGGAAGTCGACGCCAGAGACACGGGCTGGGGGGATTTTCGGGCGTCCATGAGCATGTTGCTGAAGAACCGCCACGGGGAGGAGAGCCTGCGCCAGATGCGCGTCAAGGGCTTGGAAGTGGAGAACGACGGAGACAAGAGCCTGATCGTTTTTGATCAGCCCCGGGATGTGAAGGGCACGGCCCTGCTGACCTTTTCCCACAAGGTGAAAGACGATGATCAGTGGCTGTACCTGCCGGCTCTGAAGCGGGTAAAGCGCATCGCCTCGCGCAACAAGTCCGGACCCTTCATGGGTAGTGAATTCGCCTTTGAGGATCTGGCTTCCCAGGAAGTGGAAAAATACACCTACAAGTTCATCCGTGATGATGAACTGGACGGCAAGCCGGTGTTCGTCATGGAGCGCTATCCCGTGAGCAAGTATTCCGGTTACACCCGGCAGCTCGCCTGGATCGACAGGGAACGCTACATTCCACTGAAGATCGAGTTCTACGACCGCAAGAACGCCCTGCTCAAGGTACTCGTGTTCCGGGGTTATCAGCAGTACCTGGACAAGTACTGGCGGGCGGATGAGATGTTCATGGACAACAAGCAGACGGGCAAGAGTACTCTGTTGACCTGGAAGGATTACCAGTTCCGCACCGGGCTCAAGGACAGCGATTTCACCCGTAACAGTCTGAAACGCATCCGCTGACATGAAATGGCTGACGGGCCTGTTGTTAAGTCTAGGATTCAGCCTGGCCGGTGCCTGGGAGCTTTCCGGCAATGCCGCCATCGAGGGCAGGGGTTTTTTCCAGGATCCCCTGGATTCGCGGCAGTATGACAATGACTATTCCCTGAGCCTGGATCCTGAATGGGCTCACGAATGGGACGAGGGGCGGCAGAGTTTCGTGCTGCATCTGTTCGGCAGGCTGGATCGCCATGATGATGAGCGCAGTCACTGGGATGTCCGTGAACTGCAATGGATCTACGCCGGTGATGGCTGGGAGACCCGCCTGGGCATAGGCAAGGTGTATTGGGGCGTCACCGAAGCCATGCACCTGGTGGATATCATCAATCAGACGGATCTGGTGGAGAATATCGATGGCGAGCAGAAGTTGGGGCAGCCCATGGCCAAGCTCTCCCTGGAACGGGACTGGGGTACCCTGGACTTCTTTCTTCTGCCGTATTTTCGGGAGCGCACTTTCCCTGGCGTGGAAGGGCGTCCCAGAACCCAGCCGCGCATTGAGCCGGATCAGGCTTTCTACGAATCATCCCGTGAAGAGCGGCACCTGGACTTTGCCGCCCGCTGGTCCCACTACATTGGCGAGTGGGATATTGGCCTGAGCTACTTCCGGGGCACCGGGCGGGATCCCCTGTTCGTGCCCAGGCTCCTGCCCGGTGGCGAAGTGGTTCTCGCGCCCTATTACGAGATTATCGACCAGGCCAGCCTGGATCTGCAGGCAACCCTGGGGGAATGGCTGTGGAAGCTGGAAGTCATGTACCGGGACAGCAGCAGCGACCGTTTTACTGCAGCTACTGGGGGATTTGAGTACACCCGGGTGGGAATTTTTGACAGTGAAGCCGACCTGGGGATCGTAGGGGAGTTTATGCTGGATGAACGGGGCGATGAAGCTACCACGCCTTTCAATCACGATCTGTTTGCCGGCCTGCGCTGGACGGCCAATGATGCCCAGAGCCTGGAGATCCTGTTCGGGGCCATCGTGGACTGGGAGAACGGCTCCACTCTGATCAACCTGGAAGCAAGCCGCCGCCTGGGTCAGGATTATCGGCTCAATGTGCAATTACGCAGCTGGGTGAACGCCGACAAGAACGACCTGCAATACGGTTTTCGCCAGGACAGCTACCTGCAGGTGGAGCTGGCGCGGTATTTCTAGCCCGAAAGTGCGCCAGAAAGCTAGATCTCGATTAGAAGCAGAGGCGGTTCTTGCCCTGGCGCTTGGCGGAATAAAGCTTTTCATCTGCCATTGCGAGCATGGCTTCATGATCCGGGGAGTCCGCGTTGCTGCTCAGGCCGAGACTGATGGTGACCGCCAGGCCGGGCTGAATGGATTCCCAGTCGTGGCTCTCGATCATGCTTTTCAGACGCTTGCTGATATGCACCGCATCTTCCATGGTGGTGTTGGGCATCACCAGAACGAATTCTTCGCCTCCGTAACGGGAGAGGACATCCATTTCCCGGATATTGCTGCGAATGATGCTGGATACCCTGGAAAGCACTGTATCTCCTGTTTCGTGGGAGTAGCGGTCATTGATCTGTTTGAAGTTGTCCAGATCTCCGATGAGTACGCATAGTGGTGCATTGGCAGCTTGTGCCTGCTTGAATTCACGGGAAAAACATTTGTTGAGGTAGCGCCGGTTGAAAAGACCGGTCAGGGAGTCAGTATTTGCATAGGACTCCAGCTGCTTGACCAGCCTGGATTTTTGCGCATCCAGTTTTTTCTGAATGGCCATCAGTTCCTTTAGTTTGCTGTTTGCTTCTGCGAGTTCAGCATTCTTCTGACGCAGAAGCTCAGCTTCCCTCTCGGCCTGTTCGAGTTGAAAACTGACATGCAGGCTCGCAATGCGCTGCTCCGCCTGCTCGGTCAACACTTTGTTTCTGCTTTCCATGTACATCTTGTGATGTTCGAGTGCTTTCTGGTAATCGTGCCTGTCTTCATAGGCCAGAGACAATTCCAGGTGGGCTTCATAGGTATAGGTCTTGTAGTTGGGGCCCAGGGTGAAGACCTTTTTCAGTTCGGAAATGGCAAGGCTGGTTTTACCGGCTTTTCGATGCAGACGCCCCAACAGTAATTGGTTGTGGGCAACTCCGGTGTTTTCGTTCTTTTGGCGGGCAACAACAATGGCTCTCAGGAAGCAGGACTCGGCCTGCTTTTTGTCGCCCAGCAACAAGAATATTTCGCCCAGACTGCTTAACGTCTCGATGATGCCGTGGATGTTGTGGATGCTTTCAAATGTTGCCAGGCTCTGTTCTGCAAATTCCCGGGCCTGAGGCAGGTTGCCCAGGCCCTGGTGATAGCGGGAAAGATTGTGCATCGCCCGGGCGTGGATCTCTGGTATGTGGCTGATTTTATCCAGGCTCTTCATAAGGTAGCCGAAGGCTTCCTTGTGATTGCCCAACTCAATCTGGGTGACGCCCATGTTGATCAGAGAGATCCCTACTTCCCGTGTGTTGCCGCTGTCCAGAGCGCAATGGTAGCTGCGTTGGTAGTAGTCCAGGGCGCCGCTGTAGTCGCCTTGGTCATGCATGATACAAGCGGCATTGTTCAGGGATTTTCCCAGCATGGCGTCATCGCCACAGCGTTTGGCCAGCTTTGTATTGTGCAGAAAGATATCGAGGGCTTTGTCAAACTGCCCGGAAGTGTTGTAACTGATACCCAACAGGTTTCTTGCGTCAAGAAGTCCATGGTTATCACCCAGGGTCTCAAAAATGGGAATGGCTTGTTCAGCTGACTGCCTGGCCACTTCGTAATTGGATAGGCTGATCTGGGTATGACCGGCCATTGTATGAGCTTTGGCGATGCCTTCCTGGTAGCCAAGAGAGCTTGAGAGTGCGATGGCGCGTTGCGCCAGGGAAAGGCTTTTGTAGGGATCTGTGGGAAACAGCTGTTTGGCCAGCTGAATACTGATGTCAACGTATTGGGTGCTGTGATCATCCAGCTCCGCCAAACGCTGCTTCAGGCCAGGAATCGTATGTTCGTTGGTTTCTTCCATGAATAATAGATACGGCTCGCTGCTGTGTGATTGCCAAGGAAACGCTTGAACAAGTCGAGGAAGGAGCTTTTCAAGAGTGACGTGGCTCTTGAAAATAATACCCTAATCCCACGCTTTGGGAATATTTTATGCTCAGTTATTTTTTTCAAGAAAAATGGCAACAAAATCAATCAGAACTGTTTATCTGTAAGATGCAGGTGCATGAATTGATAAAGGTTCATCAAGGCATTTGTACCAAAACCTCTCCATCAATGGTTTTGACGGGATAGGTGCAAATAGGCGCATCAGCAGGTTCAGTAGTGGGTTGACCTGTTTCGAGATCAAAGTAGCTGCCATGCAGGGAGCATTTGATGCGACCGTTCTGAATACAGCCCAAGAATAGCGAATAGTCTTCATGGCTGCACATTTCATCCACGACATGGAGTTTGCCATCCGCGTTGCACAACAACAGCCGCTGCCCCGCGACCTGTATTCGTTTCATCTGTCCCGGTGTGAGTTCGTCTTCCCGGGCGATGCTGATCCAGTCTCCGGCCATTATTTCACCCGGTTGGCTGCTTTGCCGGAGTCCAGCACGGCGCGGATTTCATCGGCTGCATCCCTGAGTTCCCTGTGCCTGCCCATGTGCTTGAGGATCAGGGCGCCGGTATAGACCAGGGAGTCATAAGTGGGGCCCTGCTTGCCGTTCAGTGCCGCCATGCCTGCCTCTGCAGCGGCGATGGCAGTGTCCTTGATATCCACGGCAATGGCGATTTCGTCGCCGGGACGGCTGGACTTGGGAAGGTCTTCCGGCAGGGGTACGGCGCGCAGGGTCTGGCTGATGCCCAGCATTTCCGGATGGATGTCCACACCTATCTCTTCCCCACGGTCATGGTAGCTGAAGTATTTGCCGTCCTGGCGCAGGGAAGGGATGATACCCCCTTCCACGCCGCGAATGAGCAGGGCGGAATCGAACCCTACATGACGGGCCAGCATGGCGTAAATGGGCGGATAGGGCTTGTGCACGTAGCCTGTGACGAAATGGGTGGCCTGCTTGCCCGCAATGGGCTTGGCCAGCACTTCCACGGTGGTGAGGACCTGGCGCTTGATCATCTGGGTACGCAGAGGAATGAGGTCATGCAAAGGTTTGCAGTAGCTGGCCTGATCGACATAGGCCCAGCCCGTTTGGGTGTCATTCAGGCGCGCAGCGGCTTGTGCCGTGCTCAGGTCGACATTGGCTCCGGCAGCTTCGAGAACATGCCGGTGGGTCACCCCGTACTTCGGACCCACGGAATCCAGTCCGTGTGAGATAGGGTGCAGGCCGCATTCCGCGAGCAGTGGCGGGAGGAACGGTGCTGCGGGCAGGGTGCGGTTGTAGCCGTCATAGGGATCCGCCATGTCAATGACATGATCCACGTCGGCGGTGACGCCATCCACCAGCTCCCGAATACCATCCAACACGCCCTTGAACTCATCCGGGGATTCCCGCTTCATACGCAGGGCGATAAAGAATATGGCTGCCTGTACGGGATCGATCTGTCCGCGCAGGATGGCTGCCGTGCCGTCCCGGGCTTCTTCCAGGCTGATGTCTTTGGATAATTCCGGGCCTGTGGCAACCCGCTGAATGATGGATCGCATTAGCAGATGGGCTTCTGTTGATTCAGCGATGGTCATCGTGTACTCCGCAATTTGCACGCTTCAGGGGAAGAGCAGTATTGGCTAGACGCCCCAAATATTCAACAATGAAGGGGAGGGGGTTTTCAAACATGCAACTACTGACTGGCGGAGTGCTTCTTGCGCTTCAATACAGCGGTCAGTACTTTGTCATATTCAAAATACACGCTGAATTCATCGTAGTCCCAACGTGTAATGGGAGGATCTCCAACAGGGCTGTGCTTGGTGCGGGGAGCGCCGAAACGATGTTCCACTTCAGTCATCGTGTCGCCATTCCGGGGGCGGGGCACGGAGGATTTTTGTTCATCGGCTACTGCATCAATGAGCAGCACTTCTGACATGCAGGTAAGGGGAACTGCACAAAGCAGTGTTGCTATCCAGAGAGCTTTCATCTTTGTTCATCCATTTTTCAGTATTTGGCACTATGAAATATAGCATCTTGGCTTTCTCCGAACATAGAACCGTTTCTATTTTCACCGGAATTTGATCTAAAGCATTAATCTGCATGGATTCAGGTACTATAATTTTTTTAATGATCTTTGATTGGGGGGGGCGTTGATTCCCCTTGGGCGTCTGGCATCCAGCCGGAATAGGTCAGAGATTTAACAAATACACACGTTTTGTAAATCGAGGAATATCAATGGGCAGAAAGAAGAAGAACAAGGCGACACTGAAAAAGCTGCTGGATCGTCTCAGCAATCCACAGAAGGTACTGGAATCGCCAAAAATCATCTCCGGCAGGAAGCTGCTGCGACTGAGTTATGAGCTGGGGGAATATCCTTATCCTGAAAAGATGGAACTCGAAGAGTATGAGCAGGAGAAACATCTGCTGCAGATTGAGTTGCTGAAGGTTCAGGCCTGGGTGAAGGAGGAAAGCAAGAAGATTCTGGCCTTGTTCGAAGGGCGTGATGCGGCGGGCAAGGGGGGAACCATCAAGCGTTTTATGGAACACCTCAATCCCCGTGCCGCTCACGTGGTTGCCCTGGAAAAGCCTACCGAGCGCGAGCTGGGGCAATGGTATTTCCAACGCTATGTGCAGCATTTGCCCACCCGGGGTGAAATCGTGCTCTTTGACCGTTCCTGGTACAACCGCGCCGGTGTGGAGCGTGTAATGGGATTCTGTACCAATGAAGACTATCTGGAGTTCCTGCGGCAGGCGCCCCAGCTGGAGCAGATGCTGGTCAATTCTGACACTATCTTCTACAAATACTGGTTTTCTGTCAGCCGTCAGGAACAGTTGCGCCGTTTTCACAGCCGCTATCATGACCCGCTGAAGCACTGGAAGCTCAGCCCCATAGACCTGCAGTCTCTGGAAAAATGGGACGACTACACCAATGCCCGCAAGGCTATGTTCTTCTATACCAATACCGCGGATGCTCCTTGGACCGTAGTGAAGTCTGATGACAAGAAGCGGGCTCGCATCAATTGCATGCGGGATTTTCTTTACAAGCTGGAATACCCTAACAAAGATCACAATGTTGCCCGCAGTCCGGATCCGCTCATCGTCGGTCCGGTATCCAAGGTCTATAGTAACTAAAGGAGAATATGGCATGGCCAAGAAAGAGAAAAAGGAAAAGAAAAGTAAGAAGGACGCCAAAAAGAAATCTGCGGCAAAAGACCTGCAGATGAAGATGCTGGAGAAGCTGAAGAAAGCCATAAAGAAGGCTAAAAAGGCTGCGGCAGCCGCCGAAGAAGCGGCCAAGGATGTCAGTAAGGTGCTGGAAAAGGCGCATGCTGCCGCCAAGGATGCGAAGGTTCAGTCTGCCAAAGTGCAGGCGGAGAACAAGGATATCAAGAAACAGCTCAAGGCCAAGCTCAAGTATTCCGAAAAGCAGGCTAAGAAAGCCGCCGCCAAGGCCAAGGCCAGGCGCAATGCCGCACGGCTCAAGGTGGAAGCCAAGAAGACCGCCAAGAATGCCAAGAAAGCCGAAAAGAAAAAGAAAACCCAGGCCTTGAAGGCCATGCAAAGGAAAGCTTTTGCAGATGCGGCGGCAGAAAGGGCCGGAAAGAGTAAAGATAAGAAAGCGCTGAAAGCATTGGCTGGTAAAAAGAGTAAAGCCAAGCTTTCCCCGAAGAAGAAGCAGAAATCCAAGAAGAAAGGCGGAAAAAAGAAGCGCTGATGCCGTGTTGCCGCCTTCTTTTCGAAGAAGGCGGCTGTTCCCTGAGAAGTTACTCGCCTGCATAGCCCCTGGATGGCTATAATGCCGCCATGTTTTATCCCCTTTCAGTATGGATTGGTCTGCGATACACCCGCGCAGAGCGCCGCAACCACTTCATCTCCTTCATCTCCTTTATGTCCACCCTGGGTATCACCCTGGGGGTGATCGTGCTCATTACGGTGCTGTCCGTGATGAACGGCTTTCAGAAAGAGGTCCGTGACCGAATCCTGGGCATGGCCTCTCATGCGGATATCAATGCCGCTGATGGCGGTGGTATGAAGGATTGGCAGCAGGCTCTGGAAAAAGCCCGGAAGCATCCCCGGGTCGTTGGTGCCGCGCCCTATGTGGAGACCATGTCCATGCTCATGCATGGCGGGCAGGTCAGCGGTGCGCTGATCCGCGGTGTGCGCACGGATCTGGAGTCCCAGGTGGTGGATGTGGGCGCGCATATGCAGACGGGTTCCCTGGACGATCTCAAGCCGGGCAGTTTCAGTATCATCCTGGGCCGGGAGCTGGCCTTTGCTCTGCATGTCGGCGTGGGTGACAAGGTAACCATGCTGGTTCCCAAGTTTACCGCCACTCCGGCCGGATCGGTGCCACGTATGAAACGCTTTACCGTCAGCGGCATATTCAACGTGGGCATGGGAGAATACGACCGGGGGGTTGCCATGGTGGCGATGAAAGACCTGGCAAAACTGTTACGCATGGGCGATGCGGTGTCTGGCATACGCCTGAAACTGGATGATCTGTACCAGGCGCGGCAGGTTTCGCGGGAGCTGGCCCTGGAGTTCAATGGCTATTTTCGTGTCACCGATTGGACGGACCAGCATCGCAACTTCTTTTCGGCCTTGAAGATGGAGAAGCGCATGATGGGCCTGCTGTTGTTCTTCATCGTGGTCATTGCTGCTTTCAATATCGTCGCCACCCTGGTGATGGTGGTGGTGGACAAGCGGGCGGACATTGCCATTCTCAAGACCTTTGGCGCTGCGCCGCGGCAGATTATGCATATCTTCATTGTGCAGGGATCAGTGATCGGTTTTGTGGGAACGCTCATTGGCGTGATCCTTGGGGTGGCGCTGGCGCTCAATGTTGAGCAGGTGGTGGGCTGGATAGAATCCCTGTTCCATGTGCAGTTCATTGATCCTAGCGTGTATTACATCAGCATGCTGCCATCGGATCTGCATTGGGATGATGTGGCCCTGGTAGGCGGGGGATCTTTCCTCTGCAGCTTCCTCATGACCCTTTACCCGGCCTGGAATGCCTATCGGACCCTGCC
>JALWRH010000112.1 GCA_026994195.1 Sedimenticola sp. | reverse complement strand
CGTCGTGATCGGCGGTGGTGACCAGGGTCGGGGGATAGCAAACGCCTTGCTTCACGTTGTGGTAGGGCGAATAGGCGTAGAGCGCCTTGAATTCTTCCTCGTTCTCCGGGGAGCCGTAGTCGGATTCCCAGGCCCAGCCGATGGTGAACTTGTTGAAGCGCAGCATGTCCATGACCCCCACGGCGGGGAGGGCCGCGGCGAACAGATCCGGACGCTGCAGGAGCACGGCGCCCACCAGCAGGCCACCGTTGCTGCCGCCCATGATGCCCAGGTGTTGCGGCGAGGTATAACCCTTGGCCACCAGCCATTCACCGGCGGCGATGAAATCGTCGAACACGTTCTGCTTGCGGGTTTTGGTGCCGGCCTTGTGCCATTGTTCGCCGTATTCCCCGCCGCCGCGGAGGTTGGCCACGGCATAGATGCCGCCGGCCTCCATCCACACCAGCCGGGATACGGAAAACCAGGGCGTGAGGGAGATATTGAAACCGCCGTAGCCATACAGCAAGGTGGGGGTCTTGCCATCGGGCTTCAGGTCCTTGCGGTGGCTGATGAACATGGGAATGCGGGTGCCGTCTTTGCTCTTGTAGAAGACCTGGCGGGTGACATAGTCGTTGGGATCAAATTTCAGTCGCGGCGCTTTGAATAGGCTTGAATGACCGGTGCTCATGTCCAGATGATAGATGCGGGCAGGGGTATTGAAACTGGTCCAGGAGTAAAAGGTCTCTTTGTCCGTGCGTTTACCGTAGAATCCGCCGGCGCTGCCCATACCGGGCAGTTTCAGCTCCCATGCCTTGCCTTTCAGAGGATGGATGACGACCTTGTGCCAGGCGTCGTGCAGGTAGCTGAGAATGAAGCTGTCATCGATCATGCTGGCGGTTTCTATGGTGTCCTGCGACTGGGACACGATTTCTTTCCAGTTTTCCGATGCGGGGTTTTCCAGGTCGATTTCCAGAATGCGGCCCCGGGGCGCCTGGTCGTTGCTCAGGAACCAGAAACGGGAGCCCTTGTTGCCCAGGTACTCGTAGCTGGCCCGCCATTCCTCGATGACCGGGTGTATGCCCTTTTCGGGATGCCGCAGATCCTGGAAATAAAGCAGGTTTTTCTGCTCCGTACCTCGTTCTACGCTGATCAGCAGGTAGCGGCCATCATCCGTGGCCGTTCCAGAGAAAGACCAGTCCTTGTGATCCGCACGCTGGTAGATGAGCCGGTCCTTGTCCTGGGGATTTCCCAAACGATGATAGTAGAGCTTGGGGAAGTAGTTGACGCTCTTGAGCTGCTGGTCTTGTTTTGGAGCATCATAATGAGAATAGTAGAAGCCTTTGCTATCAGCGCTCCAGGACACACTGCTGAATTTGATCCATTTCAGACGGTCATCCATATCCCTGGCGCTGCCGATTTCCCGTACCCGCCATTCGGTCCAGTCAGAACCGGCGTCGGAGATGCCGTAGGCATAATACTTCCCGTCTGGGCTGACAGATTCACCTGCCAGGGCCACTGTGCCATCTTTCGACAGCTGGTTGGGGTCCAGGAGTACCCGGGGCTTGTCCTGCAGGTTGCGCAGGGTATAGACCACAGACTGGTTTTGCAGGCCGTCGTTGCGCTTGAAGAAATAGCGTCCACCTTCCTTCCAGGGAACGGAATAACGTTCAAAATTCCATAACGCTTGGAGCCGCTGGCGGTACTTTTCCCGGGCAGGGAATTTTTTCAGCCAGTTTTCAGTCAAGCGGTTCTCAGCCTTCACCCATTTCCGGGTTGGGGGGGAATCCAATTCCTCCAGCCAACGATAGGGATCAGCGACAGGGATGCCATGATACTCATCTACCTGAGATCCGGCGGGGGCGCTGGGATAGGTAATGTCAGCTGCCATGCCTGTGCTGCAGAGGCTGATGAGCAGAATGAGAGCCGGGCTATGGGTAAGGTTTATGGATATCATGGGTTTACCTGGTCTGGATTCTGGGAATCTCTGGTCGATGCATAGAAGGAAGTCTTCAACAATCCATTGGTTGGCCCGGAAAGCTCAGAGGTTTCTCCATCAAGATATTGAAAAAGTCCCTATGAGTGATTTTCAATCGCCTTCAGGAGATTATACCGGGAAAAGTCATTTTTGGACGGGATGCTGGTCTAAGGCAGAATGGTGAATTCATTGGCGAAAAACCTTCTTGGGGAGTAAAATAACTTGTTTGCGTATAATCAATATTGATTCGCTACACACCGGGAACAATCTTGGCTACTGACAAATCTCTGAATCTGCTGGATCTGGATCGCAAGGCGATGGAGGATTACTTCGCAAGCCTGGGCGCCAAGCCTTTTCATGGGCGCAACGTGCTGAAGTGGATTCACAAGCATGGCATTATGGATTTTGCGCAGATGACTGATCTGTCCAAAAAGCTGCGCGCCGCTCTGGATGCGCAAGCCCGGGTGCGCCTGCCAGAGATCATTCTGGAAAAACCCTCAGCGGATGGCACGGTAAAATGGGTAATGGAACTGGAAGACGGCCAGCGCATCGAAACCGTGTATATTCCCGATGGCAACCGCAGCACCGTGTGCGTGTCCTCTCAGGTGGGCTGCGCCCTGGACTGTTCTTTCTGTTCCACGGCTAAGCAGGGCTTCAACCGTAACCTCAGCACGGGCGAGATCATCGGCCAGGTCTGGCATGCGACCCGGCAGATGGGCAAACCGCCCACCAACGTGGTGCTCATGGGCATGGGCGAACCCCTGGCCAACTTCGATGCCGTGGTCAGGGCCATGGATCTGATGCAGGATGACCTGACCTATATGATATCCAAGTACCGGGTGACCATCAGCACATCGGGCATCGTGCCCAACCTGTACCGGCTGCGGGAAGTGTCGGATGTGAGCCTGGCGGTGTCCCTGCATGCCCCGGACAATGCCCTGCGCGACCAGCTGGTGCCCATCAATCGCAAGTACCCCTTGGAAGAGCTGATTCCCGCCTGCCGGGAGTTTGTGAAGAACGACAAGCGCCGCAAGGTCACCTGGGAGTATGTGATGTTGGACGGCGTCAACGATAGCAT
>JALWRH010000111.1 GCA_026994195.1 Sedimenticola sp. | reverse complement strand
GCTCCAAAAGTGCCGGCGGATACAAGGCCGCCAGGTCATTCAGAGCACGCAAATGGCGCTCGCCATTGGCCAGGGCGCGCCAGCCCAGTTCCTCTACCGTGCAGCCATGGCGAATGGCCGTGAGCAGGTCCCTCAATACCCGCCGCCCCCGCCGGTGCATAAGCACATGGCCCACGGCCACCAGCGGCAGATCATGGGTTTTTGACAGCTGCCGCGCCTGCTGCAGGCGGATTTCATCCCGCCCGTCACGCAGCAAACCCAGAGCCAGCCACCCCCGGCCCGCAAAATATTCCCGGAACCAGCCCGCCGGAACCGCCTCTCCCCAACAGGGAAGCAACAGGGCCAGGCAATCCTCCAGGCCCTGCTCCACATCCGCCCGGTACAGTTCATAGCAGCCCTTGTCCGCTCGGCGGCGACCCCGGGTGACAAGACGGCAGAGCTGCACATAGCCCCGGCGGTTACGGGCCAGCAACAGCAGATGCGGGCCATCTGCCAGGCGGATCGCGGTACCGATGATCAGTTTCAGCTTCTGACGCTTGGCCTCCTGATGAGCACGCACCACCCCCGCCAGGCTGCACTCATCGGTAATGGCCAGGGCCGTGTAGCCCAGCTCCGCAGCACGGGCCACCAGCTCCTCCGGGTGTGAGGCGCCACGCAGAAAGCTGAAGTTGCTGAGGCAGTGCAGCTCTGCATAGGCTGTTTCCGCTCTCATTCGAACACACCTTGCAGATACCAGTGGCCGCTGCGCCTGTCCCGGTACACCCACAATTCCTGCCCGGCAGGATTGCGCGCCCGGTAGTAATCCCGGGCCACGTCCTCACCATCCCACCAGCCGGTTTCAATACGCCGGGAGAAGGCGCGCAGCTGCAAACAGTCCTCATGCCAGGGCTGGCCATTGCGTTGACGCAAACGCCGGGGCCGGGGCAGCAGCCACAGAGGAACCCCAGTTTCTCCTGGGGAAAACACTTCACGGCAAGGGGTATCTTCACGAGCAGGCAGCGGGTCGCGGTAACGCCAGCGCTTTTCCGGCCGGTGATCCGGCCTGCCTTGCAGACCCCGCACGCTATCTTCTCCCAGGCGTGCGCGCAGGCGCTCCAGAAAGCCCTGATCTTCATGCCGGGCCGGGGCAAACAGATCGCCATGGATCTTGTCCGCAGCCTGCCAGGCATCCACCCGCAGTTCCATTTCCACCACGGCTTCGGGTAATTGCAGGTTTTCCAGATGCTGCCGAAACAGTTCCAGAAGATGCCCCGCCTGGTTACTGGGCGTCAGCATGCCTTGATCCAGTTGCGAAGGCGGCGCATCCCGGTGCAGAAAACGCCAGTGTAGCTGCTGCACCGCCGCATCCCGGCTGTGCAGAAATGCGCACAGAGCCTCCACCAGGCGCCGGGCGGGAAACTGCAGGGCGGGCGCCTGCCCGATCTCGGCCAGCAACAGCAGGGACTGATGAAAACGCGCTGGAGGCTGCCACAGGGGACGCGGGTCCGGTGCCCGGCCCAGGAGCCGGTCCAGCAAGCGCAGAGCTTCCTGTCCTACCCGGCGCGCCAGTTCCGGCCGGGGCAGATCCAGGGCATCGCCAAGACTGGACAGGCCGATACCCTGCATCAGGTTCAAAAGGCGCGCATCCCGGGTAAGCTGCGCCAGGGGAATATCCCCCAGCGCCTCCCGCAACTCCCGGGTGGCTCCCACCCGGCAGCCGGGCCGCAGGCGCGCCAGCAGGGCTGCCGCACCAGGAGAAGGCGCCAGCGCATGATATTCCACGGCAACAGGCGCCCGGGTGTCAGTGCAGAGCCTTTCCAGCAAAATATCGATCCCGCCAAACAGTTTTGCGCTGCCGCCCACTTCCAGAAGCAACAGCAGAGGATCGAAACTGATGCGCGAACTATAGTTCCAGGCCCAGGCTGCTATCGCCTCCAGGCGTTGCTGCTCACCCTTGGCATCCCGCTCATGCAGATGCAGCCCCGGATACAGAACCAGGGCGGCATTCAAAGGCATGCCAGGGCGTATCCCCTGTTGCCGGGCAGACACATTGCAACGGTCGATGATATCCCGTCCCTTCCTGCGCCGGGTCACCGCCAAGGGCGTATCCGTCTCTCCACTCCAAAACACATCCAGGGGAAGATCCGGAAAATACAGGCCCAGCCACTGCATCACAGCAACAGCCTCCTGCCACCCCAGCCGGCCGGCCGCTTGAGTACATGCACCTCCAGTTTTTCCCCAGATGGCTGAACCTCCAGACGCAAAGCGGCCATGGAAGACTGTCTAACGAGTTTCCGGGAACGAAACAACACTCCCAGGCAGTCACCTTCCTCCGCCGCCAGCTGCAGGCGGCGGGCCCGGGCCGTGGAAATGTGCTGTGGCCAGAACATCACGGCGGCACAATTGCCCGAGCGCAAGGCCTGCTCTGTCGCCCACAGGCTCTGATCCCCATCCCGCCCCCGGATGAGCAGCACCCGGGAAACATCCACTCCCCGTACCGCCAGGGCCGGTGCATAGGGCAGCCAGGGGGCATTCACCCAGGCCAGCCAACGGGCCTCCCGGCTCAGAGCCGCCAGGGCGGGCAGCAGCAGAGACAGGCCCGGCCCCTCAGAAAGCAGCTCCACCAAAGCCCCCCGGGGCCAGCCACCACCTATGCTTTCATCCAGAGAGGCAAAACCACTGGGCAGCACCGGCCTGCCGGTCAGCGCAGGCGCACTCCCGCCTCGCCAGAGCAGCCCCTGCAGCAGCAGATTATCAATACTTTTTTTTGCTTCCGCGCTCATCTTTGGAAAAATCACCCATGCATCAGATAGAGAACCAATATAGAACAATTGAAGAAAAAAAACACCCCCTCTGCTTCAAAACCCCGCCAGCCATATCATCAGCGGCAGGGTAATCACCGCCAGCAATACCTGCATGGTGATGAGGTTGGCCATGAGGGAGGCATCGCCGCCCATCTGCCGGGCCAGAATAAAAGATGAAGCGGCGGTGGGTACGGCACCAGCGATCACGGCCACCGTGCATGCCGTCCCCTCGATACCAAACAGCCAACAGCCCAGGAACATGAGCCCGGGCATGCCCAGCAGGCGAATCATCGCGCCAAAACCCACCAGCAGGCGGTTCTGCAATACCAGGTGGATATTCAGTCCCGCCCCCACCGTGAGCAGTCCCAACCCCAGAGCGCCACCACCGAGAATATCCAGCACATCGAACAAGGGGGCCGGCAGACCGATGCCGGAAAGATTCAGAAAGGCCCCTGTGGCGCAGGCGATGATGAATGGATTGCGCGCCAGCTTCAGCAGAACATCCTGTATGCGGCTGCCGGTAGAGCCAAAATGCGCCAAGACAGCGACATTGATGATATTCAGGGGCGGGATGATCACCGCCATGGTAATAGCCATCCAGGTGACCCCTTCATCCCCGTACAGCAGACCAACAATGGACAGGGCGATGAAACCATGCCAGCGGGTCGCGCCCTGAAACAGGCTGCTGAAGGCTGCGGATCCAACACCAAAACGGCGCAGCACGGGATAGAGCAGTAACAACAGCAAGCTCATGGTGCCTATGGCGAACAGCAGGGCGGCCGCAAAATCCAGCACCTGGGCGGCTCCCAGTTCTGCCGTGGCCAGGGTCTTGACCAGCAGCACGGGAAACAGCACGAAATAGCACAGGTTCTCGAATCCCCGCCAGGCTTCCCGGCCGAACAGGGAAAAACGCTTCAGCAGCACGCCGAGCAGGATAATAAGAAACACGGGCACCAGGGCGCCGATAACAGAAGTCATTTTTCCTGGTTCTTCGCCCCGTGCGGGGATGACAGGTCACGGATGAAATCCTCCGCCAGGGCCCGGTAGATGGGCTGAGGGTTGATGATCTTCGATATGCCATCAGCAATCAGGGCCACGGCCATCACCGGCAGCAGTATGCCCTGGTTGTCCGTCATTTCCATGATGATGATCACTGCCGTGAGGGGCGTCTGCACCACGCCGGTGAAATAGGCTGCCATGCCCAGCAGGGCTACGGTAGCCACAGAGATATCGGGCAGCCACTGGGACAGTTCCGCCCCCAGACCTGCGCCGATAGACAGGGAAGGCGCAAAGATGCCGCCGGGGATACCGCTCCAGTAAGACAGCAGGGTAGCCAGGTATTTGAAGAAAGGATAGCCATCGGACTCCAGGCCGATACCCATGAGGGCCGTCTTGGCCTCTGCATAACCCGTGCCCCAGGTCTGCCCACCGGAAAACACACCAATAACCGCCAGCAGCAGTCCGATTACCAGGGCCAGAAAATAGGGATGATGACTGCGCCAGGGACGCAGATAACGCCCACCATACACCAGAAGAGCGCTGAAAGATCCTCCCACCAGTCCACCAACCACACCACAAACCACCACGGCCGAAAAAATACCCGGAAATTCCGCTTGGGCGAAGACGGTGCCGAAATAGGCATAGTTGCCATTGATGGCCAGGGCGGTGATACCGGCGATGATGACAGCGGTGAACACCGTGCCATTGGTCTTTTCCTCGAAGTTCTTGGCCATTTCCTCGATGGCGAACATCACCCCTGCCAGGGGTGTATTAAAGGCTGCCGCCAGCCCTGCTGCTCCCCCGGCTAGGATCAGGCCCCGGCTGATGTCATGGTGAGGGAAACGGGCAAAGCGCGTCAGAGCAAAGGAAATGGACGCGGCAATATGTATGGTGGGACCTTCCCGGCCAATGGAGGCGCCACAGAGCAGGCCCATGACGATCATGATGCCCTTGCCAAAGGCGATGGGCAGGGACAACAGTTTATGGCGCAGATGTTTGTGGCGTTTGATATGCAGGGCTGCAATGGCCTGGGGGATACCGCTGCCTTCCGAACCGAGAAACAGGGTACGGGTCATCCAGATGATGAGCATCAGACCCAGGGGTGTGATGATGAAAGGCAGCCAGGGCCGGTCATCGATGAGATGCAGGAAAGTCTCGCTGGCCCAGTCACTGCCCATGGCCAGCAGGCTGGCGGCAATACCCACCAGAACAGCCCCCATAAGGAACACCGCCCGGGTACGCCACACACGGCGGGACATGAGCTGTTTACCGGATTGTCGAAGACGCTTGCGATACATGCCGGGCAAAAGCCAGAGGAAAGGGGAAGACTATTATGATCTTTGGGACAGGAAAGGCAATGACTCTGCTCAAGTTGGATTTTCTGATCCCTCTCCCCTGCCCCTCCCCCAAAAGGAAAGGGGAAATATCAGAAGCCCCGCTCCCTGTGGAAAGGAGAAACACCAGAAGCCCCTCTCCCTCTGGGAGAGGGGTTTGGGGAGAGGGCATCACCGGGCTACAAAGCATTCATGGCAATTTTTCCCCCGCGCCATTAAAATACGCGCCACTTGAGCCCTGGCGAGCAAGGCTCACAAGATTTATTACATCTGAATTTACTGGAGACTTCCACAATGAGACTGATTCTTTTGGGCGCCCCCGGCGCCGGCAAGGGCACCGTAGCCAAAATGCTGACCGCTATCGATGGTTCTGTACAGATTTCCACTGGCGATATCCTGCGCGCCGCCGTCAAGGAAGGCACGGACCTGGGCAAGGAGGCGCAAGGTTATATGAGCCGGGGCGAGCTGGTGCCCGATGAACTGATCATGGGCATCATGGGTGAGCGCCTGCTGGAAGACGACTGCAAATCCGGTTTCCTCCTGGACGGCTTCCCCCGCACCATTCCCCAGGCCGAAGCCCTGAAAGAACTACTGGCCAAGCTGAACATCGAGCTGGACGGCGTGGTCAATCTGAACGTGCCCCGTGACGTGATCCTGGACCGTCTCACCACCCGCCGCACCTGCGAAGACTGCGGCGCCATCTACAACGTGAAGAGCAACCCGCCCAAGGTGGAAGGCGTATGCGACAAGTGCGGCGGCAAAGTCGTGCAGCGCGACGACGAAACCGAGGAAGCCATTTCCAAGCGCCTGGACGTATTCAACGAGCAGACTGCGCCTCTGGTAGGTTTCTATGAGAAAGAAGGCATGCTCTGGGACATCAACGCCACCTCCAGTGACGAAGTCGTTTCAGTCATCAAGGAAAAACTGGGCATCGCCTGATTTTCCACCTTCTCTTTCTGAAGTAAGGCCCCCAAGCCGGAGATTGCGCCAGGCCGATGACATAATCGGCCTGGCGCAATCTCCGGCTTTTTTATTTGCAACCCTATTCCTGCGCCTGTGGAAATACCGCAGCCCTTTCGGATGGAACAACACTCATACCGGAAACAAAAGGCTTTGGCTGTTCATCCTTCTTCTCCAGCACGGGGGAAGGAAGGCTTTCTGCTGGCTGTGGAGCTGGCTCAGGCATATTCTGCAAGGGCGATGACGGCTTTGTAATCTCACGCATCTTCAAAGGTTTGGCTTCCTTTGGCTTGGGAGGTTCTGCACTCTCTTCCATGGCTTCCAGGGCCTTTTTCTCCTTCATGGGGCGCCAGCCGTGTTCGGGCTTTTCCGAAATGGAGGCCTTGATTTCGTCTACAGGCACGCTGGGGGGAGGGATAACCTCCACGGGTTCGCCTCTTTCCATGGGAGCAGGACGCAGTTCACCTGGCGTCTGCTGTGCGGCCGATTTCTCTCCTCCCTGGTAGTAATCAGCATTGGGCCAGTCCGCACTTGGTGGTGCAATGAGTTCCTTTCTGAACTGGCGGGTAGCGGGATTGTGGAATCGCGGTGCCTGTTGGTAATTGGGATAGGGGCGAAACCCCTGATCAATGGGGGCATTCCATGTGCGTGTTCGTGGCGCAGGACGGCTGGCAACACCACCAGGAGGTGGCCAGTTGATAGAACCCGGTCCTTCTGCAGGCGGATAGAAATCTTCCGCTGCCGCCAGACCGGAAGCCGCCAGTCCAACCACCATTACACCAAAAGCCAATGTACGCATATTCCTCCTCCTGCCCGTACCCGGTTTTTCAAATTTACCACAAAGGCTGTTATTCGGATATCTGCCGCAATCCCAAAGGATCTTCGGGATCCACACCTTCCATGAAAGGCAGGTGCCGTTCACGATGGGTCACCTGATAAACGAGGCCGATCCAGTTGGCGACCACGGCTTCCGCCGTATCATGCCAGATATTGTCGATATTTCCCGACACCAGCTTCTCGGGAAACTCGGGCAGTGTTTGCCCCGCTTTCCGAGCACGCTGCAAGCGCCAGGCGTATTCATCGAACAGGGCCTTCTGCTGCAGGCTGAAGTAGTTGTCCGGCATGGGCGGGTAGACTTCCAGCTCGCCAGCCATCCAGCGCAGCACCTCCCGCTTGTATTCCTTGAGCAGAGACACGGTGTCATATTCAGGATGCCCCTGGAAAAACACGAAACGCAGGCCGTCCTGGCTGGTGGCCAGATGTACGCCAATGTCTTCGCTTTGCACCAGCACCCGCAGACCGGCTTTCCGGAACTGTGCCGGGGTGACAGCATTCCAGCGGGAATGAGGCACATGAAAACGGCTGTTCACATCGTTCACTAGAGGATGCAGCTTGTCCATCACCCGGTGCGGGAACACCCCCCAGATCTTTTTCTCCTGAGGCTGGCGATGCTGTTCGTACCGGAACTGCAGCACCGCGTGGGTGGCAAGGCAGGAACAAAGGGTGGAGGTGACATTCTCCCAGGCCCAGTCGATGACCTTGATCAGAGGCTCCCAGAAAGGTTGATTGGCCAGCTCCGGACCGGTGACATTGGCGCCGGTGATGATCAGGGCATCCAGGCCCTTCTCGCGAATGTCATCGAAAGTTTCATAATACCGCTCAATATGCGCCTGGGCCGCGGCGCTGCGGGGCAGCTCCGGCAGGGTGAATGGATGCACGTAGAACTGGGCAATGGGGTTGCTCTCCCCCACCAGGCGGAAAAACTGGCGCTCGGTGGCCGCCAGGGCCTTGTCCGGCATCATATTCAGCAGACCGATGTGCAACTCGCGGATATGCTGGTGCATGGCGCGCCCTGTAGGCAGCACCAGCAGGCCTTCCTGGCGCAGGCGTTCGAAGGAAGGCAGTTCATTGTGAGCAACCAGGGGCATCAGCTTTGCTCCCGGGCAATCGCCCTTTCCAGCAATTCGATGAATTCCCCTTCGGTCTTCACTTCAGACAGCTCCTTCGAGGTGACCGTATAGCCTTCCCGGGCGATGGCCTCGTACCGGGGTATGCGCGAATGGAACAGGCGCGGGAACACCCAGCGGGTGAAATCATCCGGATTCATCTGCGCGGCATACGCCAGGCCTTGTTCCTGCAGATAGATATCCAGCTGTTCAAGCAGGAACTCCGGGCGATAGTAGAGCGGTTTGGGGGCGGACTGAGCCCGGGCGATGAGTTCCTGTTCCTGTTCCGCATCGGTGATCTTGATATACAGGATCAGGGTATGCTCTGCCAACAGTTCGATGACACCCGGCTCATCCAGCTCACACAGGCTGCCCCCCATGTCGTTGATAAAATGCTTGTAGCCGTACACCTCCTGGGCTTTACGGATGAAATCCGGCACATCCCGCACGGCAGCGATCTCCGCCTCCCGGTACTGGGCCTGACGGCGCACGAAATCTTCCAGGGGCACCCCACCCTCCTCGGGATTGCCCAGTTTGCCGACAAAACTCAGCACCGGCCCCAGGTCATCCACCTTGATGTTGTTGCGGATGTAGATCCAGTCCTTGCGCAACAGATCACGCAGAAAGGGTTGCTGCATGGCCTGGGCTTTCACCAGATCCAGAATCAGCTCATCCAGGTAGCGCGTGCCAATACGATAGTCGCCGGAGTAATGGAACCAATCGTGCTGGCGCAGCATATTGGAGATGTAGGTCTTGCCCACACCGGACATGCCCAGCAGGGTGATTTTTTTATGCTCCCAGGCGCGGAAAGATTCAGGAGTGAACTTCATGTGTTATCCATAGACAGGGATGATGCCGTATTATGCAATTTATGACGGGGCAAGTGAATCTGTACCAGAAAACACGCACATGGCTGGCCACGCAGATGGAGGACATGCGCCTGCATCTGGCGCGTCCCGATGCCCTGATTCAGCTTGCCCTGCTGGGCCTGGTCACGGGCCTGCTGGCGGGAGGGGTTATTGTCCTGTTCCGGATGCTGGTGGAATACATCCAGAATCTGGCCCTGCATGGCAGAGGTCCTGACGCCTTCGAATCCCTGTCCCTGCTGGAGCGTTTCGGATATCCCCTAATGGGAGCAATTCTGCTGGCCCTGATGTTCCGCTGGTTTGCCAAAGGCCTGTATGTGTTGGGAGTGGCCCGGGTGCTGGAACGCATGGCCTATCACCAGGGACACCTCAGCCTGCGCGGCTTCATGCTGCAGTTCTTTGGTGTAGCCATCGCTCTGGTGGGTGGACACTCCGTGGGCCGTGAGGGGGCGCATATCTTTCTCGGCGCCTGCACCGGCAGCCTCCTGGGACAGAAGCTGGAATTACCCAATAACGCCGTGCGCACCCTGGTGGGCTGCGGCACGGCGGCAGGCATCGCGGCCTCGTTCAACACCCCTCTGGCGGGTGTGATCTTCTCCCTGGAAGTCATCATGATGGACTACCAGCTGGCCAGCTTCATCCCCGTCATTCTCAGCGCCGTGACCGCTACGGTGGTATCCAATGCCGCCCTGGGTAACGCTGCCGTGTTCAGCGTGCCCGTGATGGAGCTGTCCAGCCTCAAGGAGATCCCCCTGGTGGTTGTCCTGGGATTGCTCAGCGGCGCCCTGGCGGCGGGTTTCATCCGCCTGGTGCGCAGTATCGCCAGCCGGGGCAAAACCTGGCCCATCGAGGGACAAATGCTCGCTGCCGGGCTTTCCACAGCGCTGCTGGGTATGTGGTTACCCGAAGTAATGGGCATCGGCTACGATACTATCAACCTGACCCTGGTAGGCGGTTATGGCGCAGGCATCCTGTTGCTCATGGCTGCCGCCAAGCTGATTGCCACCAGTATCTGCTCGGCCCTCAACGTGCCTGGCGGGATGATCGGCCCCTCCTTCTTTATCGGCGCCACCCTGGGTGGGGGATTCGGCCATATTATGGCCCTGTGGCTGCCCGGCCTGGACATCCAGCCAGGTATCTACGCTATGCTGGGCATGAGCGCACTCATGGGGGCCAGCCTGCAGGCGCCCCTCGCCGCCCTGACCGCTTTGCTGGAGCTTACGGACAATCCACAGATCATCATGCCGGGTATGCTGGTGGTAGTGGTTGCCGGGGTTACTGCCAGTGAACTGTTCGGCCAGGAATCCCTGTTCATCACCATGCTCAAGGCCAAGGGCCTGGACTACCGCCAGCACCCGGTCATCGCCGCCCTGCGCCGCATGGGGGTTGCCAGCGTAATGGACAGGCGTTTCGTCCGCAGCGCACCTGAAATCACCAGGGAACAAGCCCGCAAGCTGCTAGAGAGCAAACCTCGCTGGATCATCATCGTGGAAAACAAGAAACCCAGGAGCCTGCTACCCGGCATCGCCCTGGCGGGTTATCTGGAAGCCCTGCAGGAAGGAGAGAACCTGGAAGGCGCTTCCGGCGAAGACAATGAACCACAGACAGAACGCATCGACCTGAACCGCATTCCCGGCAAGCGCCTAGAACTCGCCCCGATACAGTTGCATGAAACCCTGCAGGAAGCCCTGGAGAAACTGGACAAGGGTGAAGGTGAAGCCCTGTATGTACGACGTATGTCCGCGCCTGGCATCTGGCGTATCTACGGTGTACTGACCCGGGAGCAGATAGAATCTTCTTACCGCTTATGATGATTCTGTTGTCACCACTGAACCAGACAAGCGTTCTTCCATTTCTACGGCCGAAAGCGGTTTTCCGAACAGAAATCCCTGCATGTAATCACAGCCAATGTCCCGGAGAAACAGCCGTTGTTCTTCTGTTTCCACCCCTTCCGCAACCACGGCAATACCCAGGCTGTCCGCCATGGCAACAATGGCGGTAACCAAGGACACATCATCCTTGTCTGCAGGCACATCCTGGATAAAACTGCGATCGACTTTCAAAGTATCTACGGGAAAACGCTTTAGATAACTCAAGGAAGAGTAGCCGGTACCAAAATCATCGATGGCCAGTTTTACACCGCATCCCTTGAGTGAGTTCAGCCATTGGATGGCCTGATCAGATTCCCTGAGCAACAGGTTCTCGGTTATCTCCATCATCAGGTATTGAGGATCCAACCCGCTCTCGCGCAGAATGCGTTGCAGCACTTTGCAATCAAATCCCTTGTCCCTCTGCCTGGCGGACAAATTGACAGACAGGCTCACGAATACCTGGTGCTGCTGCTGCCATTCATGCACCTGCCGGCAGGCCTCAAGAAATATCCAGTCCCCCAGTTCTCCTATGAGTCCGGTTTCTTCGGCAAGAGGAATGAAACGATCAGGGCTGACCATGCCATGCTCCGGATGTTCCCATCGCATCAAGGCTTCCATACCGATCATTTCACTGCTGTACGCATCAACAATGGGCTGATAGTACACACGCAATTCCCCATTTTTTACCGCACTGCGCAAATCCTGTTCCAGGGCCACATGCTGTTTCACCCGGTCCTGCATCTCCTGTATAAAAAACTGATAGTGATTTCTGCCATGGGCCTTTGCCTGATACATGGCCATATCAGCATTGCTGAGCAACGCACCGACAATGCTTTCCTTGTCTTCTTTCTCTGGTTTGACATCTGCAGGAAACAAGCTGATACCGACACTGGCGCCAATGGAGATCTTGCGTGTATCAAGAGAGAAAGGCTGAGAAAGAATGCCGATGATTTTACGTGCGACCGCTGCAGCAGCGTCAGCACTGCTGATACCAAGCAGCAGAACCACAAACTCATCGCCACCGAAACGCGAAACCGTGTCTGCTTCCCGAAGTTCTGATTGCAGGCGATTGGCTGCGGCCTTCATCAACTGATCACCCACAACATGTCCGTACAGGTCATTCACTGCCTTGAAGCGGTCGAGATCGATGAAGAGCACCGCAAATTCTGTTTTTCTGCGTTTTGCCTGCAGTACGTTCTGTTTCAGTCTGTCCATGAGCAGCGTGCGGTTGGGCAGACCTGTCAGCAGGTCAT
>JALWRH010000110.1 GCA_026994195.1 Sedimenticola sp. | reverse complement strand
TGGCGGGCGTGTGCCAGCAGGGTTCTTGAACAGGAATGCTCATCCATGGCGGCTTTCCTCTCATTCCGTTGAGAGTGGAAATTGTGGATGTGGATTGGTTTGTTGGCAAGTGGTTTGGGCTTTTTGCCCTCACCCCCTCTACCCTCACCCCCGGCCCCTCTCCCAGAGGGAGAGGGGAGCAAATAAAGCCCCTCTCCCTCTGGGAGAGGGGTTTGGGGAGAGGGCCAGGGAGAGGGCTAACGGCAACGCGCCAGCAGCGCCTGCACCGCTTCCTTCCCCATCTCCCGCAACAGCGCTTCGTTGCGTTCGGGAATGGATTCGGGATTGGGCCAGTTCTCCAGGGCGGCGGCCAGACCGTCCTGGCGAATCAGGTGGAACATGGGGTAAGGCGAACGGTTGGTGCAGTTGGCCGGGTCATCCGCTTCCAGGCCCTCGAAACAATAGTCGGGATGAAAGCTGGCCAGCTGCAGCATGTCGTCCAGGCCCGCTTCTTCCAGGGCGGCCTGGGCGTCTTCCAGGACATCCAGGTAGTCGCCGAAATCCTCCAACCCCCGGGGTACGATGAACAGGCCGGTTTCCACTTCGTCCGGCGGCTGCTGTACGAAATCCGCCACTTCCGCAATAAGGGCCTGGTAGGCGCCGTCTGCATCCTGCGCGGAACAGACCCGGTAACGAATGGTATCCGCCTCGAAAGGCACCCGGGCAAAGGGACAAAGGTTCAGGCCGATGACCACTTCCTTCACCCAGCAACGGGTCCGGGCCACAGGGTCGCTCATTCCAGCACCTCCACGCTCATGCCGGTCTGCAGATGGCCGGAGTCATCGTGGATAAGATTCTGGCCGAAATAGACATTGTTGCCTTCCTTGCGATAGGTCATGAGGGTTTTTAGGGGTTCGTTGCCATCGCGCTCTCCGGTTTCCGGGTTCACCGTGGGAATCACGCAGCGGGAACAGGGCTTGACCACGCGAAAGCTCAGGTCGCCGATACGGATGCGTTTCCAGTCATCTTCGGCATAGGGCTCACAGCCTGACACCACCAGGTTGGGGCGGAAACGCTCCATGGGAAGGTTCAGACCCATGCGCCGGTTGAGATCATCCAGAGACGCTTGTGAGATAAGCAGGAAGGGAAAGCCATCGGAAAACCCTGTCTGGTCCCCTGGCTGGGCATAGGCCGGATCCACCTCACGCATGCTTTCAGGGGGCAGGTACACCAGGCGGGCAGAAACGCCGAGAAAATCGCTCAACCACTGATCCGCTGCAGGACTCATGACCCTGGCGGCGCAGGTGTCGCGCCACACCTGCACCTGCAGCTCCTCATCCGATTCCGCCGCCACTTCCAAATCAAACATACCGGGAGCGTGCAATAGCAGCCCATCGTCCACAATTTTTGGTTTCACCAGGGCCATGCGCGGCAGTTCCCGCTGGGTGAGGAAACGCCCTTCCGGGGTCACCAGCATCCAGTGGCGGTCGTGCCGGGGACCCCGGGCATCCACATCCAGGGCCTGCAGGCTTTCACCCCTTAGGGATTTTACGGGGTAGCGGTACAAGCCAGTCAACAACAGACTCAAAAGCCGATTCCTATGCCGATGTTGCGGTAACCCCCACTGCCAAAACCGAATCCGACATTGACACGGGGCTTGGTGTGTAAAGACTGGCGTTGGGTTTTCCAGCGTTTGATCTGATCAGCCTGCAGAGCCGGATAATGGTATTCGCTTTCCCCTACTTTGCCATCCCTGTACCCCAGCAGAGGTCCGGTGACTGTGACCAACTGTCCACTGGGAAACTCCAGAGGCTCCAAAAATCCTGGATAGTCGGCGAGAAAGCGCCCCAAGGGGGTTTTTCCGGCATCAGGCCGTCCCTTGGCATCCAGAGGATAGGCCATCACTTCAACCAGAGAGTGATCGGCCAGGTTCTTTATGGAAAGCACACTCCCGCCCCAAGTAAAATCCTGCCCTTTGACGCTCTGATCCGTGCTCAGAGAAAGGCTTTTGGGCGTGATGGCCGGCACTGTGGTGCTTCCCGTGGTGGTACAGGCATTCAAAAATACCGCCATGAGCAAACCACTCCACCAAGCTTTCATCTTCACCACCAATATGGATAACCCCACCAGGGATAGCGATGGTAGTAAGGTCCCCAACCATAATAGGGACCATAATAATAACGGTAATCATCCACGGGACGCGGATCGGGCCACAAATGGGATTCATGCACTTCCACCACGGGATAGGGATAGGAAAACTCACCCACATTGCGCATTTCCATTCCGGTGATGCTGCCACTGACGGTCAGGCGCTTTTTTTCCGGGAATTCAGCGGGCTCCTTGAAACCGGGGAAACGGGCAATGAAGCGGGCATCCGCCTGGCCATCCACTACAGGCTCGCCCTTCCTGCCCAGCTCCCTTGCCAGAATCAGGACATCCGTATGTTTCTCAGCATTCACCACTTCGAGAATCTCGCCTCCCCAGCGCACGCTCTTGCCCACATATTTCTGGGGAGCCTTTTGCACCTGGGCGACGGACAGGGGTTCCGCCGGCGCCTGCGCAATCGACTGAGGCAGCCGGGAGGCGCAACCCGACAGCCACAACAAAACCCCCATGAGATAAACTAGCCTTTTCATACTTCAAATATAACGCAAATGAAGCGCTCCTGCTGGATCTACAAAAGCAGTAAGAAAGATGAAATGTATCTGTACCTGGCTGAAGAGGACGGCTTTGCAGCCGTGCCCGAAGGGCTCATGGCGCATTTTGGAAAGCCCACGCTGGTGATGGAACTGGCGCTGGACATGGATAGGCAGCTGGCGCGGGCAGAGGTGGGCGCGGTCATGCGGCAACTGGAATCTGAAGGCTATTACCTGCAGATGCCTCCCGAGCTGCGCCCTGACATTTATCATGGTAACGAAGCCTGATCCGGCATTAAGCTGACAACATTCCGTGACCCAAGGGCACTTCTATGTGTATCGCCTTTCCCAAGGCCGCTGATGGCAACGAAAAATCCGAACCGACCTGGAAATCCCTGCTGTTGCTGATTCCCCGGCTGGCCCGGTTGCTGTGGCTGCTGCTGCGCATTCTCGGCGGCGGTCTGCGGAACTGGCTGCAGGAGCGGTTTCGATCCCCCGCCCGATGAGGCGGTAAGTAGATCAGCTCTGTTCCCGGCGCGCCTTCTTCCTTTCATGCTCCTTGAGGAACTTCTTGCGGATGCGAATGGCGCTGGGCGTGATCTCCACCAGTTCGTCGTCCTCGATGAACTCCAGGGCCTGCTCCAGGCTGAACTGCACCGGGGGCGTGAGAATCAGTGATTCATCCTTGCCCGCGGCGCGGATGTTGGTGAGTTGCTTGCCCTTGGTGGGATTGACCGTGAGGTCATTGTCCCGGGAATGGAGACCGATGACCTGGCCCTCGTACACATCTTCCCCGTGTTCCACGAACAGCTTGCCCCGCTCCTGGAGGTTGAACAGGGCATACGCCAGGGCCTTGCCCGTGCTGTTGGAAATGAGCACGCCATTGCTGCGCGGCGCGATGCCACCATGCTGGGCGGGGCCGTAGTGGTCAAAGACGTGGTACATGAGGCCGGTGCCCGAGGTGCTGGTCATGAACTCGGTCTGGAACCCGATGAGCCCCCGTGAAGGAATGATGTAGTCCAGACGCACCCGGCCGGTACCGTCCGGAGTCATGTCCTTGAGCTGCCCCTTGCGCTGCCCCAGGGCTTCCATCATGGCGCCCTGGTGCTGTTCTTCCACGTCCACGGTAAGCTGTTCGTAGGGTTCGCAGACTTCGCCATCGATTTCCCGGAAGATAACCTCAGGACGGGAAACCGCCAGCTCGAAGCCCTCCCGGCGCATGTTCTCCAACAGGATGGACAGATGCAGTTCGCCCCGGCCAGAAACCTTGAACTTTTCTGGGTCCGTGCCTTCCTCCACGCGCAGGGCCACATTGGCGATGAGTTCGCGCTCCAGGCGTTCCTTGAGCTGACGGGAAGTCAGGTACTTGCCTTCCTTGCCGGCAAAAGGCGACGTGTTCACCTGGAAGGTCATGGACACCGTGGGCTCATCCACGGTCAGGGGCGGCAGGGCTTCCACGTGCTCGGGATCGCACAGGGTATCCGAGACATTGGGCGCCTCGATACCGGTGATGGCGATGATATCGCCAGCACGAGCCTCAGGCACTTCATGGCGTTGCAGTCCCATGTAGCCATAGACCAGGCCGATCTTGGCCTTGTGCTCCTCGCCATCGTACTTGTGCACCACGATCTGCTGGTTGGGTTTCACGGTACCGCGGGTGATGCGTCCCACGGCAATGGCGCCCACGTAGCTGCTGTAGTCCAGATTGGAGATCTGCATCTGGAAAGGCCCGTCCGGGTCCACCTCGGGCGCCGGGCAGTTATCCACGATGGCCTGGAACAGGGGCGTCATATCCCCCTCGCGCACCTCGCTGTCATCGGAAGCATAACCGTTGATGGCCGAAGCGTAGATAATGGGAAAATCCAGCTGCTCATCCGTGGCGCCCAGACGGTCGAACAGGTCAAAGACCTGATCGATGACCCAGTCGGGACGGGCGCCGTCACGGTCCACCTTGTTCACCACCACGATGGGTTTGAGCCCGTGCTCGAAGGCTTTCTGGGTGACGAAGCGCGTCTGGGGCATGGGCCCTTCCACGGCATCCACCAGCAGCAGCACCGAATCCACCATAGACAGCACCCGCTCCACTTCGCCGCCGAAATCGGCGTGCCCGGGAGTGTCCACGATATTGATGCGATAATCGCCCCATTTGATGGCCGTGTTCTTGGAAAGAATGGTGATGCCCCGCTCCTTTTCCAGATCGTTGGAGTCCATCACCCGCTCCACCTCGCCGAAGCGCTCTCCCAGGGTGCCGGACTGCTTCAGGAGTTCATCCACCAAGGTGGTCTTGCCATGATCGACGTGGGCAATGATGGCGATATTTCTAAGATTTTCAATCACAACAATACTTTCTGATAAAGGAGGGAAGGCGCCGGATTATACGCCTGTTTGGGCGGGAACCGGGATTTTTCTGGAAACAGCTGTTTGCCTGTAATGGCTAAAAATCAAAATCAACAACTTACGCGTTCATCCAAACAAATCACTTGCGGCAATGTTCACATTCCGTTGTCCTGTAACCATTCTGCAACAATATCCACAAAACCTGTGGATAACTATGTGCATAAACATGGGGAAGAACCTCCAAACGCCGGAAATAGTGGACTCAAGCTTACATTGTATAAATGTTATACAAATTAATTATTTATATTTTACAATGACTTACAGATTTCGAACGTAAAAAGCCCTAATTCCTCAAAAAAACAGGGGAAAACAGCCGATCCTGTTTTCCCCGTGTGCATAAGATCCTGCAGAAACGTCTTATTTTGTGGCGGAAACCGCCTTGGAACCGGTGCAGTCCCAGGCAAAAGTGCAGTCCAGTTCGGACAGAACGGTCACCAAGCCTGTTTCCCCCTGTTCCAGAATCATAGAGATAGGCGTGCGTCCGCCAAAACGCCTTTGCCCCTGATGAATCCAGCGTCCGGACATCTTGGGATTCATGGGATAAGCCGTACGCAGGGCATCGGCAATGCGCAACAGGTATTGGGAACGGCGCAACACATTGGGATCATTGGGAAAAACGGCCTTTCCATCCCGAAAATGGGCAAAATTCCGGGTACGCACTTCCTTGGGCATGGCCAGGATCTGGTGCATGGTGCTGTAATCCAGCTTCCATCCTTCCAGCAGGTGCATTACTGCGCGGGTGATATCCGCCAGGGCCTGCTGCTGTTTGTCATCACTCATTCTCAACTCCAAAATCATCTTTATTCTAATAATTTACCATTTTACTTGGTTATTCAGGAATTGCAATTTCCCGTGCTGGAAAAGCAGCCCTGGTAACCGGCATCAGCCAAACAGCTTCTTCCACCAGCGTTTGCGGTTGTTGGGCAGGGGGCGGTCTGCTTCCAGGTTCACGGGGGGAATGCGGCTGAGCACCCACCCCGGCAGAGGCGGGTTATCGCTGTAACCACAGACCACCCCCAGGTTGTTGGGATCGTAGATCTTGACCATGGTGGGATCGTTCAGGTCATCGGCATAGACGATACCGCAGTAGTCTTCTTCATGTTCTTCGCGCAGCAACTTGTCCAGGCTTTCCAGGAAAGCCAGGAACTCCCCGGCACTGGAAACCTTTTCCGGCACCGTCTCGCCAATGGCGTACACGTACCAGCCATCCGGTTTCTCCCGCAAGCGCGCCCACAGGTCGTCCAGATGGTGCCAGCGCAACGCCGAGGTGAAGCTGCCGCGAAAAGCCTGCAGATAGTCGCTGTGTGTCTGTTCATCCATAGGTATAATCTCTTTTTTGCCTTTACCGTCTCAATCATGACCGCCCTATACCAGTCTGATCTTTCAGGCCTCGAACTCACCACCCGCGGCCACGTGCGCGCCATCTACGCGGTGGACGGGCCGCCCCCGCCCACCGCCCCCACCGACCGCCTTTCCGCCTTCGATGTCATCATGCCGCAACCCATTCCCGGCAAAGGGGAAGTCCTGACCCGGGTATCCAACTTCTGGTTCCGGCGCATGGCGCATGTCATCCCCAACCACCTCACGGACATTCCCCTGGAAGACGTGGTGACCGACAAGGGCGAAAGAGCGGCTCTGGGCGACCGCGCCATCGTGGTGCGGCGTCTGAAACCCCTGCCAGTGGAAGCCATCGTTCGGGGTTACATTATCGGATCGGGCTGGAAAGATTACCAGAAAACCGGTCAGATTTGCGGTATCGAACTGCCTGCAGGCCTGCAACTGGCAGACAAACTGCCCGAGGCCATCTACACCCCTTCCACCAAGGCGGAACTGGGCGAACACGATGTCAACGTGGATTTTGGACACACCGTAAACCTCTTGGGGCGTGAAATGGCGGAACAGGTGCGCGACGCCAGCCTGCAGATCTACCGTGAAGCGGCCGATTATGCCCTCGAAAAAGGCATCATCATTGCAGATACCAAGTTCGAGTTTGGCCTGGACGAAGAGGGCCGGCTGCATATCATCGACGAAGCCTTGACCCCGGACTCCTCGCGCTTCTGGCCGGCAGACCAGTACCAGCCAGGTATCAGCCCACCCAGTTTCGACAAGCAGTTCGTGCGCGACTACCTGGAAACCCTGGACTGGGACAAGACGCCGCCGGGGCCGGAATTGCCACAGGAAATCATCGACAAAACGGCGGAAAAATACCGCGAGGCCGAACAGCGCCTTACCGGCAAATGAAACAGAAACAACCGCGCATCACCCTGTACAGCACCAGCGGCTGCGCCCATTGCCGCCAGCTCAAGCAATGGCTGCAGCAGCGCCGGATCGGTTTCCAGGAAATGGATGTGCGACACAATGCCCGGGCTTTCAAGGATTTCCAGCGGCAGGGCGGGCGCGCTGTTCCCCTGCTGATGGTAGGCGGACAGAAAATCCAGGGCTTTGATCCGAAACGCCTCCCCGCCCAGCTGCGCAAGGCCGGCGTGAATCTTTGACCCATCCTTACGATCACCTCTCGCCGGAACTGATCCTGGATGCCGTGGAAAACTGCGGCTTCGAGGTCAATGGCAGTCTGCTGCCTCTGAATAGCTATGAGAACCGGGTGGTGCAGGTGGGGCGGGAGGATGGCCCTCCCCTGATCGCCAAGTTCTACCGGCCCGGACGCTGGACAGACGAAGCCATACTGGAGGATCATGCCTTCAGCCTGGAACTTGCCGCCCAGGAAATCCCCGTGGTGCCCCCCTTGCTGAACAGTCAGGGTAAGAGCCTGTTTGAACACCAAGGCTTCAGGTTTGCCCTCTATCCTCGCCAGGGCGGGCGCGCTCCCAACCTGGAGGATCCGGACAATCTACAATGGATAGGCCGCTTCCTGGGGCGCATTCATGCCGCAGGCACAGCCAGCACCTTTGTTCACCGGGAAAGCCTGACGCCCCGGATCCTGGGCTGGAATGCTCTGGAATATCTGGAGAAAAGTCCCTTCCTGGCCCCTGAGGTACGCAACAGCTACCTGACCCTGTGCCAGGAACTGCTCAAACACATCGACCAGCAGTTTCAGGACAGCGGATACCGCGCCCTGAGGCTGCATGGCGACTGCCACCCCGGCAACATCCTGTGGACGGACCAGGGACCGCATTTCGTGGACATGGACGACTGCCGCAACGGCCCGGCCATTCAAGACCTATGGATGCTACTTTCCGGAGACCGCCGGGAAATGACCCTGCAACTGAGCGAACTGCTAGAGGGTTACCGCATGTTTCACGACTTCGACACCCGGGAACTGGCGCTCATGGAACCCCTGCGCACCCTGCGCCTGATCCACTACAGCGCCTGGCTGGCCCGGCGCTGGGATGACCCGGCTTTTCCCCGCGCCTTTCCCTGGTTCGGCGACCATGCCTACTGGCAGGAGCAGGTGGCCATTCTCCAACAGCAACAACGCCTGCTCGGTGAAGCGCCGCTGATGAGCTATTGACCAAAAGGAGGGAAGTGAAGTTTTGGATCCGCTGGAACTACTTATTGTGTGCAGCATACTTCCCAAACAGTTCAAGGACATCCTCTCTTTCCAGGAATTTTGCGGCTTCTGTTGCCCGATGCGTGGGTTCTGCTCCCAGTTCCAGCATCAAGCGTACGATTTCGATATCGCTCCCAATGACTGCTGCTGCCAAAGGATCCTGACCAGGAAGGTCAACAGCGACACTAGCGCCTCGTGATATTGCAGATAGCACAACTGATTTTCGATTGAACAATACACCAAGACGAAGCACCTCCTGAGCTGATATACCCTCAAAAGACGGATAAAAATCAGCAGGAATTTCGGGAAGCGTCTCTCCTTCGGGCAAACCGATTTCCACCATGGTGGGACCAATGAAGCGGTGGGGAGGAACAAACAAGTTAAACCTCGCGGACTCGCCAGTTCTTGGCCCCTTCATTTCACCCGCGAATATTCGCCCAGCTGCATCAAAATCATTTTTCACACAAGGATCATGAAAAGAAACTCCTCGCGCATTTTGCTTTGAAACAATATTGATTGCGCAGCCTGAATATGGACTCCACCCGGCCACAACAAAGTATTCTGGCTGAATCGAACGCGTGCGGGATGTTTCGACTGAGCGATTGGTAGCGAGAAGCAGCTGCGTCCAGACTTGAGATGATGCAGAACCGAATGTCGATTTGACCGAATCCCTCCAATTCTCACTAGCGGGATCAGCCAACTTAGGACTCAGTGTTTTGAGCTGTTCGATTTCCTCCGCTGTCCTTCGATAAATCAATATGGGGCGATCGAGATACTTGATACGAAGCACCATGCCCGGCTCTAAGGAAGCTATATCAATTGCCACGGGCTGGCTGGCTTGTTGCACTTGGCGATCAATCAAATCTTGAGGAAATCCATGTGCAAACAAGATTGTAGAAAATGCAACAAAAAGGGAGCAGATGACAATCTTTTTTGCAACACAGTTCTTCTTGTGTCTTATGATGCCTCCCCAATATGCATACATGTCACTCTTAACTTCATTAAAAGGGTCGGAGTCAAATCAGGGGATTGGCTATGAAAACCACCAACCCCTTCATATGATTTGACTCCAACCCTGGGGCAGTCGGTTCAGCTGACCTTGGGATCCAGTGAACCCGACTCGTAACGCTTGTACATCTCTTCCAGGGAGATGGGCTTGATCTTGGAGGCATGGCCGGCGGAACCAAAGGCTTCAAAACGCGCCTTGCAGATGCTGGCCATGGCTTCAGTAGAAGCCTTGAGGAATTTACGCGGGTCGAAGTTGGAAGGGTTTTCCGCCAGGTGACGGCGCACCGCCCCGGTAGAGGCCATGCGCAGGTCCGTATCGATATTCACCTTGCGCACACCGTTCTTGATGCCTTCCACGATTTCTTCAACGGGCACACCGTAGGTCTCGCCCATGTCACCACCAAACTCATTGATGACTTTCAGCCATTCCTGGGGAACGGAAGAGGAACCGTGCATGACCAAGTGAGTGTTGGGCAGGCGTGCGTGGATCTCGCGGATGCGGTCGATACGCAGCACTTCACCTGTAGGCGGCTTGGTGAACTTGTAAGCGCCGTGAGAAGTACCGATGGCAATGGCCAGGGCGTCCACGCCGGTCTTCTTGACGAAATCAGCGGCTTCATCGGGATCGGTGAGGAGCTGATCCATGTCCAGCTTGTCATCGGAACCATGGCCGTCTTCCTCGCCCATCATACCGGTCTCCAGAGAACCCAGGCAGCCCAGCTCGCCCTCGACGGAAACACCACCGGCGTGGGCCATATCCACCACGGTTTTGGTGGTTTCCACGTTGTACTCGAAGGTGGACGGGGTTTTCATATCGGACATCAGGGAGCCGTCCATCATCACGGAGGTAAAGCCGGACTGGATGGAACGCAGGCATACAGCGGGCTCGGAACCGTGATCCTGATGCATGACAATGGGAATATGGGGATACATTTCAGTCGCCGCGGTGATCAGGTGGCGCAGAAAAGGTTCGCCGGCATAGGAACGGGCGCCAGCGCTGCCCTGCATGATGACCGGACTGTCCAGTTCATCAGCAGCCTGCATGATGGCATGCACCTGCTCCATGTTGTTGACGTTGAATGCGGGCATGCCGAAGTCGTGTTCCGCGGCATAGTCCAGTAGTTGACGCATGGAAATCAGAGCCATGATTCTCTCCTTATCAGGTTATTTCAAATTCATCGGTTGGGCGGCAAACAGTTTGCCGGCCAAAATATTTACTCGCATTCAGGAATGTAGACATCCCCGACACGCACAATCTTCATGACGTTGGTGCCGCCTTCCACACCAGACAGATCGCCCTTGGTGATGATCACCAGGTCACCGTCACGCACCGCGCCCCGGCGTCGCAATTCCTCGATGACCTCGACATTGGCCATCTGGGAATTGTACCCGGTGACATCGAAACTCACGGGATAAACACCCCGGTACAGGGTGACTTTACGCCGCGTGGCCACGTGAGAAGTCAGGGCATAAATGGGAATACCCGAGGATATACGCGACATCCACTTGGCGGTTGAACCGGACTCCGTGAGTGCGGCTATGGCCTTCACACCCAAGTGGTTGGCCGTGTACATGGACGCCATGGCAATGGACTCGTCGATGCGCCCAAACACGCTATGCAGGCGGTGGTCGGAAACCCGGGTGGCCGCCTGCTTTTCGGCCTCGGCGCAGACCCGCACCATGGCCTCCACGGCTTTGGCGGGATATTTGCCCGCCGCCGTTTCGGCGGACAGCATGACCGCATCCGTGCCATCAATAACCGCATTGGCCACATCGAATACTTCCGCCCGGGTGGGAATGGGGGAGTCGATCATGGACTGCATCATCTGGGTAGCAGTGATCACCACGCAGTTCATGGAGCGCGCCTTACTGATGAGCATTTTCTGCACTGCCGGCAGTTCCGCATCGCCGATCTCCACACCCAGGTCACCCCGGGCCACCATGATGGCATCCGATGCATCGATGATGTCTTCTATGGCATCCAAAGCCTCGGCCCGCTCGATCTTGGAAACGATGCCGCCCTTGCCCCCGGCCTCGGTGAGCAGTTTGCGCGCCGCGTCCACATCGTCGGCTGACCTTACGAATGAGACTGCCACATAGTCAGCTTCTATGCTGGCGGCGAATTTGATATCTTCCTTGTCCTTCTTGGTCAGGGCCGGCGCAGACAACCCGCCACCCTGCTTGTTGATGCCTTTCTTGTCCGACAGGGCACCGCCAACGGTCACCTTGCAACGCACTTCCGTCTCGATGACTTCATCCACCCACAGAACGATCTGTCCATCGTCCAGAAGCAGGGTATCACCCCGGGAAACCTCTTCGGGAAGCGCCTTGTAGGTCACGCTGACCCGTTCCTTGTTGCCGCTCTTCTTGCCCAGGGCGGTATCTAGGATGAAGTGATCACCCTCTTCCAGAAGGACAGGGCCATCCTTGAAAGAACCGATGCGGATCTTGGGTCCCTGCAGATCCACCAGCACGCCCACCTGGCGGCCAGAAGCCCGGCAGCGGTTGCGA
>JALWRH010000109.1 GCA_026994195.1 Sedimenticola sp. | reverse complement strand
GAGTACAGCCGGGGCATAGAAGCCATCAATATCGAGCAATCCATTGGCAACAAGCTGGCCATCATGGATGGCGTGCTGGAGTTTCTCGATTCAGACCTGACCCAGTTGTGCCGCTGCGTGGTGGATTTTGCCGATTCGGAGGAGAACCGCCGTATCATGGCGGACAAGCAGGCGGCTGCCCGGACTCTGGTGGAGGAGGCCCGCCGCCGCTGGCGGCAGGTGCTGGAGCACCTGAATGAACCTGCCGAAGCTCACCGGGATCTTCTGGATGAAACCGCCCTCACCCGCCTGCAGCCTGGGGACAGCCTTCTGGATCTGATGTTGCGCCGGGATCTGCGTCAGTCCTACCGGGAGGAAGTGGAACAGCGCCTCAAGGACATTTTCGCCGGGCAGGATTTCAAGCCCCTGCGGGACCGGCTCGATGAGATCCATCGCAAAACCCGTGACAGCCGCCTGTTCGTGGCCCTGCATATGCATGCGGGGGATGGCAATGTGCACACCAACATTCCCGTGCATTCCCACAACTACGCCATGCTTCACCAAGCGGAGCGCGTGGTGGACCGCATCATGGAGCTGGCCCAATCCCTGGACGGGGTCATCTCCGGCGAGCATGGCATCGGTCTGACCAAGATCCAGTATCTGGAAGAGGACAAGCTGCGGGATTTTGCTGCCTACAAGGACAGCATCGATCCCGAGGGACGTTTCAATCCGGGAAAACTGCTGCCGGGTTCGGGTCTTGAGGGCGCCTACACCCCATCCCTGCGCCTGTTGCAGCAGGAAGCCATCATTCTCGAAGCCAGCGAGCTGGGCCTGCTCAACGACGATGTGAAGCACTGCCTGCGCTGCGGCAAGTGCAAGCCCGTCTGCCAGACCCATATTCCCCGGGCCAACCTGTTGTACTCCCCGCGCAACAAGATTCTGGCCACGGGCCTGCTGATAGAGGCGTTCCTCTACGAGGAACAGACCCGCCGCGGCCTGTCCCTGCGTCATTTCGACGAGATGAACGATGTGGCCGATCACTGCACCATCTGTCACAAGTGCGAAAATCCCTGTCCGGTGAACATCGACTTCGGCGATGTCACCGTGCGCCTGCGCCGCATTCTGGTGGAGCGGGGGCGCAAGCGTTTCAGCCCCGGAGGCTGGGCCGCCATGCGCTTCCTCAACACCACCAGCCCCCGCGCCATCCGTTTTCTGCGCCGGGTCATGGCGGACTGGGGCTTCAAGGGCATTACGCTGGGGCACAAGATCTTCCGGCGCATGGGCCTGTTCAGGGATACCCGGCGTCCTCCCGCCAACACCACAGGCAGCCCCGGGGTGAAACCCCTGGTGGTGGAGCTGCTGCGCCGGCCCATCGAGGTCAGGCTCCCTGCCCTCTCCTACCGCACCGCCCTGGGCCTGGAAGACAAGAGCCAGGTGCCCATCATCCGCCGTCCGGACCGGCCCAGTGAGGAAGCCGAGTCTGTGTTCTATTTCCCCGGCTGCGGGTCCGAACGCCTGTTCTCGGATATTGGCCTGGCGACCATCGCCATGCTCTACGAAGCCGGGGCCGAGGTGGTGTTGCCTCCCGGGTATCTGTGCTGCGGCTATCCCCAGAGCGCCAATGGCGACGAGGCGACCGGGCGGCGCATCACCACCGAGAACCGGGTTCTGTTCCACCGGTTGGCCACCACCCTCAACTATCTGGACATTAGGACCGTCATCGTTTCCTGCGGCACCTGCATGGATCAGTTGCTCAAGTATGAATTCGAGCGCATTTTCCCCGGCTGCCGCCTTCTGGACATCCACGAATGGCTGCTGGAGAAGGGAGTGACTCTGGATGGTAGTCAGGACGCGGAATATCTGTTCCATGACCCCTGCCACAGCCCCATGAAGACCTATCAGCCCCTGGAGGTGGCGGGGGAGCTTCTGGGCAAGGCAGTGAAGCTCACAGATCGCTGCTGTGGTGAATCCGGCACCCTGGGCACCAGCCGCCCGGATATCGCCAGCCAGTTGCGTTACCGCAAGGCCGAGGATCTGAAAGAGGGCATGGCGGCTCTGGGAGACGGCGAAAAACGTATTCTTACCACCTGCCCCGCCTGCCAGCAGGGCCTGCTCAAGTACCAGGAGGAGACCGGTCTCAAGACAGACTACATCGTCATGGAGATCGCCAACCAGCGCCTGGGAAGCGGCTGGCAGCAGGCCTTCATCGAGAAACTGAAAGCCCATGGCGTGGAGAAAGTGTTGTTGTAGGCGAACCCTTGCCGGAAATTCTGCATCCTGGCGTTGCCTTCCCGAGTACTCCGGAAAATATTGACGCATATCAGTCAAACTCAATTGACCAACGTCATCTACAGGCATTAAGCGGTATTCTAAAATACTTGTGGGCCGGAATTTCCCGGTCCAATAGCCACAGGTCGGCAGTATGTTGGAAAAAGATCCGCGCACCTTCTCCCCGGAATACAAGAATCTTTCGCCGGAACAGAAGGCGATGGTCAAGCTGGAGATCTCCCTGACCCGGTTTTTCCGCTCTTTTGATGAAAGCGTGCGCCGCTGGGAGCGCATGGTGTATCCGGCCATGATCATTCTGGGGCTGCTGGGCCTGTCGGGTTTCTATCTCATCTATCACGTGACCAAGGACATGCATTCTATGTCCCAGTCCTTCGATCCGGCCATGGAATCCAACATGGCGAAGATGTCCCGGAATGTCTCCCAGTTGTCCGGCAATATTGCCATCATGACGGAACAGATCAACCTGCTGGTAAAGAACGTTCAGAACATGGATCGCAACATTGCCAACATGAACGGGACCATGGGTGGGATTGCCGTATCCTTCAACAAGGTCAATGACAGCATGGACATGCTGACCGCGGATATCTCCCAGATGCGTGGCGACACCGGCCACATGGCGGAGAAAATAGAAAGCATGGATGCCTCTATCCAGACGGTTACCGAGGATATCGGTGCCATGAAGAACGACATACGGGTGATGACCATCAATACCGGCCTCATGGGCCGCGACATGCGTCAGATGAACAAGCCCATGCGGGCCATGAACTCCTTTATGCCCTGGTAGTAATCTGTCCGGAAGTCCAACCCGCCATCATCCTTTGAGGCAGCGTAGAACCACGAATTTGGGGTTGGAGGCGATCAGTTCCACATGGCCGAACAGCCGTTTCAGGATCTGGTGATACCCCAGGTGGCGGTTGCCCACCACCCACAACTCCCCGCCTTCCCGCAATACCCGTCTGGCATCCCGGAACATGCCTCTGGCGATATGATCTCCCACGGCATGCTGCTGGTGAAACGGCGGGTTGCACAGCACCCGGTCCATGCTGCTTGAGGAAAACAGATCCAGATTCCAGGCCGCATGAAATTCCGCCCGTACCTCCGGCCCGAAGGCGGTTTCCAGTGTGGCCCGGGCTGAGGCGACGGCCATATGGGATTCATCCACGCAGTAGATCCGGGCGCGGGGGTTGCGGTGCAGGGTCATCAGGGCCAGCACACCGTTGCCGCAGCCCAGATCCAGAACCTCTTCCTCCCCCCGTCCTTCGGGCAGATGCTGCAGAAAGAAACGGCTGCCAATGTCCAGCTTTTCCCGGGAGAAGACGTTGGCGTGGTTGATGATGCGATAGGGCGTGTTTTCCAGCCGGTAGCTAGTCGGATAGGGGTTGGGGGGCAGTACAAGGCCGGGGCCGAATTGTACTTCCATGAGCTTGGCCTTCTTCCGCCCGGGAAAGGTCTGTACCGGCCCCAGCAGGGATTCCAGCCGTTTCCACACTGCCCCTGGCAGGGCTTTCATCATGCCGGCCACCAGGATGCGGGTGGCCGGACTCAGCAGAGGGCGCAGGCGATGGAGTTGGTATTCCAGCAGGGCCAGGGTTTTGGGGGCCTTGATCAGTACCAGGTCCAGGGGTGCGTCGGGCATCTCCAGGCTCGTGAGCAAACGCAGGTTTTCATGGGGAATGTCATTGGCCTGGGCATTCTTCCGGGTCGCCGCCTGTGCCAGCGCCGAGTCGGAGGCCGACCAGGGCCGGTACTCGTGCAAAGCCAGGGACAGGGCGCCAAAAGCATCATTGAGAATGAGTACGCGGCTGCTCATTGGGGGAGCGCCCGTGCCGTCCAGGTGCGTCAACAGGTACTCATCGGCAGCATCCCAGGCGCGCAGAGTTTCCCGGGGGCGCGGGGGCATGCGCTGAAGCTGGTAGCTGCCAAAAGGGGGGTTGAACCGGGTCTCCGTCATACCACCTGCCCTGCGCTCCAGCCCGAAGCCCAGGCCCACTGAAAGTTGAAGCCGCCCAGATGGCCGGTAACATCCACGGTTTCGCCGATGAAATACAGGCCGGGCTGTTTCTTCGCCTCCATGGTCCGGGAAGACAGCTCGTTGGTGTCTACGCCGCCGGTGGCGACCTCGGCGGTGCGCATGCCTTCGGTGCCGCTGGGTTGCAGCTGCCAGCCGTTGAGGATGGCGCCGATCTCCTCCAGATGCCGGAAGGAAAGGTTCTGCAGGGGCTGATCGTTGAATGGCTGTTCGCAAAGCAGGGCCGCCAGACGCCGGGGCAGTTTTTCTCCAAGGATGGTTTTGAGCTGGCGTTTGCCATGAGCGCCCTGCTCTGCCTTGAGCCAGTCTGCCGCGTCCAGGTCTGGCAGCAGGTCAATGGTGATGGGCTCGCCCTTGTTCCAGTAGGAGGATATCTGCAGGATCACGGGCCCGCTCAGGCCTCTGTGGGTAAACAGCAGTTGCTCGCGGAAATGCCGGCCGTTGCAGCTCACACCGGCATCCAGGGAGACGCCCGCCAGGGGTTTGAGCATCCGGCCGAGAAAGCCGGGTGGAAAGGTGAAAGGCACCAGGGCGGGTTTGAAGGGGATGCTTTTCAGGCCGAATTGCCGGGCTACCCGCAGACCAAAGTCCGTGGAACCCATGCGTGGGATGGAGGGGCCGCCGGTGGCGATCACCAACGATGAGCTGCTGAACATTCCCCGGCTGGTGTTCACCTGATACTGACTCCTGTGGCTGATTTCCTGCACTTCGCAGTCGTAGGCGAAGTCCACCTTGGCGGCGCTGCATTCCGTCAGGAGCAGGTCCACGATGGCGGTAGCGCCCTGTTCACAGAACAGCTGGCCATGATCCCTTTCTTCCCAGCTCAGCCCGTGGCGGGACAGAAGATCCATGAAATCCCACGGGGTATAGCGCGCCAGGGCAGACTTGCAGAAATGGGGATTGGCTGACAGGTAATTGTCAGGGCTCACATACAGGTTGGTGAAGTTGCTCTTTCCGCCTCCTGAGATGCGGATCTTGTTTCCTGCCCTGCCCGCTTTCTCCAGCACCAGCACCCGGCGGCCGCGGCGGCCCGCTTCCATGGCGCATAGGAGTCCGGCGGCGCCGGCGCCAACGATGATGACGTCGAAATGCTTGTTCACGGGTGTGATTATCCGTGATTGAGTGCCCGCTGCCTATCAATGGCCGGCTTTTTTCGGCACAATAGCGCCCCATGGAAATCCCCGTACTCTTTATCAAGAAAGGCCAGGAACGCCGCCTGCGCGCCGGACACCTGTGGGTGTACAGCAATGAGGTGGATATCCGCCGCTCACCCCTGAAGGATTTTCAGCCCGGGGAGCCGGTGGCGCTCATGAACCACGAGGAAAAATGGCTGGCCTGGGCCTATGTGAATCCCAACTCCCTGATCTGCGCCCGCGTCGTCAGCCGCCGCCAGGATCACCTGCTGGACCAGTCCCTGCTGGTGCATCGCATCAAGGTGGCTCTGGGCCTGCGCAAGCGTCTCTATCAGCAGCCCTGCTACCGCCTGCTGTTCGGCGAATCCGATGGCGTGCCGGGGTTGGTGGTGGATCGTTTTGGGGATTATCTGTCCGTGCAGATTTCCACGGCGGGCATGGAAGCACAGAAGGAAGCGATCCTTGGCGCCCTCAACAAGGTGCTGAAACCCAAGGGAATTCTGCTGCGCAATGATATGGCCGTGCGTGAACTGGAGGGCCTGGAGCGCTATGTGGAAGTGGCGCATGGGGAGATTCCCGAGCGGGTGCGCCTGCGTGAAGGCCGTTGTGAATTCGAAACATCCCTGTTCGAGGGCCAGAAGACCGGCTGGTTCTACGACCAGGCGGCCAACCGGGAACGCCTGCTGCCCTGGGTGGCGGGCAAACGGGTGCTGGATCTGTTCAGCTATGCCGGCGCCTGGGGTGTGCGTGCAGCCCGGGCTGGCGCGGCTGCTGTCACTTGTGTGGACAGCTCTGCCACCGCCTTGGACCTGGTGACAGCCAATGCGGCGCTCAATGGCGTGGAAGCGCGGGTGGATACTTTGCGTGAAGACAGTTTTTCGGCCCTCAAGGCGCTGCGTCAGGACAATGAGCGTTTTGACATCGTACTGGTGGATCCTCCTGCCTTCATCAAGCGCAAGAAAGACCTCAAGGAAGGCACCCTCGCCTACCGGCGGATCAATGAAGCCGCCATGAGCGTGCTGGGCAAGGATGGCTTGCTGGTCAGCTCATCCTGCTCCTATCACATGGACAGTGAACGCCTGCTGGGCACCCTGCAGCAGGCTTCCCGGCACCGGGACCGTTTCCTGCAGATGGTGGAGCGTGGCCAGCAGGGGCCGGATCATCCCGTGCATCCGGCTATCCCTGAAACAGCCTACCTCAAGACCTATTTCCTGCGCGTATTACCGGCCCTGTAAATGATCTATCCCGATATCAATCCCGTCGCCCTCGCCTTGGGTCCTTTGAAGATCCACTGGTATGGACTCATGTATCTGGTGGGCATGCTGGGCGGCTGGTCCCTGGCCCGCTGGCGGGTGGCCCGCTCCAATACCGGCTGGACGGCCCAGGAAGTGGATGACCTGCTGTTTTACTGCGCCATCGGCGTGGTGCTAGGGGGGCGCCTGGGTTATATCCTGTTTTACGGATTCAGTGAATGGCTGGCGGACCCGGCGCGCATTTTCCGGATCTGGGAAGGCGGCATGTCCTTTCACGGCGGCTTTCTCGGCGTGCTGGCAGCCATGGGGCTGTACCAACGCAAGTACCGCAAATCCTTTTTCGACCTGACCGATTTCATTGCCCCTTACATCACTATCGGGCTGTTCACCGGCCGCATCGGCAACTTTATCAATGGAGAACTCTGGGGCAAGCCCACGGATCTGCCCTGGGCCATGCGCCTGCGCTGTGATGAATTTGTCAGCCTGTGCCGGGACAAGCTGGGCCTGCCTCCGGGCACGGAATGGACCCCCCCTCTGCACCCCAACCAGCTCTACGAGGCCCTGGGGGAAGGCGTGTTGCTGTTTGTCTTGCTGTGGTGGTTCTCCAACCGCCCTCGCCCGCGCATGGCGGTATCTGCGCTATTCCTCATTGGTTATGGTTGTTTCCGTTTTCTCATTGAATTCGTACGCATGCCGGATGTGCAGCTCGGCTATCTGGCGGGTGGCTGGCTGACCATGGGTCAGTTATTATCTCTGCCCATGATCATTGTGGGCCTGGTGCTGATGGTCCTTGCATACAGGAGACCGGTGGGCGCATGAAACAATACCTGGAACTGCTGCAGCGGGTGCGCACTGAGGGCGCTCCCAAGGGAGACCGTACGGGTACGGGTACTTATTCCGTGTTCGGTCATCAGATGCGTTTCGACCTCGATCAGGGCTTTCCCCTGGTCACCACCAAAAAGATTCACCTCAAGTCCGTGATCCATGAACTGCTGTGGTTCCTGAAGGGAGACACCAATACGGCCTACCTGAGGGACAATGGCGTAACTATCTGGGACGAATGGGCCGATAAAAGCGGCGATCTTGGGCCTATATACGGCTATCAGTGGCGATCCTGGCCTGCGCCTGATGGGGGCCGCATTGATCAGATCAAACAGATCGTGGCGCAGATAAAGGCTACTCCCAACTCCCGGCGAATTATCGTATCCGCCTGGAATCCGGCGGATCTTCCGGATGAAAGCATCTCCCCCCAGGAGAATGTTGCCCAGGGCAGAATGGCCCTGGCACCTTGTCATGCCTTTTTCCAGTTCTATGTGCGCGATGGCCGCCTGTCCTGTCAGCTCTACCAGCGCAGTGCCGATGTCTTTCTGGGGGTGCCCTTCAATATTGCCAGCTATGCGCTGCTCACCATGATGGTGGCCCAGGTCTGTGATCTGCAACCGGGGGATTTCATTCATACTCTGGGTGATGCCCATTTGTACAGCAATCACCTGGAGCAGGCCGATCTGCAGCTGTCCCGAGAGCCTTTTCCTCTGCCATCCATGCGGATAAATCCGAAAGTGCGAGATGTGGATGCTTTTGTCTATGAGGACTTTGGGATACAGAATTACCAGTGCCATCCGGGAATTCGTGCGCCCATTGCCGTTTGACGCCATTGGGCGAATATGGGCGCAAATAGCGTAAGATGACGGAAGTTTTCCGGGGTTGGGTAGGTTTTGCCCCCAAACTGTACCAAAATTATCCTTACGATTTGTGAAAGATTACCGCTTCTCGATTGATATTTATCAATACGCCTCCATATGATTATCAGTATATTAGACTTATCTTAATTACTAATGCAGCTGTATGGAGGTTGCCATGTCTGAAGAAGTATTGAAACTCGATTGCGCCGAATGGCGTGAAGTGGCCGGTGAGAATCCGTCCGAAATGGAAGTGGTCATCGAGATGATGATCGAAGCCGAAGAAGATCTTTGCGTGGATAAAGCGGCCTGAGCCGACTTCATGTGAAACCTAAACCTGAACCCACGAACTCAGGTCAATAAAGAAACCCGCCACTGGCGGGTTTCTTTTTGCCCGGTCATAATGGCCCCATGAACAGGCCGCTCATCAGCATCATCAGCGCCATGGCCCGCAACCGGGTTATCGGTCACCAGAACCGGCTCCCCTGGCATCTGCCGGCGGATTTGCAACATTTCAAGGCAGTAACCATGGGCAAACCTATGGTCATGGGGCGCAAGACCTGGGAATCCCTGCCCGGCTTGCTGCCGGGGCGTCCGCATATCGTGGTCAGCCGGAACCGGGATTACCGGGCGGAAGGGGCGAGGGTGGTGCATTCTCTGGAGGAAGCTATTGACGCTGCAGGCCGGGTGGAAGAGCTGATGATTGTCGGCGGCGCGAATCTTTACGCGCAGGCATTGTCACATGCAGGGCGTATGTACCTGACCCTCATCGATGCGGAGGTGCCTGGTGATGCCTGTTTCCCGGTTTTTGATGTTGGACAATGGCAGGAGACAGCGCGGGAGAAGCACCCGGCGGATGCAAAGAATCCTTTTGACTACCAGTTCATCAAGCTGGAGAAGCGCGATGAACAGCAGGAGGCTGAAAACCCCTGAGCAGAGGCTGCCGCCTTTTACGACAGCCTCCTGAGATGCCGGTTCAGGGGGTGGTGGTATAGGAATAGCCGCCGACACTGCAGCCCTGTTCGGTACAGAATATGGTATCCATGACACTGCCCGTATCATCCACGATGCGCCAGGCCTGCAGCCTGTCCCTGATCTCTTCAGGAACCCTGTCCGGAAGAGGAGGTGACTTCTCCAGGCTGGCGGGGAAATGACCCTCGCTGTCCGGGATGGAATAGGGTTTGCGGGCCTCTTTGAGGCGTTGTTGTTCTTCGGAGACAAACAGCTCAGTCTTGCCGGCGATGATCGCCAGAATCCTGTCATCCTTTTGGACGACTGTGAGTTTGGTGCCATTCTTCAGCACCAGCTCTTCCTGCTGCAGGTCGTCTGCGGGGCCGGCCATAAGGAAAGGGGCGAGAGTGGCGAGTAAGGCGCCGCTAAGATAGGGTTTCCATTGCATGATCAATTAACTCCATTGTAATGTAAGTGCAATGTGATCTTACCAGAATCAAAGGGCTTTTTTGCAAGAGCGAACCCGGCGTTTTTTTAAGAGAGAGCGATATCAATGAATATTATATCAAGGTGGATGGTCGGGCTTTTTGTCCTGTTGCCCCTTGGATTGGCATCGGCAAGCATCTACGAAGCCGAGCAGGGTATGGCCGTGGATATGGATGGCGATGGCCAGTCGGAACTGGTAAGAATCCTCATCGATACTCCGGGGGGGAGTGGGACTTTCTACTACCTGGTTTTGATCAACTCCAATGAGCGGGGAGAGCCGGTTTTCCAGTCGGCGTTTGTAGGTGACCGGGTACAGGTCATCCGGATGTGGAAAGACCAGGACCAGATCGCCCTGGATGTGCTCCAGGCAGGGGAGGGCGATGCGGCCTGCTGTCCCACGCACAAAGTCATTCGGCGCTGGAAGCTGCAGGGAGGCGGGCTGGTTGAGCAGGCACCAGAGCCCTATGGCAGACTCAGTATCGAGGATCTGAAAACGGCGAAATGGCAGCTGGTGGCCATGGATGGCGAATCCCTGCCCGGCGATGTGGGGGTTACCCTGGTTTTCGGTGAGAAAAACCGCGTAGCGGGGAAGTCCGCCTGTAACAATTACAACACACAGGTGGAAGAACCTTCGTCGGGAAGATTGAAATTCGGCATGTCACTGGTATCCACCAAAATGGCTTGTCCTGAAAACAGGATGAAGCTCGAACAGGCCTATTTGCAACATTTGCAGAAAGTGAATGCCTACCACTGGACGGGTGACCATTTGCAGCTGGACTGGCAGGAGGGTGACCAGTACGGCAGTCTGCTGTTCAGGAAGATGAAGGAAAACTGAAGCGGCCTCTGGTGGCCGGGGTTCGCTCCGGGAAAGTTTCACTGTCGGCTACTACTTCCAGGCTAGAGAGCGGCCAGCAACTGCTCCATCATCCGCCTTGCCTGTCCTACATAGCCGCCCCCGAACATGTTGGCGTGGTTGAGGATGTGGTAGAGGTTGTAGAAGGTCCGGCGGGTGCGGTAGCCTGGGTCCAGGGGCCATAGGCTGTTGTAGGCATCGTAGAAAGCTGCACCGAATCCACCGAACAGCTCGGTCATAGCGATTTCCGCTTCCCGGTCGCCATAGTAGGTGGCAGGATCGTAGATCACCGGGTTGCCGTCCCGGTCATAGCCCAGGTTGCCCCCCCACAGATCCCCGTGCAGCAGGGAAGGGATGGGAGCGTGATCCATGAGGGCCGGAAAGCGTTCCAGAAGCTCTTCACCCAGACGCTGAAGGTCGCTTCCCAGTCCGTTGCGGGCGGCTTCTGCGAGTTGGAAACCCAACCGCTGTTCCCGCCAGAAGTCCACCCAGTCTGCTGTCCACTGGTTGGGCTGGTGGGTGGCGCCGATGGTGTTGTCGCGTTTCCAGCCAAAGGATTCGGCCTGGCGCTGGTGCAGGGCCGCCAGTTGCTCCCCCGCCAGGGTGCTGGCGCCTGATCCTCCCAGGGGAAGGTACTCCATGACGATGTAGCTCTGTCCGTTGCTGATGCCGGTGCACAGGGGCCGGGGAACGCGGATGGCGCCTGCATCAGACAGTTCCCGGAGTCCGTCTGCTTCGGCCTCGAACATGTCCAGTCGGCTGGCCTGGTTGAGCTTGACGAACCACTGCTGTTTGCCGTCTGTGAGGCGCACAGCCGTATTGATGCATCCGCCGCCCATGGCGCTGGGTGTGTCCGGCTGAAAGGGGGCGCCGGAGACCTCTGTGATCTGCTGGGCGATGTGCTCCCAGAGGCTCAGCTTTCGTCTCCCTGGCCCAGTTTGCGCGCAATAAAGCCCTTGGCCTTGACCAGGCTGCTGCTGGAAAGGTCGCTGAGCACTTCATCGGCAATTTGCTCTATGGTGCCAGCCACGGAGCGGGGGTTCTTGGTGATGGTGTTGCCGGCCCAGAGCATTTTCTCCGAATGCACGGAGAAATAGCGGAAATGCATTTTGAAGTAGTTGTCCGAGCCGATGTAACCGGGACGGTAGATGGCCCGGTAGCTGGTGAAGTAGTAGTTATAGAAAGTCATGCTGGGAAATACGTCCGGGTACCAGTCCAGGCGGCTGGGTACGTTCTTGTACTCCTTGTCCACGCCCTTGATCTGGGCCAGCAGTACGCCATCAACGCCGGTTTTTTTTACCAGTTTGATGATCTCCTGCTTTTCGTCCTGATCCGTGGCATGGGGGCTGTAGTCGGAACTGGGGATGAGGTCGATGCCTTTCTTCCTTCCTTCCTCAACAAAGTGCTGCTCGAAATAACGGCGGGTGACCGGATCTTTGATCATGGCCACCAGAAGAATACGTTTTGCAGGTGGTTCATTGATATCACTGGCCTCCCAGCTTTCCTTGATCTTGGTGGAGGAACAGCCGCTGGCCAGCAGTGCTAGAATGAGCGCGGCAAAAAGGAAACTCAGGCGGAAGAGGGGCTGCATGTTGCTGTGACGCCGGGGATTTGACATGGCAGGATGATACGGAGTGGCAGGACGAATGGCAAATTCACCGGTATGCCCGGGATTCTCAGGCATGGGCTTCCTGGATGGCGATGCTGGAAATTCAAATATTAGAATATTGTTATACACAAATTTTCTTGTGCCTGTGCGCACCAAAAGCTTCTAAGTAGATTTGGTGACAAGCTGGTGTGCAAGTAATTGAAATATATTGTGTTTCCTTGGGGGTTGGCCTGAGCGCAGCGATTCTCCAAACCTAGAAAAATCAATCAGATGGCCCATATGCCGACATTTTTCTCACAGAGTTATCCACAGGTTGCAGGCCTTTGGTGAATACCCTTATCTTGCGCCTGGCGCTGCCTGCGCCGGTATTTGGCCTGTTTGACTACCTGCCGCCACCCGGGGTGGATCCTGCCTTGCTGCGTCCTGGGCAGCGTCTGATGGTGCCTTTTGGTCCTAGCGAGCGTTGTGGTCTGCTGGTAAAACTGACCGGAGAAACCGGTGTTCCTGCTTCCCGCCTCAAGGCCGCCCGCCAGCTTCTGGATGAGCAGCCTCTGCTGGATGAGACGCATCTGGATTTTCTGGCGTGGGCGGCGGCCTATTATCATCATCCGCCGGGAGAAGTACTCATGTCCGCCCTGCCGGTACGCCTGCGCAAGGGCAAGCCCCCCCTCAAACCCCGGCCCAGCCATGCGTTTCTGCGCCAGGTCCCGGAGGATGAAGCCAGGGCGCTGAAAAAGCGCGCTCCCCGCCAGGCGGAAGTGCTGGCCTGGATGCAGGGGCAGGGGGGTTGTATCCGCCTGGAGGATTTTCGCCGGCGTTTTCCGTCGGGGCGTTCTGCCCTGAATGCCCTGTGCGCCAAGGGCTGGGCGGCGCTGGGCTTGGGGGAGAGCGCCCCGGCCAGGGCACAGACGCCTCCCCACGATCTGGAGCCTGAGCAGCAGGCGGCTGTCACGGCGGTCACCGCTGGCCTGGATGAATACGGGGCTTTTCTCCTGGACGGCGTGACCGGGAGCGGCAAGACCGAGGTCTACTTCCATATTGCAGAACAGGTGTTGGCCCGGGGGTGCAGCGTGCTGCTGCTGGTGCCGGAAATCTCCCTGACACCCCAGCTGGTGCGCCGGGTAGCGTCGCGGCTGGCGGTGACCGTGGCGGTGATGCATTCGGGCCTGAGCGCGGGTGAACGTGAACAGGCCTGGCAATTGGCGCGCACTGGCCGGGCGCAGCTGGTGCTGGGCACCCGCTCGGCGGTGTTCACGCCCATGCCCCAGTTGGGCTTGGTGCTGGTGGATGAGGAACACGATGCCTCCTACAAGCAGCAGGAGGGGTTCCGCTATTCCGCCCGGGATCTGGCTCTGGTGCGCGCCCGCCGAGCGGCTTGTCCCGTGGTCCTGGGGTCTGCCACCCCCTCCCTGGAAAGCCTGAAGAATGCCATGGATGGCCGCTACCGCTGGCTGCGCCTGACCCGGCGGGCAGGGGGCGCCAAAGCCCCCGCCATGCAGGTTCTGGATGTGCGCAACCAGCGCCTTGCCGGAGGAATGTCGCCCCCGGCGCTGCAGGCCCTGGAACAGACCCTGGGCCGGGGCGAGCAGGCCATGGTGTTTCTCAACCGCCGGGGATATGCACCGGTGCTCAGCTGCTACGGCTGTGGATGGCTGTCGGACTGTCCCCGTTGCGATGCCCGCCAGACCCTGCACCGGGGACAGGGCAAGCTCATCTGCCACCATTGTGGAAGTGAGCGTTTACTACCAAAAATATGCCCTTCCTGTGGGTCTGTGGAGCTGCATCCTTTGGGGCAGGGCACGGAACAGCTGGAGGAGGGCTTAAGTCGGCGTTTTCCGGATTATCCTCTGGTGCGCATCGATCGGGATGCCGCCAGCCGTAAGGGCAGCCTGGACAGGCTCCTGGCGCGGGTGAAGCAGGGCGGGGCCGGACTCCTGGTAGGCACGCAGATGCTGGCAAAGGGGCATCATTTTCCCAACCTGACCCTGGTGGTTGTGGTGGATGTGGACAGTGGCCTGTTTTCCGCCGATTTCCGCAGCGCGGAACGCATGGCCCAGCTCATCATCCAGGTGGCGGGCCGGGCGGGACGGGCTGAGCTTCCGGGCCAGGTGCTGCTGCAGACCCGCTTTCCACAACATTCCCTGTTGCGTTCCTTGGTAGAACAAGACTACAACGCTTTTGCCCGGCAAGCCCTCAAGGAACGTGAAATGGCGGCATTGCCCCCCTACAGCAGTCAGGCTCTGATTCGCGCCAGTGCCCGCCGCCCGGACACAGCGGAAGACTTTCTTCAGCAGGCGGCAGAGCTGGCCGGGCAGCTGGCGCAGGGGCGGGTGCTGGTATGGGGCCCGGTGCCCGCACCCATGCAAAAACGCGCGGGCCGGCACCGGGCCCAGCTGCTGCTCCAGGCCGGACGCCGCCCGGAACTGCAGCACCTGCTGGGGGCTCTGGTGCCGGCCCTGTCCTCGTTGCCGGATGCGGGCCGGGTGCGCTTTTCCGTAGATGTGGATCCTGTGGATTTGTATTAGACATGATGGAAGAAAGATACCAACCATTTCCCTCTCCCCCCGGGATAGGGTGAGGGGGAGACCGGGTTTTCTCACCCCCTCCCCAACCCTCCCCCTTGCGCGGGGGAGGGAGTCACTGGATGGATTCCCACACTAACGGTCGTTGGGCAAAGACTCGATGAGTTCGATGACAGATTTGTTGCGGTAGCGCCACCCGCGAAACAGTTTCCACCCGGCTCCCCGGAGAAACCACAGGGGTAGGCTGCGGATGTAGTGCATCTGGCGTTTGATGGCTGTGGCCACCAGCTGGGTGACGGGGACATCCACTTTGTCGGGATTGATGCCAAACCGTTCGATGAGGTAATCCCGGGACTTGAGGTGTTCCTGATACAAAGCATCCGGTTCCATGTCCACGAACACCTGCAGCATGACATTGGGGGGCTGGGGCAGAATCAGGGCGTCGTGAAAATTGCTGCTCACCAGGCCGTAGTGGTCATCGAAGCTGCTGGCCATGTCCAGCCACTGTTTGTTGCCAAAGCGATAGAGCAGCAGCAGGATGTCCCGCTCAGGTGACAACCAGGCGCTCACCTCCAACGGCTTGTCGCTGCCCAGGATGCCATAAAAATCGAAGTGACTGTCTGGCTGAAATCCCTGCTCTCTGACCCAGTGGTGGAAAGAATCGTTCAGGGACTGGCCCTCATCATCCCGGGATTTGATGAGCCCTTCCGGGTGGCTCATCTTGCGCACGGACAGCACCAGCATGACATTGACCAGCACGAAATAGCCCAGTGCCAGGAACAACAGCGTATAGAGCCAGCCGTTCATCTTCGATCGATCCTCCTTGCGTACAAATTGTGGTTTGGCAACCCCGTCTGACGGAGATTTTTCTGGTATGCTAACAGGTTTTCCCGAATCAGCTCGGGAGCCAGCAGATTAAGGACCGAAAACCTCCATGAAGTCACAAATCGCAAAACTCGTTTCCACCGCACTGGATGCCCTGGAGAGCGAAGGCGTCATCGATGCCGGCATGCGACAGCAGCCGGTCATAGAGCGCACCCGGGATGCCTCCCACGGGGATTTTGCCACCAACGCCGCCATGGTCAATGTCAAGGCCGCGGGCATGAAGCCAAGGGACCTGGCGGAAAAGATTGTCGCTGCTCTTCCGGATGACCCCCGGGTGGAACAGGTGGAAATCGCCGGGCCGGGCTTCATCAACTTCCATTTGTCCGCCAGCGCCTACCATGCCGTGGTGCCGGAGATTCTGCGCCTGGCCCATGACTACGGCCGCTCGGATCTGGGCAGGGGCAAGAAGGTGCAGGTGGAGTTCGTGTCCGCCAACCCCACGGGGCCCTTGCATGTGGGCCATGGCCGGGGAGCGGCCTATGGCGCGGTGGTGGCGGATCTGCTCGCCGCCGTGGGCTTCGAGGTACACCGGGAATACTATGTGAATGACGCCGGGCGGCAGATGAATATCCTCGCCGCTTCCGTGTGGCTGCGCTATCTGGAGCTGGCGGGGGAGGAGCTGACCTTTCCCAGCAACGGCTACAAGGGCGACTACGTCTGGGACATCGCCGCCACCCTGCACCGGGAGCATGGCGATGACTACCGCTTCGACGCCGATACGGTGTTCAAGGATGTTCCTCCGGACGAGCCGGCGGGCGGTGACAAGGAACAGCATATCGATGCTCTCATCGAGCGCTGCAAGAGCCTGCTGGGTGACAACCGTTACCGCTATGTTTTCGAGCTGGCCCTGAACACCATCCTGGATGATATCCGCGACGACCTGGAAAAGTTCGGGGTGGTCTATGAGCAATGGTATTCCGAGCGCGGCCTGGTGGAATCCGGCGCCGTGAACAAGGCCATAGACCGCCTGCGCGACGCCGGTTATCTCTATGAAAAAGAGGGCGCATGGTGGTTCCGCTCCACTGACTTCGGCGACGAGAAGGACCGGGTGGTGGTGCGCGACAACGGCCAGACCACCTATTTCGCCTCGGACATCGCCTACCACATGGACAAGCTGGAGCGCGGCTTCGACCGGGTCATCGATGTCTGGGGGGCGGACCATCACGGCTACGTCCCCCGGGTGAAGGCGGCACTCAAGGCCCTGGGCGATGATGCCGACAAGCTGGATGTGCTGCTGGTGCAGTTCGCCATTCTCTACCGCAACGGCGAGAAGCTGGCCATGTCCACCCGCTCTGGCGAATTCGTCACCCTGCGTCAGCTGCGCAAGGAAGTGGGGCGGGACGCGGCGCGCTTCTTCTACGTCATGCGCAAGTGCGAGCAGCACCTGGATTTCGACCTGGATCTGGCCAAGTCCCAGTCCAGTGATAACCCTATTTATTATGTGCAGTATGCTCATGCGCGTATCTGCGCGGTGCTGCGCCAGGCGGCGGAAAAGGGCCTGGACATCGAGCCCAGCGAAGGAGTGGCCAACCTGGAGCGCCTTACGGAAACCCACGAGCTGGCCCTGCTCAACAGCCTGTCCCGCTACCCGGAAGTGGTGGAAGCCGCGGCTCTCAACGAGGAGCCCCACCAGCTCACCCATTACCTGCGGGATCTCGCCAACGACCTGCACACCTACTACAACGCCCACCAGTTCCTGGTGGATGATGCCGCCTTGCGGGATGCCCGCGTCAAGCTCATCCTCGCCACCCGGGAAGTGCTGCGCAACGGGCTGAACCTGATAGGCGTATCCGCGCCGGAGAGCATGTAATGGCCAGAGACTACAAGGGACGCGCCAACCGCGGCAGGAAGCAGAAGCAACCGGTATCCGCGTGGGTATGGCTGGTGTCGGGTTTTGTCTTGGGAGCGGCCAGCGCTGCTTTTGTCTGCCTCAAGTATGCGCCTCGCAATATTCAGGACAACTGGATAGGGGATCGCCCGCCCGTAGTAAAGAAAACAGCGCCGCGCAAAGTATCAGCGGAACCCGTTCGGGTGAGCAAGCCGCGGTTCGACTTCTACAATCTCCTGCCGGACCAGGAAGTGCTGATACCTGACGAAGAGGTGGAGCGCCAGGTGAAGAAGGCGCCCCCGGCAGTTCGGCCACCGGAAAAGAGGGCGGAGCCGGCTGCCGCGCCCAAGCCCAAGGCGGCGGGCCGGCGTTACATGGTGCAGGTCAGTTCTTTCCGCAGCCAGCGTGAAGCGGAGTCCCTGAAGGCCAAGCTGGCGCTGCTGGGCCTGCGCGCCCGTGTCAGCAGCGCCAGGATCAAGGGCAGTACTTGGTACCGCGTGCAGCTGGGGCCTTATGCCAATGCGGCAGCCATGCAGGATGCGCGGCGCCAGCTGGCCAGCAGTGGTTACAAATCCCTTGCGGTTGCCCTGAAGTAATTTGTTCGGTGTTTCACTTGGCCTGCGGCTGAAGGTGCGGTAGTTTTGATAGCCAGTCGTTGGAGGCAGGTTGGGGTGCAACCGCCTCATGGAGTAAAGGGGGAGGCTGGAGATGCAGACTGCTTTGCAGTGGTTTGAGCCGGACAAGGGCTGGCAAAGTGATTCGTGTGGGGTTGCCGATACGCCAGACACGCTGGTGCTGGTTTTCAGCAGCTTATCCCGGGATCAGACCCGGGAGGCGCTGAGACCGCTGCGCGCTTCCTATCCCCACTCCCGGTTCATGGGATGCTCAACGGCTGGAAACATTTTTCATACCCATTTTCTGGAAACCGGCCTGGTCGCCCTCTTGATCGAGTTCCAGCACTCCAGCCTGGTGGTGGAATGCTGCCGGCGCACGGATGACAGGGACTCCTTCATGGTTGGCCAGTCCCTGGCTGAAGCGCTTGCAAAGCAGGAAGCGCTGGCCACCGCATTTGTCCTCTCCGAGGGCCTGGATATCAATGCCTCGCGGCTGATGACCGGATTCAATGCCGTGTTCCAGGGACGTATTCCCGTGACCGGGGGATTGGCGGGGGATGGCGCGCGTTTTGTCTCCACTTGGGTCATGCGCCAAGATGAAATTGTTGATGATATGGTGTGTGCCCTGGGTATCTGCGGAAAGCGTCTGGGCGTGGCTCACGGCTCCCGTGGAGGCTGGGACGTACTGGGACCGGAGCGTTTGGTCACCGGGTCGCAGGACAATGTTTTGTATGAACTGGATGGCCAGCCGGCCCTGAAGCTCTATAAAAAATACCTAGGCGAGCGCTCCCGGGATTTGCCTGCATCCGGCTTGCTGTTTCCCCTGGCCTTGCGTTCGAGGCAGGGGGAGCCGGAGCGGAAAGTACGGACGATTCTGGGCGTGGATGAAGAGGCGCAGTCCCTGACCTTTGCCGGAAACATCCCCCAGGGCAGTCTGGTTCAGTTGATGCGGGCCAACTTCGACCGGCTCATCGATGGCGCGGAAGATGCGGCTTCTGCCATGGATATGCGTTCCTATACGGGTGGTCCCCTGTGCTGCATCGCCATCAGTTGCGTGGGGCGTTACCTGGTGCTTGGTCCACGGGTGGAAGAGGAAATCGAGGCAGTGAGGGAAAAGCTGCCAGCGCAAACCTGCCAGGCCGGCTTTTACTCTTATGGCGAGCTTTCGCCATTGTCTTCGGGATTGTGTGATCTGCACAATCAGACCATGACGCTTACCCTGTGGTGGGAACGCTGATGCATCGCCTGCTGGAACGGCAATTGAAGAAGATGGCCCTGGATGCCGGGAAGCCCCCGTCAGGCGAGGTCTGGAAGCATTTTCTGCAGAAAGTGGATGAAGCCTACTACCAGGCTGACCAGGACCGCTATACCCTGGAGCGCTCCCTGACCATTTCCTCGGAAGAAATGCAATCACTGTATCAGCAGCTGAAAACTTCTTCCGAGGCGCGCATGAGCGCCATTGCCACGGCTTTTCCCGATATGCTGTTCTTTCAGGATGAGGAGGGGCGATTCCTGGACGTGCTCACTTCCAGGCCGGAAGAACTCTATGTGCCCCGGGAAGAGATCATCGGCAGCCGCATGGAAGATATCTTCGATGAGGACATGGCCCGGCGTTTCCACAAGCTGTTGTCCGACACACTCAGCAGTGGCAGTCTGCAGCAGATCGAGTACCAGATGCCGAATGGCAGTGGACAGCTGCGCCTCTATGAGGCGCGTATGGTCCCCATGGATTACCGTGAGAAGGGCAAGCGCACCCTGCTCACGGTGGTGCGGGATGTCACGGATGCCCGCCAGGATGAAACCCGCGCCCGCCTGGTGGCCAAAGCGGTGAACGCTGCCCGGGAAGGTGTTGTCATTTTGGATGAGAACCGGCGCATCATTTCCGCCAACCCCGCGGTGGAAGGTATCTGCCAGGTGGCTCTGCTGGACGTCCTGGGATCTGAGATGTCGGCGCTTTGCAGCGCTGGCGGGCCGTTGTTGGAGGAAGATGCCTGGCTGACACTGGATACGGTAGGAAGATGGCACGGGGAAGTGCAGCTCTACCGACCGGATGGCAGCCAGGCTTCCCTGTGGTTGAGTGTGGATCGGGTGCAGCCGGAAGTCCATGCGCCTTTGCACTATGTCATCCTGCTCAACGACATATCCGAGTTGCATGCCTCCCGTATGGAGCTGGAACGCCTGGCTACCCATGACCCCCTGACAGGACTGCCGAACCGGGTGCTATTTCAGGATCGCCTGGAGCAGGCCCTGCTCCGGGTGCAGCGGAGTGGATTGTCCGGGGCGCTGTTTTTCATGGATCTGGATCGCTTCAAGATCATCAATGACAGCCTCGGGCACCAGGTGGGTGACCAGTTGCTGCAGGCCGTGACCAGCCGTTTGCACGCCCATATCCGCCAGGGCGATACCCTGGCGCGCATGGGGGGCGACGAGTTCACCCTGATCGTGGAAGACCTCAAGCGCCCGGAAGAAGTGGTGCATTTGCTGGAAAAGCTGTTGAAGGCGTTCCGTCAGCCCTTTACTGTGGGCCAGCATGAGCTGCGCACCACTGCCAGTATTGGCGTCAGTCTTTTTCCCCGGGATGGTGCAACGGCTGAAGAACTTATCAAGCATGCGGACACCGCCATGTATTCAGCCAAGGACGGCGGCAGGGACCAATACCGGTTTTTTACCGAAAAGCTCAACCTGTCGGCCTATTCGTATTTCGATACCGAACAGGGATTGCACCAGGCCCTGGCCCGCCAGGAGTTCTACCTTGTCTACCAGCCCCAGTATGAACTGGCTACAGGGGAGCTGGTGGGCGTAGAGGCTCTGTTGCGCTGGAACCGGCCTGGCCAGGGACTGGTGAGTCCCGCAAGGTTTATACCCATGGCGGAAATGACCGGCCTGATCGCGCCTCTTGGCGCCTGGGTGCGGGAAGCAGTGTGCCAGCAGATCGCTGCTTGGCGCAAAGAGGGAGCGGTGCCGCCCCGGGTGGCTATCAACCTGTCCAGCGGTGAACTGGTCAAGCCGGGACTGAATGCCAGTGTGGCCAGTCAGTTGGCCACCTACCGGATTCCCGCGGAGCTGCTCGAATTCGAGATTACCGAGAGTGTCATCATCGAAAGAGGGGATGTGGCCTATCAGAATCTGTTTGGGCTCACTGAAATGGGCATAGAACTGGCTATCGATGATTTTGGCACCGGTCATTCCTCTCTGGTCAATCTGAAGCGCTTCCCCCTGGCCAGCCTGAAGATTGACCGCAGCTTCGTGCGGGATATCCTGGTGGATGTCAATGACGAGGCCATCGTCCGCGCCACCATTGTTCTGGCGCACAGTTTTGGCATGAAAACCGTGGCGGAAGGGGTGGAAAACAGTCAGCAGCTGGAATTCCTGCGCGAAGCAGGTTGTGACCGGGTGCAAGGCTATGCCTGCGGCAAGCCCATGAGTCCTAGGGGTATCTCCAGGCTTCTCGCTGCGCCTGGCTCCGGGTGTGCCCAATGATGGGTGTCAGTGAAGTTTCCGGTCGATTCCGGTAAGATTGAGCACCAATTTTTTCCGTATCCGCATGCCGATATCACGGCAGGGAGTATTCATCATGACAGATTTCGTATTGGCACCTTCCATCCTTTCCGCAGATTTCGCCAAGCTGGGCCAGGAATGCGAGGACGTGCTGGCATCGGGCTGCGAGTTCATCCATTTCGATGTCATGGACAACCACTACGTGCCCAACCTGACTATCGGCCCTCTGGTCTGCGATGCCCTGCGCAAGCATGGCATCACCGCCCCCATCGATGTGCATCTCATGGTCAGCCCTGTGGATCGCATCGTGGGCGACTTTGCCGAAGCAGGCGCCACCTACATCACTTTCCACCCCGAGGCCTCCGAGCATGTGGACCGCACCCTGCAACTTATCAAAAGCGCGGGTTGCAAAGCCGGCCTGGTGTTCAATCCGGCCACGCCCCTGGACTATCTTAAGTACGAGATGGAAAACGTGGATATGATCCTGCTCATGTCCGTGAACCCTGGTTTTGGCGGCCAGAGCTTCATTCCTTCCGCCCTGCAGAAGCTCAAAGAAGCACGCAAGATGATCGATGACTCCGGCCTGGACATCCGCCTGGAGATCGACGGCGGCGTCAAAGTGGATAACATTGCCGAGATTGCCGCGGCGGGCGCCGATACTTTCGTTTCCGGCTCCGGCATCTTTGGTGGCCGCAACGAAGCCGATCCCAACAAGTACGATACCCGTGTCAAAGAAATGCTGGATGCTTTGGCCAAGGCCGGTTGAATATGCCGCAAAAGCCGCAAATGATCCTTATCGACGTGGATGGCACCCTGGTGGACAGTGTGCCGGACCTCGCCTGGTGCGTGGACGAGATGATGAAAGCCCTGGGGCGTGAGCCCTGGGGCGAAACCCGGGTGCGTGACTGGGTGGGCAATGGCGTGGAGCGCCTGGTGCGCCGCGCTCTTGTCGGGCAGCTGGACGGTGAGCCTTCGGACGAGGAATTCGACAAGGCCTATCCCATCTTCCTGGACCTCTATGCTGAGAACACCTCCAAGCGCTCCACCCTGTACCCGGGCGTGCAGGAAGGTCTGGATTACCTCAAGGCCCAGGAATATTCTCTGGGCTGCGTGACCAACAAGGCCGAGCAGTTCACCCTGCCCCTGCTGCGCGACCTGGGTATCGAGGATTATTTCGGCATCGTGGTGGCCGGGGATACCCTGCCGGTGAAGAAGCCCGATCCCACGCCTCTGCTGTACGCGGCGGAGTTTTTTGGTGCCGGGCCGGATCAGTCCCTGATGATCGGCGACTCCAAGAGTGACGTGAAAGCGGCCCGGGCGGCGGGCTTTCGCATCATCTGCATGAGCTATGGCTACAATCACGGTGAAGACATACGTACCTATGAGCCGGATGCGGTTATCGACTCCATGGCCGAATTGAAGGACATGATTTGACGCCGACCCCCGGGATCTTTTATTGTTCGCTTCTGTACCCATCATTCACATAAAGACATGTATTTGCTTGCACATAACAAGACGCTGAAAACCGGAACGCGATGGCAGGCCTGATCCTGCTTACCAATCGCCGTTTCGTTTTGCCTGTTGTGTGGAGACAATCATGACCCCCGAAAAATTCGATGCCCTGGCTGCCCAGGGTTATAACCGCATCCCTGTGGTTTGCGAGATCCTTGCTGATCTCGACACCCCCCTGAGCGTGTATCTCAAGCTGGTGGGAGACCGCCCCTATGGCTATCTGTTCGAATCCGTCCAGGGCGGGGAGAAATGGGGCCGCTATTCCATTATCGGCCTGCCCTGCCGCACTCAGCTGCGGGTACGGGACAAGCGCATCACCCTGAGTACCGACGGCCAAGTCACCGAAACCCTGGAAGCCGATGATCCCCTGGCCTTTATCGAGGATTTCCAGGCGCGCTACAAGGTGCCGGAGTTGCCGGGCCTGCCCCGTTTCAGTGGGGGCCTGGTGGGATACTTCGGCTATGACACCATCGGTTATATCGAACCGCGCCTGAAGAACAATGCCAAGGCGGATCCACTGGATACCCCGGATATTCTGCTCATGGTTTCTGATGAGGTGGTGGTGTTCGACAACCTGGCCGGGCGCATGTACATCATCGTGCATGGCGACGTAGCCGCGGGGGATAGTTATGAATCCTGCCAGGCCCGCATCACCGAACTGGCCGGGCGTATGCGCGAGCCGGTGTCCCGCCCGGTACAAGGCGAGACGCACCGGGTCAGTGAATCGGATTTCATTTCCGGCTTCACCGAGGAAGGCTTCAAGGCCGCGGTAGAACGCATCAGGGATTACATCGTGGAAGGCGACTGCATGCAGGTCGTTTTGTCCCAGCGCCTGTCCATCCCCTTCAAGGCGCCTCCTCTGGATCTGTACCGCGCCCTGCGTGGCCTGAATCCCTCGCCCTACATGTATTTCCTGAATTTCGAGGACTTCCAGGTGGTGGGCTCATCACCGGAGATCCTGGTGCGCCTGGAGGATGGCGAGGTCACGGTGCGTCCCATTGCCGGCACCCGCCGCCGGGGCCACACGGCAGAAGAAGATCAGGCCCTGGAAGCCGAACTGCTGGCGGATCCCAAGGAACTTGCAGAACACCTCATGCTCATCGACCTGGGGCGCAATGATGCAGGACGGGTGGCCAGTACCGGCAGCGTGACCCTCACGGACAAGATGATCGTGGAGCGCTATTCCCATGTCATGCACATCGTCTCCAATGTCACCGCCGATCTCAAGGAAGGCATGAGCGCCATCGACGTGCTGCGCGCCACCTTCCCGGCAGGCACGGTGTCCGGCGCTCCCAAGATCCGTGCCATGGAGATCATCGACGAGCTGGAGCCGGTGAAGCGGGGTGTTTATTCCGGCGCCGTGGGCTATTTGTCCTGGAACGGCAATATGGACACGGCTATCGCCATCCGCACTGCCGTCATCAAGGACGGCCAGCTGCACATCCAGGCGGGTGCCGGTGTCGTGGCCGATTCCCTGCCCGAACTGGAATGGAAGGAAACCATGAACAAGGGCAGGGCGGTATTCCGCGCCGTGGCTCTGGCGGAAGCCGGACTGGAAAAGCATCTGTGCGAAGGGGAGGGCTGAGCCATGTTGCTGATGATAGACAACTATGATTCCTTTACCTTCAACCTGGTGCAGTATTTTGGCGAACTGGGCGCCGAGGTGGTGGTAAAGCGCAACGACGAGATCGATCTCGAAGGGATTGAGGCGCTGAATCCGGATCACCTGGTCATTTCGCCTGGCCCCTGTACACCCAATGAAGCGGGGGTGTCCGTGGCAGCCATCCGGCAGTTCGCGGGCAAGCTGCCCATTCTCGGGGTGTGCCTGGGACACCAGTCCATCGGCCAGGCCTTTGGCGGAAAGATCGTTCATGCCCGGGAGATCATGCACGGCAAGACCTCTCCCGTATATCACGCGGATACGGGGGTATTCAGCGGCCTGAACAACCCTTTCACCGCCACCCGTTATCATTCCCTGGTAATCGAAAAAGAGAGCCTGCCCGACTGCCTGGAGATCACCGCCTGGACGGAGCAGGACGGGGAGATGGACGAGATCATGGGCGTGCGCCACCGGGAGCTGAATGTGCAGGGGGTGCAGTTCCACCCTGAGTCCATACTCACCGCGCACGGGCATGACATGCTGCGGAATTTTCTCGACGGTAAATAATGTAGGTCGGGCTTCAGCCCGACACCAGGGAAAATGTCGGACTGAAGTCCGGCCTACAATCAACGCGGAACCGTAAACCATGTAGGTTGGGCTTCAGCCCAACAAGAGCCGGTGGTTGCGTCGGGCTGAAACCCGATCTGCCATCGTTGCAGAGGCAAGAACCATGAACATGAAACAAGCCATCGCCCGGGTTATCGAAAAGCAGGACCTGGGCGCGGATGAAATGACAGCCGTCATGCGGACCATCATGACCGGCGGAGCCACCCCGGCGCAGATCGGCGGTTTTCTCATCGGCCTGCGCATGAAGGGGGAGACTGTGACGGAAATCACCGCGGCCGCCTCGGTGATGCGCGAGCTGGCGGCCGGGGTGGATATCTCTGGTCTGGATCATGCCGTGGATATCGTAGGTACCGGCGGCGATGCTTCCGGCACCTTCAATGTCTCCACCGCTTCTATGTTTGTGGCGGCAGCGGCGGGCTGTCATGTGGCCAAGCATGGCAACCGCTCGGTCTCCAGCAAATCCGGCAGCGCCGACGCCCTGGAGGCGGCAGGCATCCGACTGGATCTGAGTCCGGAACAGGTGGCTCACTGCGTGCGCGAGGTGGGGGTGGGTTTCATGTTCGCCCCCGGCCATCACAGCGCCATGAAACATGCCATCGGCCCGCGCAAGGAAATGGGCGTACGTACCATTTTCAATGTGCTGGGTCCCCTGACCAACCCCGCCGGGGTGCCCAACTTGCTTTTGGGCGTGTTCAGCGAAGACCTCCTGGAACCCCTGGCGGAAGTGTTGCAACGCCTGGGCGCCCGCCATGTGCTGGTGGTGCATTCCAAAGACGGCCTGGACGAGATCAGCATCGGTGACAAGACAGAAGTGGCGGAGCTGAAAGGCGGCGTCATTCGCCGTTACAGCATCTGGCCGGAAGAATTTGGCATGGAACGGTCCAGCCTGGAGGCCGTACAGGTGGCGGATGCCGGGGAAAGCCTGGCCATGATCCGTTCCGTGTTGGAGGATCATGCCGGCCCCGCCCGGGATATTGTCACGCTGAATGCAGGTGCGGCCATTTATGCGGCGGGGCTGGCGGATGATCTCAAGGGTGGCGTGGACAAGGCCCGGGCTGCGATTGCCAGCGGCGAAGCGCGCAACCGGCTGGACCGGTTGGTGGTGGTGTCCCAGAGTTTCGATTGAGGGCCCTCACCCCCGGCCCCTCTCCCAGAGGGAGAGGGGAGTAGCTCCCTCTCCCCTAGGGGGGAGAGGGCTGGGGAGAGGGTAAAATCTACAGATAACAGGCAACATTCAATGACCGACACACCGGATATTCTCAAGAAAATCGTCGCCCGCAAAGTCGAGGAAATCCATGCGGCCCGGCACCAGGTTTCTGAGCAGGTGCTGAAGCAGGAGATGACGCAAGCCTCCGCGCCCCGGGGATTCGTTGCCTCCCTGAAGGAAAAGATAGGGCGCGGCCTGCCTGGCGTCATTGCCGAGATCAAGAAGGCCTCACCCTCTAAGGGAGTGCTGCGGGAAGATTTCCGCCCGGCGGACATTGCCCGTAGTTACGCGGAACATGGCGCCGCCTGCCTGTCCGTATTAACGGATGTGGACTTTTTCCAAGGATCGGTTGCCTACCTGAAACAGGCCCGGGCAGCCTGCGAGCTGCCGGTGATCCGCAAGGATTTCATCATCGATCCCTACCAGGTGTATGAGGCCAGGGCCATGGAAGCGGACTGTATCCTGCTTATCGCAGCCTGCCTGGACGACGAACAGCTAGCGTCCCTGAATGGCCTGGCCATGGATCTGGGCATGGATGTGCTCATCGAAGTGCATGATGAACAGGAACTGGCCCGGTCTCTGGCAGTGGACAACCCCATGGTGGGCATCAACAACCGCAACCTGCGGACATTCGAAGTGAGCCTGGACACCACTCTGAATATGCTGGAGCAGATTTCCGACGAGCGCCTGGTCGTGACCGAATCAGGCATTCTCCAGCCCGAGGACGTGACCCTCATGCGTGAGCATGGCGTCAATGGCTTCTTGGTGGGCGAAGCCTTCATGCGTGCGGACGATCCAGGCACCCGCCTGGCTGAACTCTTCAACCTGTAGGCAACTGGCCTGGAGTCAGCGGGCGCCGAAAATCACCATGGTCTTGCCTTTCACGCTGATCAGCCCCTGAGCCTCCAGGTTTTTCAGTACGCGCCCCACCATTTCCCGGGAACAGCCCACGATGCGTCCGATCTCCTGACGGGTGATGCGGATCTGCATCCCGTCGGGATGGGTCATGGCATCAGGCTGCTGGGTAAGATCCAGCAGGGTGCTGGCCACTCTGCCGGTAACATCGTAGAACGCCAGATGGCTGACCTTGCGGCTGGTACTGAGCAGACGCTCGGAAAGCTGCTTGCCCACGGCATAGAAGAAATCCTTGGCATGCGCCTTGAGTTCGTTTTCCAGCAGTGCTTCCATGCGCGTGTAGCTGATCTCCGCGATCTCGCAGGCAGTGCGGGTGCGGATGATGACCGACCGCGTGGCCTGGGGCACGAACATGCCCATCTCTCCAATGAATTCACCCTTGTTGGCGTAGGCGAGGATGATTTCTTTGCCGTCTTCGTCTTCCAGCAATACGGTCAACTGGCCATCCAGGACATAAAGCAGAGTATCCGCCTTGTCGCCGGGTTTCATCAGCTCCTTGCGTACGGGATACTTGTGTACATGGCAATGTGCAAGAAAAGGCGCCAGCCATGCGGGTGGCGGCGGTGGGGGTTTGACGATACTCATGTTGGCAACCCTCTGCTCATATTGTGGATCCTCCTTTTCATCATTCTGCCATGAGTAAAGGGTTGCAGCAAAGCTGTAATTGCGCCAAGTCTGTGATAGTTTCTGTGCCAGTTTTAAACGTCCATAGAGATTCGCGATGAAAGCTAAGGTCAAATGGGTGGATGGCGCCCTTATGGTGGGGGAATCGGGCAGTGGTCACGGGGTGGTCATGGATGGCCCGGAAGAACACGGTGGACGCAACCTGGGGGTACGCCCTATGGAGATGCTGCTCCTGGGCATGGGGGGCTGCACGGAGTTTGATGTCATCCATATTCTGAAGAAAAGCCGTCAGGACGTTCGATTCTGCGAGGTTGAAATCGAAGCAGAACGCGCTGATGCGGAACCCAAGGTATTTACCCGTATCCATGTGCACTTCCGCGTGGGTGGCAAAGGGCTGACGGAAAAGGCGGTAGGCCGGGCGGTAAGCCTGAGTGCTGAAAAATACTGCTCCGCCTCCATCATGCTGGGTGAGACGGCAAAGATCACCCATGATTTCGAGCTGGTGGCGCTGGACTGATGCCCAGGCCTTCCCTGGGCTATGGCATGCGTCATGTGGCGCTCTATGTGCGCGACCTGGCCGCCTGTGAGGCTTTTTATGTGGATCTGCTGGGCATGAAGATAGAATGGCGGCCGGACGAGACCAACGTCTACTTGAGCTCCGGCGGGGACAATCTGGCCCTGCACCAAGCGGGGGAGTTGCCCAGGGATGAAGCGGCTCAGCGCCTGGATCATATAGGTTTCTTCCTCAGGAATGCCGAGGAGGTCGATGACTGGTTCCGCTGGCTGCAGGAGAATGGCGTGCGCATGCGCACCAAACCCCGTACTCATCGGGATGGCGCGCGCAGCTTCTATTGCTACGATCCGGATGGCACTCTGGTGCAGATGATTCACCACCCTCCAGTGTGCGCCTGGGAAGAGCGCTCTTTCAGATAAAATCGCCAGGGTTCTGCTGGCCCGGGCAGTTGTACTGAACCGGCTCGGGCGTAGCAGTATCCAGGCGCAGAGCGGTGAGCTGACCGCCCCAGAGGCAGCCGGTATCCAGGGCCCATACGTTGTTCATGTGCCGGTAGCCCAGGGTGGACCAGTGACCAAAAAGGATCGGCTCGTCGCGGGTGCGGCGGTGGGGATGCAGGAACCAGGGAAAGTATTTTTTCTTCTGGCTGCCGGGAGAGCCTTTCAGCTTAAGTTTCAGCTTGCCCTTGCGCGTGACGAAGCGCAGGCGGGTGAAACAATTGGTGATGAAGCGCAGACGCTCCATGCCTTCCAAGGCCGGATCCCAGCGGTTGGGTTTGTTGCCGTACATCCGGTCGAAGAATTCCACGTGTTCCGGCCCCTGCAGCACGGCCTCCACCTCGGCAGCGCAGGCACGAGCGGTCTCCAGATCCCACTGGGGAGGCAGGCCGGCATGGATCATGGTGAAGCCCAGGGTTTCATCGTGGTGCAGCAGAGGCCGATGGCGTAGCCAGTAGATCAGTTCATCGCGGTCTGGCGCATGTAATACCTGGTTCAGATCATCGCTGTCGCGAAACCGCTGGTTACCGCTGGCCAAGGCCAGAAGGTGCAGATCATGATTGCCCAACACGCAGCGGGCGCTGTCTCCCAGGGAGGAAACGAAGCGCAGGGTCTCCAGGGACTTCGGCCCGCGGTTGACCAGGTCGCCCACGAACCACAGCTGGTCCCGTGAGGGATCAAAATCCAACTTCTCGAGAAGCGCCCGCAACTCGTCGTAACAACCTTGGATGTCGCCAATGGCCCATGTGGACATGGTTTGAATGCTCTCAGTGAACTGCGTTGGGCATCTGCAGGGAAAAGGCGGGAATGGGGGCAAGAAAATGCTCGCCCTGAGCGTCGAGCATTTCATAGTCGCCTTCCATGGCGCCTACGGGTGTTTCGATGATGGCGCCGCTGCTGTAGCGATACTGCTGTCCGGGCTCCAGATAAGGCTGTTCGCCCACCACGCCTTCTCCGCGTACCTCTTCCACCTTGCCGTTGGCATCAGTGATGATCCAGTGGCGGTTGAGCAGTTTAGCCGGAAGCCCGCCCTGATTGCTGATGGTGATGGTGTAGCCGAATACATAGCGACCCGCTTCTATATCGGACTGATCGCGGATGAAAGTGGTTTCTATGTCCACTTTGATGTCGTGTTTGGGAGTGTTTTTCATGCTGCGAAGTATATCGCATCAGCCTGATGAAATACCCCAAAAAAAAGCCCGGACAGACGGGAAGCTCTGACTTGGATCGGAACTTCCCGAAATGTCCGGGCCCGGGACGTCTGGCCGGTTACAGGTTCTTCTTCAGGAACTTGTCCATCATCTTGTAAAGCTCCAGCTTGTTCGCCTCACGGCGGAAACCGTGGCCTTCTTTCTTCTTGATGAGCTTGATATAGGGTTTGCCCAGGGAATCCAGCTTGTGCATGAGTTCCTCTGCCTGGGCGATCTCTACCCGAGGATCCCGGCGCCCATGGATTACGAACAGAGGGTCATCCAGATTGTCCAGGAGATTGATAGGTGAAGTCTTGGCCATGCGTTCCCGGTCCTTGGGATCGTCCGGGTTTCCGACGGCGTTGTGGAACCAGGCGGTCAGGCCGCCTTCCTTGTCGTGTTTAGTATCCCATTTTTCGAGCATGTCCAGGTCCACTACGCCTACGTAGTCGATGCCGCATTTGTACAAGTCCGGCGTCATGGTCAGGCCAGCCATGGTGGCATAGCCGCCGTAACTGGCGCCGTAAATGCATACGCGTTTGGGATCGGCAATGCCTTTCTTGACAGCCCATTTGACAGCATCGGATATGTCATCTTGCATTTGCAGGCCCCATTGTTTCCAGGCGCCTACCTGGAACTTGTTGCCATAACCTCCGGAGCCGCGGAAATTCATCTGCAGCACGGCATAACCGCGGTTGGCCAGGAACTGCACTTCGGGGTTCCATCCCCAGATATCCCTGGGACCGTAGGGACCACCGTGGGGATGCACGATGAGGGGCATGGCCTTGCCTTCGGCACCTTTGGGCAAGGTCAGGTAACCGTGGATCAGCAGGCCGTCACGGGCCTTGTAGCTGATGGGTTTCATGTCCACCATCTGCTCCGGCTTGATACGGTCGGCGATCTGCGCCAGGTAGGTAAGCTTGAGTTTGGGTTCGGTCTCCAGCAGGTAATAGGTGCCGGGGGTTTTGTCGCTGGCAGCAATGACCACAGCCGTTTTTTCATCGTCCGTCAGGCTGGTGACGCGGTTGATCGTATTCGGCAGTGCTTTGTTGAGCGCTTCCTGAATCGCGCCGAACTTCTTGTCCAGATAGTGCAAATGAGGCTTGTCGGTAACGTATCCGATGGCCAGTGCACGATGATCCTTGGGCGAAAATCGCGGGCCGCCTACATCCACCTCGTCATGACCGAAGACCAGCTGTTTCTTCCCTGTGGCGGGATCCAGGCGATACACCGCCAGGCGGTCCCGCCCGACATTGGAGAGGATATACAAAACCTTGTTGTCGGCGGTGAAACCGGCGGGCTCCGTGCCTTCCTGTCCAAGATGGCTGGTGGCCAGGACTTTCCAGGGCGCGTCCTCGGTTTCACGATAGAGCAGTTCACTGCTGGCATCGGACTTGTCTTTGGCGACGACCTGACGCATGGCCACACGCACCTTGTGATCCCAGTCCATGACCCAGTTAGTGATGTTTCCGGGGTTGGAGGTGAGGCGCTTCTTGCGTCCGTTGTAGATGTCCATGGTGTACAGATCCGGGAACTGGGCCTTGCGCTCGTTGCTGGCGACGATGACATGCCGATCATCTTCCTTGAGTCGATTCACCATGCGTGTGTAGCGGGGTATGAGCTGAATGCCCCTGGCCGCCTTGGTCAGTACACGGGGTTTGCTGCCGTCGATGTTCACGGCATTGAGGGCCAGGGATTCGTTGCCGTCTTCCTCCACATAGAACAGCAGGCGCTTGTTGCTTGCCCACTGGTAAGAGGATACGTCGCGTTTGGTCAGGGAGGTAACGGCCAGAGGTTTCATTGTCTTGCGATCAATCACCACCAGGTTGCGGCTGTCCCCCACAGGAGCGATGGCGGCCAGGTGCGTGCCATCAGGAGACAGGCTGACTTGGCTAAATTCATAGTTCTTGAAGAAATACTCTACAGGGAGCTCCTCGGCGGAGCTTGCCAGGGCATACCCCAATAACAGTAAAGAAATAGCGAGTTTTTGTATCATTTTTGTAACACCTTTGATATTTATCCTGAAATATCAGCCATATACGTGGCTGTCCATTTTGTTTTAGCCCGCTACTTCTAGGCCGGTTTGGGTATTTTTCTGCCCAAGTGTTGCAATTTTGTTGCAAGGGTGGAAAAAACCACTATAAAATGCCGCTATGCGAGTGTATTACTGCCCGCTAAGGCCGGTGGAGGTCACAATAACAAACTCCACTGCTTTACACCAAATTCTCTAGGAGAAATGTAATGTTCAACAAGCGAAAGACTTTGAGCGCAGCCATTCATCTGGCTTGCAGCGGCGTTGTCGCATCGGGGTTGCTGCTGAGTGGCATGGCCAGCGCTGAAGAAGAAGCGGTCAAGCTTGAAAAAGAAGAGGTCACAGGTTCTCATATCAAGCAGATCGATATCGAAGGTGCCAGCCCGGTAGCGGTCATTTCCCGTGAAGACATCGAATTGAGCGGCCTGCAGTCTGTAGCTGATGTACTGCGTCAGACGCCTTACAACAGCTTTGGTTCCTTCCGTGAAACCTCTGGCAACACCTTTCAGTCCCAGTCTCTGGTAGACCTGCGGGGCTTGGGTTCCTCACGTACACTGGTGCTGATCAATGGTCGTCGTGCTCCGGCTTCGCCGGTAACTGGCGGCACGGGTGTTGATTTGAACATCCTGCCTCTGGCGGCTGTAGAGCGCATCGAGATCCTCAAGGACAGTGCTTCAGCCGTATATGGTTCTGAAGCCATTGGTGGTGTTATCAACATCATCCTGCGCAAAGACTACGAAGGCGTTGAAATGACGGCCACTGTAGAGCGTCCCAGTCTGCCCGGTGCAGATGCCGAAGGTGGAAGCTTTGCTGCGGGTGGTTCTTACGGAAAGGGCAACTACATTGCCACTCTCGAATACCGCCACAAGGACATCATTTACTCCCGTGACCGCGATTGGTCCAAGACCGATTTCGGTGATGGCAAGGACTATCTGACCACATCAGGCATCAGTATTTTCGGCAACACGGTCTATCATGCCTTTACCGATGGCCGTTTCGAAGTGCTGGGTCCCTGTGATCCCCCCGTGTACTCCGGCGTATACAGCTACTTTGGCGAAGATGTCTGTACCTACCCCTATGCCAATGTTTCTGCTGAAACCAACGACTTGAAACGTGCCAACGCGTTCTTGTATCTGGACTACGAAGTCAACAATGACACCACCATCTATGCCCAGAACCTGATCTCCCGGGTAGAGTCTTTCGGCCGTTACGCGCCGGCGGTTGGCTTCATGTTCGTGCCTGGCGAAGCCCCGGGCAACCCGGTACCGGGTGAGCCCATTTTCATGCTGCACCGCTTCGCTGCCTTCGGTCCTCGTGACGATACCGCCACTAACTGGCAGTGGGACACCACGCTGGGCGTGAAGGGCACGGTCTGGGATATAGACTATGACGCCTATGTTCGTTACAACCTCTACGATTCCGACATCATCGGCCGTAACTACATCCTGGACAGCCAGGCCACCCAGGAAGTCCTGGAGGGCAACTACAATTTCCTGGATCCGTTCTCACAGGATCCCGACCACCTGGCTGCCATGGAGCGCATGCGTCATGACACTTCCCGTGATGTACAGAACAAGTACTTCAGCACCGGCATCAACCTGACCGGTGAAACGTCTTTCGAACTGTCTGGTGGCAACATCGGCTGGGCGGCAGGCTATGAATATCGTGATGAAGACTACCGGGATATCTATGATGCTGAACGCCGTGCGCACAATGTCATCGGCAGTTCCGGCGGCTCCAGTAAAGGTGACCGTCAGCAGTACGCCATTTACGGCGAGGCGCAGTTCCCTGTACTGGACAGCCTGGAGTTGAGTGCTGCTCTGCGCTACGACCATTACAGCGACTTCGGCAGTGAAACCTCTCCTCAGCTGAAAGTTCGTTGGCAGCCCATGGACAACCTGTTGCTGCGCGCCAGCTGGAGCGAAGGTTTCCGCGCACCGGCCATGATCGATCTTTATGCGGCAGGCGCAGAAGACCATCCTTTCGTCAAAGACTGGACCCAGTGTTCTTTGAATGGCATTCCAGCAGACCAGTGTCCTACTCAGCAGGTTAATGCCTTGTCCGGCGGTAACCCGGATCTGGAAGCTGAAACTTCTGATTCCTGGAATCTGGGCGCTGTCTGGGATCCCATCGAGGATCTGACGCTGGAAGCCAACTACTACAATGTCAGTATCGACAATGTGGTTTCCACTATCGGCCCGCAGACACTGCTCAATTTTGAGCGTGACGGCATTGGCCTGCCATCAGGCACCAGTATCGAGCGGGATGCCAATGGCAATATCACTCTGCTGAAATACGTTACCGCCAACGTGGCCACTCGTGAAGTCAGCGGTGTTGATATCAGCGCACGCTACACCTGGGATATTGGTGAGTGGGGTGTGCTCAAGCCGGAAATCACCTGGGCGCACATCAATGAGTACCAGTTCCAGGGTTCACCGGATGTGAAGAAGGTCGACATCATTGGCGACTGGGGTCAGCCTCAGGATCGTGTCCAGGGTGTCGTCCGTTGGGACGTAAAAGACTTCACCGTAGGCTGGGTCATCAACTGGACTGCCGGTATGGATGCTGATCCGCACAATATCGACAGCTATACTCAGAATGATTTCACCTTCACCTACCATGCAGGTTGGGATGGCGATATCACCCTGGGTATCCAGAACGCCTTCGAGGAAGATCCCCCCATCGATACTTCCGTGGATGATGCAAGCAATTTCTATCCGCTGTATCCCATCGACGGCCGTGTATGGAGTCTGACCTACAAGCAACGCTTCTAAGGGCTTTGGTGTAGGTGTATAAAGCAGACCCCGGACGCATATTGTCCGGGGTCTGCCTTTTCTAGGCATTACCACTTGTCATGTATTGCGGGTGAACGCATAATCGCTTTTTCACCGTATGCATGGAGCCGCGTTGTCCAGCGGCAAATCACTTCAAACTCAAGGTGCTGTTATGGTACGAAATGCGAAAACCCTGCTGCTGGCATGTATGCTGGGTCTGATTCTGGGTACTGGCGCCCAGGCGGCAGGAAACAAGCAAAAACTCAAGTCTGCTGTGGGCATACAGGCCTCTGCGGAAAAGGCGGCCGCTGCCTCGCAGAAGAAAATCGACAGCGTCGCTGACAAGACTGAGCAGATGCTCACCGAATACAAGCTCACCATGCGGCAGTATGATGCGCTCAAAGGTTACAATGATCAGGTAGCCCGCCTGGTCGAATCACAGAACGAAGAGTTGGCCGGCATCGACAAGGAACTGCTCGAAATCGATACCACCAATCAGGGCGTCATCCCTCTCATGGAACGCATGGTGGATACCCTGGAGAAATTTGTGGCGTTGGATGTGCCCTTTCTTCAGGAAGAGCGGAACAAGCGCATTGAGGAACTCAAAGCGCTTTTGGATCGTGCGGATGTAACGGTATCTGAAAAATACCGGCGTATCATGGAAGCCTATCAGGTGGAAATGGAATACGGCCGCACGATAGAGGCTTATACCGCGGATATCACCACCAATGGAAAGAAACGATCCGTGGATTTTCTGCGTATCGGCCGCATGACGCTCATGTACCAGACCCTGGATAAGAAAGAAACTGCCGTCTGGGACAATAAGAAACGGGCCTGGCAGGTGCTGGGAGAAGAATACCGCAAGCCCGCCATGCTGGGACTGCGCATCGCCCGTAAGCAGGCGCCGCCGGATCTCATCAAACTGCCTGTTTCCGCGCCGGAGAAAGCCCAATGAAACGACTGAGCATATTCCTGATTCTGACAGCAGTTTTTGTGGCATTTTCCTCCGCACAGGCTACCGATCTCGATACTCTCCTGAAACAGGTCAAACAGGCCAAAGCACAGGAAGCACGGCTGAACAAACAACGTGAAGCCGAATTCCTCAAGAACAAGGCCAAGCAGGCGGAACTGCTGGCCGCTGCCCGAGCCAAGCTCGCTGCAGAAAAGGCCCGCGGTGAAAAGCTCAAGCAGCAGTTCGACGAGAATGAGCAGAAACTGGCCGAAGCCGAGGAAACCCTGGAACGGCGTCAGGGCAACCTGGGTGAGCTGTTTGGCGTGGTGCGCCAGGTGGCCGGCGACGTAGCAGGCATTCTGGACGCTTCCCTGGTGTCCTCCCAGTATCCGGGACGAACCAAGAAGCTGGCTGAAATGACCAGTGAAAAGAAGCTGCCGTCCATTCCCGAGCTGGAAGAGCTCTGGTACCAGATGCAGCATGAAATGACCGAATCCGGCAAGGTGGTCCGCTATCAGGATTCAGTGGTTGCCGTGGATGGTACCGAAAGCAAACAGGAAGTGGTGCGGGTCGGTGTGTTCAATTCCGTGTCCAATGGCAAGTTCCTGCGTTACCTGACGGAGACAGATCAGCTCATCGTGCTGCCCCGCCAGCCTGCGCGGCGCTTTACCAAGCTGGCGGAGGATTTGCAGAAGGCCACCAGTGGCATAGTGCCCATGGCCGTGGATCCTTCCCGCGGTTCGATTCTCAGCCTGCTGGTGCAGGCCCCGGATCTGAAGGAGCGCATCGCCCAGGGCAAGGAGGTCGGTTACATCATTATCGGCCTGGCCATCTTCGGATTCCTCCTCGCCCTTTACCGCCTCATCGCCCTGGGTGTTACCGGCATGAAGGTGCGTGCGCAGCTGAAACATGCTGATCAGCCGAAAAAGAACAATCCTCTTGGCCGGGTGCTGTTGTCCTGGTACGAGAATCAGGACGCTGATCTGGAGACTCTGGAACGCAAAGTGGACGAAGCTGTGGTCAAGGAAGTGCCCAAGCTGCAACGTGGCTTGTCCATTCTCAAGATCCTCGCGGTTATCGCGCCCCTGCTGGGTCTGCTCGGTACGGTTACCGGCATGATCCAGACCTTCCAGACCATAACGTTGTTTGGTACGGGTGATCCCAAGCTCATGGCCGGTGGCATCTCCCAGGCGCTGATCACAACCGTACTGGGTCTGATTGCGGCGATTCCTCTGACATTCCTGCATGCCATCGTGTCAGCGCGCAGCAAATCCCTGGTGCAGGTTCTCGAAGAGCAAAGCGCGGGCATCATCGCCCGTCATGCGGAGAAACTGCATGGCAAGTAATGCCTTGAATGCGTGTCCCGGTTCCTGTCCCCGGGAGAGGGTGGCTTAGACCATGAACATCAAGTATGCGTTGATCGGGATTCTCGAGAGCATCCGTGATTTCATGGAGGCGGGAGGGCCGGTATTGTGGATCATACTGGCCACTGCTTTCATGATGTGGATACTCATCATCGAGCGTTACTGGTTCCTGCGCCTGACTTATCCCCGCCTGGTAAAAGATGCCGTAGCCCAGTGGAATCAGCGTTCGGACCATCACAGCTGGTACGCGCACCGTATCCGCGATGAGCTGATTTCCCGTATTTCCGCGCAGCTGCATCGCGGACTGATCCTGCTCAATACCCTGGTGGCCCTTTGCCCGCTCATGGGGCTGCTGGGCACGGTATTCGGTATGGTGCAAGTGTTCGACATCATGGCCATTACCGGCAGCGGCAATGCCCGCCTCATGGCCTCCGGCATCTCCATGGCCACCATCCCCACCATGGCGGGCATGGTGGTGGCCCTGTCCGGCCTGTATTTCAGCGCACGCCTCAAGTTCCATGCGGATTATCTGACCCAGATCGCGGCAGACAACATCCAGATATCAGACACCAAAGCGGTGAGAGACCAATGAGACGCAGATACTGTCAAGAAGACGATGAAGCCCAGATCGACCTGACGCCCCTGATGGACATCGTGTTCATCATGCTGATCTTTTTCATCGTTACCACCTCTTTTATCAAGGAATCCGGCGTGGACGTGAACCGTCCCAGCGCCAACACCGCGCAGCGCAAGGAGCATGGCAACATCCTTATTGCCATCACCGCCAACGATGAGATCTGGATGGACAAGCGCCAGGTGGATATTCGTGCTGTGCGCGCCAACGTAGAGCGCCTCAAGGCGGAAAGTCCGGAGGCTTCCGTGGTCATCCAGGCAGACAAGGATTCCAAGAACGGACTGCTGGTGCAGGTCATGGACCAGGTGCATCTGGCAGGCATATTGAATGTTTCTATTGCCGCGGTGAAAGACTGACATGTGGCTGCGCCTTCCCATTGCTATGATCCTGGCGGCGCTGGTCTCCCTGGCGCTGTTTTTCGCCATGCATTTCATGATCAGCCAGGGCAAGGGGGATATCAACAAGACGCAGGACTACTCCGTGGTGGACTTCGTGCGTCTCAAGCGGGATTCTGAAGTGCGGGTAAAGAAGCGCGTAGTGCCCAAGAAGCCGCCTTTGCCCAAAGAGCCGCCTCCGCCTCCGGAGTTACAGGTTGAACAAAATGATACGGTTGCCATGCCCAACCTGCAGATGGACATGCCCCGCCTGTCCACCTCAGGCGTATCCGGTGGGCCTTTCATCGGCGGTGTGGGGCGTGGTGCTACTAGTGCCCATCGGGGAGACGGAGAGCTGATCCCTCTGGTGAAGATTGCGCCCCGCTATCCCCGCAAAGCTGCCCTGGCCGGAAAGGAGGGCTGGGTGAAAGTCGAGTTTACCGTTACCGAATTGGGTACTGTAACTGATGTAAAGGTGCTCGATTCCAAGCCCCGGCGTCTGTTCGATCGGGCTGCCAAGAGAGCCATTTTGAAATGGAAGTTCAAACCCCGTATCGTCGATGGCAAACCGGTGCCACGCCGGGCGGTGCAGACCATTGAATTCAAACTGGCGGAGGACGGCTGATGCGTGCATTCAAGGCATTGTTCCTCGTGGCGCTGTTGCTGGGTGGCCAGGCTTTTGCCGCCACCCTCAGCGAACGCACCTACAAGCGGCTGACCACCATTCAGGAACTCATGGGCGAGAACAAGTACAAGGAGGCCCTCAAGCGTCTTGATGCGCTGTTGCCCCGGGTGCGCAAGAACGGTTATGAGTACGCCACTGTCATGCAGACCTACGGGTTTGCCTACGCCGCTCAGGAACAGTACAAGAAAGCCATCAAGGCTTTCAATGAAGCGCTGAATACCGAAACGCTGCCGGATCAGGTTCAGCAGAGCATGCGCTACAACCTGGCTCAGCTCTATGCCGCGGCAAATGACTGGAAGTCTTCCGCCAGAGCCTATGAAAAATGGTTGACCACGGCGGAGAATCCCTCCGCGGACAGTTATGCTTTTGGCGCCACTATCTACGCCCAGCTCAAGGACTACAACAAGGCCATACCCAAGATCCGCAAGGCCATCAGCCTGGCCACCAAGCCTCGTGAGAACTGGTACCAGCTGCTGCTGTCCATGCTCTACCAGCAAAAGCAGTACGCCGAGGCCGCCAAGGTGCTGGAAACCATGGTGGCTTACTGGCCGGAGAAGAAACAGTACTGGAACCAGCTTTCCGGCGTGTATTTCACTCTGAAGAAAAACCGCCGCGCCCTGGCTGTACTGGAGCTTGCCCACAAACAAGGCATGCTGGAAAAAGAGCGCGAGCTCATGAACCTGGTCAACATGTATTTGTTGCAGGGTATTCCTTATAAAGCCGCAAAGATTCTGGATGCTGAAATGAAGGCCGGGCGCATCCCCCGTACAGGCAAAAACCTGCAGAAGCTGGGTGAGGCCTGGATGCGCGCCAAGGAAACCGATGCAGCCCTGCGTGAGCTCCAGGCCGCGGCGGATGCCCAGGAGAAAGGCATTCTCTACCTGCGCCTGGCGCAGCTGTACACAGACAAGGAAAACTGGAAGAAAGTCATTGAGCTTTCCAACAAGGCTCTGGCCGCAGGGGGACTGAAGAATCCGGGAGATGCCTATATGCTCAAGGGCATGGCTCTGTACGAGTCGGGTAAGAAGCAGAGCGCCCTGGCCACTTTCAGCAAGGCGCTCAAATACAAGAAATCCAAGCGCCAGGCTGGCCAGTGGATCACCCATATCCGAACAGAGGGAGCCTGATTCCAGGCATTAGCCTGCAAGGCCAGGGAGCGGATGGGGGCAGCCTGCCCTGCTCGGAATGTATCGCATCCATTCTCTCGGGCGGTTTTCTACCGGGACAGGGCGCTGATCAGCCTGTCATCAGCACCAGTTTTCCCCGGGTAT
>JALWRH010000108.1 GCA_026994195.1 Sedimenticola sp. | reverse complement strand
AGCCGGAGCAGCCGATGAACTTGCCGTAGCGGCCGCGTTTGAAGATCAGGGGGGAGCCGCATTCCGGACAGTCCCGACCCACTTCCTGGGGCTGTTCCGCCTCGGCCTTGTCGGCGTTCAGATCCCGCGTGTAGTCGCACTCGGGGTAGTTGGTGCAGCCGATGAAACGCCCGTGGCGGCCCAGACGTATGGACAGGGGGCTGTCGCACTTGGGACATTTCTCGTCCATCTTTTCCTGGGTGACGTCTGAGCGCTGCACGTTTTCCAGGGTGTGGTCGATGCGTTCCTTGAAGGGCTTCCAGAATTTTTTCAGCAGGGGCACCCATTCCTCTTCGCCCCGGGCCACGGCATCCAACTCGTCTTCGAGCTTGGCCGTGAAGTCGTAGTCCACATACTGGGTAAAGTAGTTGGTGAGGAACTTGTTCACCACCCGGCCCACGTCCGTGGGATGGAAGCGCTTCTTCTCCAGCTCCACGTATTCCCGGTCCTGCAGGGTGGAGATGATGCTGGCATAGGTGGATGGCCGGCCAATACCGTGCTCTTCCAGAGCTTTTACCAGACTGGCCTCGCTGTAGCGTGGCGGCGGTTCGGTGAAGTGCTGCTCGGGACGGATGGCCAGCAGGTCCACCTGCTCGCCTTCCTTGAGGGGGGGCAGCATTTTCTCGTCGCTGTCCTTGGTCTTCTTGTCGTCCTGGCCTTCCTGGTACACGGCCATGAAGCCCGGATTGACGATGGTGGAGCCGTTGGCGCGGAACAGGTTGCCTTCACCGGCGGCCAGGTCCGCAGCTACAGTGTGCAGGGTGGCGTGTACCATCTGGCTGGCCAGGGTGCGCTTCCAGATCAGGTCGTAGAGCCTGGCCTGTTCCTTGCTCAGGTACTTGGTGAGATCCTTCGGGTGATAAAGGATGGAAGTCGGGCGGATGGCCTCATGGGCTTCCTGGGCGTTCTTGGACTTGGTCTTGAAAACCCGGGGCTTGTCCGGCACCTGGTCCTTGCCGTATTTTTCGCCGATGTAGGCGCGGATCTCGTCCACGGCTTCATTGGCCAGGGTCACGGAGTCGGTACGCATGTAGGTGATCAGGCCCACGGCGCCGTTGCCGATGTCCACGCCTTCATACAGCTGTTGGGCCACGCGCATGGTGCGGTTGGTGGTGAAACCCAGCTTGCGCGCCGCTTCCTGTTGCAGGGTAGAGGTGGTGAAAGGCGCCGCCGGGTTGCGCCGGCGCTGCTTCTTGGTGACTTTGACCACATCCAGCTTGCCGCCGGCCTTTTCCAGGAGGGTTTTTTCGACTTCCTGGGCCTGCTTTTCCTCGGTGATGGTGAACTGCTCCACCTTGTCGCCACCGTATTGGGTCAGCTTGGCTTTGAACTCGGCGCCTTCCTTCCTGAGGTCGGCTTCCACGGTCCAGTATTCGCGGCTGCGGAAGGCTTCGATCTCTTCCTCGCGTTCCACGATCATGCGCAGGGCGGGGCTTTGCACCCGCCCGGCAGACAGGCCGCGGCGGATCTTCTTCCACAGCAGGGGCGACAGGTTGAAGCCCACCAGGTAATCCAGGGCGCGCCGCGCCTGCTGGGCGTTCACCAGGTCCATGGACAGTTCCCGGGGGTGGGCGATGGCGTCCTGCACGGCCTTCTTGGTGATCTCATTGAATACCACCCGGTGCACGGGCTTGCCTTTGAGGTATTTGCGGTTCTTCAGCAGCTCGTACAAATGCCAGGAGATGGCTTCGCCTTCGCGGTCCGGGTCAGTGGCCAGGTACAGGGCATCGGTGTTCTTGAGCTTGCTGGAGATGGCCTTGACGTGCTTGTCGTTACGCTCGATGGGCTGGTACTTCATCTGGAAGTCGTGTTCGGGATCCACAGCGCCCTCCTTGGGCACCAGATCGCGGACGTGGCCGTAAGAGGCCAGCACTTCGAAGTCCTTGCCAAGATATTTCTTGATGGTCTTGGCCTTGGCGGGTGATTCAACAATTACCAGGTTCATGTTTGTCCATGTGTAAACGCCCGCAGTTGCGGGCGTGGGTCAATGTATTACTATGAATAGCCTTTGTGGTAACAGGCTGTCAAGCCGGGATCAATGCAGTATTTCCGGATTGCCGTTATATATCAGCTCCTCCATGAGGGCAAAAGCGCTTTCCTGGCCGGGCTGGTTGAGCAGTACCAGCAGTACGATCCATTTTACATCGTCCGCGGTCAGATCCTGGGTGTCCAGGGCCATGGCACGTTCGATGACCAGTTCCCGGCTCACCGGGTCGAGAATGCCGGTCTGCTCCAGGTAGAGCAGCATGCCACGGGTTTCCAAATCGATGCGCTGCTGCTCCTGGAAAGTGAAAATGCGTGAGGACTGACGGGTGCTGGAAGCGGCATCCGTGATGGAACCCTGGCGCCAGGCCAGTTCATCCAACCAGTCGAAGGCCTTCTTGATCTCTTCTTTCTCGAAACCGGCTTTGAACAGCTCCTCTTCCAGCAGTATCTGGTCCTGAGGCTGGCTTTCAGTGTCCATGTAGTTCTCGTAGATGAAGATAAGAACGTCGATGAGGTTTTCGTTCACGGCAGTGTTTCCGGTGTGGTATGAAGGTTTCAGGTCTTGATCAGGGCGAACAGACCGCCGGGTTCGGATGATACGCGACCTTCCATTTCCAGCAATAGTAACATGGAGGAGACAGCTTCGGGGGTAAAGCCGGTTCTTTCCACCAAAGTGTCTGTGGAAACCGGGTCATGGCCCATGGCCTGGATCAGTTCAGGATACTGGCTGCCGGAGTTGTCTGCCAGAGAAACGTCTTTCCCGGGCTTGGCTTTTTCGCTGTCGAGCAGATACGGGTGCAGGCTGGGGGCCAGCTCTTCGAGTATGTCAGCAGCGGTTTCCACCAGTTTGGCGCCTTCCCGAATCAGGCGATGGCAGCCCCGCGCCAGGGGATTGTGAATAGAGCCGGGGATGGCGAAGACTTCGCGGCTTTGCTCTCCTGCCAGGCGGGCCGTGATCAGGGAACCGCTTTTAAGGGCAGCTTCCACCACCAGGACGCCCAGGGACAGGCCGCTGATGATGCGGTTGCGGCGGGGGAAATGGCCGCGCCTGGGGCTGGTGCCCGGGGGGAATTCGGAAACCAGTGCGCCATTGGCGGCGATTTCATGAGCCAGATCCCTATTGCTGGCAGGATAGACCCGGTCCAGGCCGGTGGCCATGACCGCGATGGTGGCGCCACCGCCTGCCAGGGCGCCCCGGTGACTGGCTGTGTCTATGCCCATGGCCAGCCCGGAAGTTACGGTCAGGCCGCTGGAAGCAAAGTGACGGGCGAAATCCCCGGCGGTTTGCTCTCCTCCACGGCTGGGATTGCGACTGCCTACCATGGCGATTTGCGGGGAGTTGAGCAGGTCTGCCCGGCCATGCACGAACAGGCCCACAGGGGCGTCAGGCAAGGTGGACAGGGTGGCGGGGTAGGCTGGGGAGGTGAGAGGCAGAAAATGATGATGCTCCTCTTCCAGCCAGCGCAGATCCTTTTCTGCTTGCGCCCAGTCGGGAGCCAGCAGGGCCTCGCGCATATTGCCGCCCACACCGGATGGTGGATGGCGCAGCAGTTCATCAACAGAAAACCCCTTGCGCAGCAAGGGGTTCAGTTTGGCGGGACCCACCCCAGGCAGGCGCATCAGCGCCAGCCAGGCAAGCAAGTCGTCCTGCATCAGGGATTGACGACGCGATCCTTTACATGCATGGCGCGTTTGGCATGCAGGACCAGGCCGTAGCTGACACGGTCAAAACTGCGGAACACCATCAGCAGCCCAGCGGCCTCATCGGGAAGGGTGACGGTTTCCCAGCGGGATTTTTTCTCCCAACCGTCGCCTTTCACTTCGTGGGTGAGCAGGCGGTCATCGATATATTCCGCAACATCGGGGATCAGGTTCCTGGCTTCGCGGGCAACATTGTCTGGCACGGTTTCACCGCGATTGTTTACCTGCAGCACGGTGCCGGGATCCACTCCGTCCCGCGTGCCCCGGTCCAGGACCACGATACTGTACTGGCCGATCTGGCTCAGGCCTTCCAGCATGGAAATGATGTTTCCGTTGATCTCCTTGCTGGGCGAGTGGGGCTGAAAATCCGTGGCCATGGCGCCCTCTTCGGCGGGAATCAGGCGATCGCCAACAAGGACTTCCCGGTCAGTCGCATCGATATAAACAGTGGCGGGGTCGCCAGTGCGTTTCAGGGTGCCTATGCCTGTGAGCAGGGCTTCATAACCCAGGATTTCTCCGGTGTCGCCATCCTTGTAAGCGGGGCCGGCGCGCAGAATGTCGAATTTCTTGTGCTCCCATGTGGGAATGTCACGCACATAGATCTTTTGCCCGGCGCCCGCTGCGATGTGCTCATCGGCAAAGGCCACCAGGTAAGGTTTGTGTTCCAGCCCGTTCTTTTCCACCACCAGAGGGCGGGTCAGGAAAGGCGCGATAGCGTCGATGGGAATGGCCGGTATGGCGGCGGCCAGCTTGTTGCGGCGAATGCCTGGGGAAAGCTTGACCGGCCCGCGATTGGCGACCCGCAGTTGGGGTTTGCCGTCGATGTAGACCAGTTCCAGTTCGTCACCAGGATAGATCCAGTGAGGATTCTTGATCTGCGGGTTGACGTGCCAGATTTCCGGCCATAACCAGGGCTTGTGCAGAAACATGCCCGCAATGTCCCACAGAGTATCGCCCTTTTTCACCACATAACGCTGTGGGTGCTCGGACTTTATCAAGTCGTCTGCTGCCAGACTGATGCCCCAGATTCCTGAAATCAATATGGCGGCAAGAAGAAAACGGCTGATTCTTTTCATTCGGGCTTCCCTTGTTGGTGTGCATGTTGCTTTTGGTTTCAGGCATTCTTTACGAAAAGCGCTGCTATCGTCAAATACCTGATCCATCTTTATGCCATAATATTCGAAGGCGGTGAGCAGGACACCCGGAATAGACCGGGATGGCAGTCGCCATGGCATTCTCCCTGCGAGTGATTGCCGAGCCACTGTCCTGAATGTTCCGACCCCCTCGGATGGGCAGCGCATCTGCTTGTCAGCTGCAGCCGTCCATATACAGACAGATTCCTTACTACTATAGAACTTATTTGTAATCATGGCGATACTGGATATTCTTAAATTTCCTGACCCGCGTCTCAGAAATAGCGCAAAACCCGTGGCGGAAGTGGATGAAAGCGTGCGCAAACTGGCGGATGACATGCTGCAGACCATGTACGAGGCGCCGGGAATCGGCCTTGCCGCCACCCAGGTGGGCGTGGCCCGCCAGGTCATCGTCATCGATATTTCCGAGGACCGGGATGATCCTCTGGTGCTGATCAATCCGGAAATCCTTGAATCCGAGGGTGAAGAGGAAATGGAGGAAGGTTGTTTGTCCGTTCCGGGCTTTTACGACACCGTCAAGCGCGCTGAGAAAGTGAAGCTCAAGGCCATGGATCTGGAAGGGGTGGAATTCACCCGCGACCTCGACGGTTTGCTCGCGGTCTGCGTACAGCATGAGATTGATCATCTGCATGGCAAGCTGTTCGTGGATTACCTGTCCCGTCTCAAGCGCGAACGCATTCGCAAGAAACTGGAAAAGGAGGCCCGCAGCCGGGCCAGCGCCGAGAAGAAGCAGTCCAGAAAAGCCATCTGATGAGTGATTCCCTGCGTATCGTATTTGCGGGCACGCCGGAGTTTTCCGTGCCACCGCTGTTGTCTCTACTGGATTCCCCCCACGAAGTGATTGCTGTCTATACCCAGCCGGACCGTCCGGCGGGAAGAGGGCGCAAGCTGGTGGCGGGGCCCGTGAAAGCAGCTGCCCAGGACAAGAATATTCCCGTGTATCAGCCGGCAAGCCTGCGGGATGCGGCTGCGGTGGAAGAGTTGCGTGCGCTGCAGCCGGATCTGATGGTGGTGGTGGCCTATGGACTGCTGCTGCCGGAAGAGGTGCTGGAAATCCCTGGCCTGGGCTGCGTGAACATTCACGCCTCCATTCTGCCCCGCTGGCGCGGCGCTGCGCCCATTCAGCGGGCCATTCAGGCCGGGGATGCCGAAAGCGGGGTCAGTATCATGCGCATGGACAAGGGCCTGGATACCGGCCCGGTGTACCTGATCAAGCGTATTGCCCTGGCGCCGGATGAAACCGGTGGCAGCCTGCATGACAAACTCTCCCTCCTTGGCGCGCAAGGACTCATGGAAGCCCTGCCGGGGATTGCCGATGGCAGCCTGGAGGCGCAGGAGCAGGACAGCAGTCAGGCCACGTACGCCGCAAAACTGGATAAAAAGGAAGCGCGTATCGACTGGTATCAGCCGGCGCAGCAGATTGAGCGCCAGGTGCGCGCTTTCAATCCCTGGCCCGTAGCCTATACCCGTTACGAGCATGCCAATCTGCGTATCTGGGAAGCGCACGCCATCGATGGCATGACCGCGGAACCGGGCACTGTCATGTCCGCCACCCGGGATGGCGTGGATGTCTCCACGGCGGATGGCCTGTTGCGCGTGACCCGCATGCAGATGCCAGGCAAGCGCGCCATGGAAGCCAGGGATTTTATCAATGCCCAATCCATACAGGGGATTGTGCTTGGCTGAAAGAAGCAAGCCCTGGCAGCGGCCCCGGAAACCGGGCGGCGGCAGTGGCGCCTTGTTGCGCGCCCAACTCGCCCTGGTCTTGGGCGAAGTGCTGGAAGGGCGATCCCTCAATGATGCATTGCAGCGGGGGCAGGGCAAGGTGGCGCAACGAGATCGTGCCTTGCTCGCCGAACTGGCCTATGGAACCTGCCGGCAGTATTTCCGTCTGGACGCTTTGTCCGGGATGCTCTTGCGCCAGCCCCTCAAAGACAGGGATCTCGATATCCAGGCCCTGCTGCTGGGTGGTCTCTATCAGCTTCTGTACACCCGCATTCCTGCCCATGCGGCTATTGGCGAAACGGCGGGCGCCGCCCGCGTGCTGCGCAAGAAGTGGGCCGTGGGCCTGGTGAATGGGGTGCTGCGTCATTTTCAGCGGGAGCGGGAGGCCCTGTTGTCCCGTGTGGAAAAACTGGACGCCCCCGAGGTGCGCTATCAACTCCCCGAATGGCTGGTGGATACCCTGAAGAATGCCTGGCCGGAACAGGCTGAAGCTGTTTTCCAGGGGCTTGCTCTGCGTCCGCCTTTTACCCTCAGGGTGAACCTGCGGCGCAACAGTCTGTCTGAGTATGCATCGCTGCTGCAAAAGGCGGGGTTGACAGCACGTCCGATCAAAGGTGTTCCTTCCGCTTTGATCCTGGATGAAGCTGTTGCCGTGGAGCGTCTTCCCGGGTTTGCCGAGGGGGCGGTGTCGGTACAGGATGCCGGCGCCCAGCTGGCGGCTTTGCTGCTGGATGCAAAACCCGGCATGGAGGTGCTGGATGCCTGCGCTGCTCCCGGCGGCAAGACAGGACATATTCTGGAACATACCCCGGATGTGCATGTTATGGCCGTGGACCTGGATTCGCAGCGCCTGGAACGGGTGGCGCAGAACATGGCCCGGCTGAAACTCGATGCCCGGTTGGCCGTAGGGGATGCTTCTGCGCCCCGGGGCCGCTGGGCGGAACAGGTCTATGACCGCATTCTTGCCGATGTGCCCTGTACGGCCATCGGTGTGATCCGCCGTCATCCGGACATCCGCCTGCTGCGCAAACCGGCCGATGTTCACAACCTGCAATATCGCCAGCAGCAGATACTGGATGCCTTGTGGTCATTGTTACGGCCAGGTGGCAAAATGCTGTATGCGACCTGCTCTCTGCTGCCTCAGGAAAACGATGAGCAGATCGCCCGGTTTTTACAGAAACGACCGGATGCAAGTGTTGTTATGCTCAAACCAGGCCGGGGCATGAATACGAATCATGGCTTGCAGTTGTTGCCGGATACCCTGGAGACAGATGGATTTTATTATGCATTGCTGGAAAAGCAGACTGACGGATAGGGCCGGAGGCCGCAGGCGTCTGCTGCTATTGCTGTTTCTTGGCATTTTCTCCCTGTCCGCGTACGGAGCCAGTATCTCTTTCAAGGCCGTGGCCATTGGCGAGGAGGACGGATGGGTCGTTCTCGATCTGCTGCAGCACTATGTGCTCAGCGACACCATGCTGGAGGCGCTGGAAAACGGCGTTCCCCTCACCTTTGTCACTGAGATCGTCATCGATCCCGAAGACGCGGCCTTCTGGCGCAGCGCTCTGGGCCGGAAAGTCGTGCGCCGCCAGCTGAGTTTTCATCCCCTGGCTGGTGAATACGAGGTGTTGGATCTGGATGCCGGAACAAGGAGGCGCTTCGCCACCCGGGAGGCTGCATTGCTGGCCCTGGGGGATCTCAAGGGCGAAAAGATCATTCGCTCATCCTCTCTGGACAAGAACCGCTACTACCGGGTGAGCATACAGACTTCAAATGATATCGGTGAATTGCCCCTGCCCCTTCGTCCCAAGGCCTACCTGTTTCCGGGATGGCACCTGAGCAGCAAGGTGTATGAATGGCGGCTGCAACCCTGAAGGGCTGGCGCTCCGGAGCCTGGGCGGTTGGCCTGCTGTTGCTGCTCCTGCTGTTTGCCCTGCATTTTCTCAGTGGCGCTGTACTCCAGTCTGAAAGCCTGAGCCGCTGGTTCATCCCCCTGCTGATTTTCATTGTCGTGGGCCTGGTGACCCTGTCCATCGTGGTAGCGGTCAATCTGGCGCGCCTGCTGCGTGACTACCGGCGCAATGAGGCCGGGGCGCGCCTCATGGCGCGCATGGTGATCATGTTCGTGGTTCTTGGCATGGCGCCGGTAGGCATCGTTTACTACTACTCCCTGCAGTTTCTCATGCAGGGTATCGACAGCTGGTTCAACGTGCAGATCGACTCGGCCATGGCGGATGCCCTGGAGCTGAACCAGGCTACCCTGAACATGAACAAACGGGTTCTGTTGCGCCTGACCGAGCAGATGCTGGAATCCATAGACGACAGTTCCCAGACTGCCCTGACCCTGGCCTTGAGCGATCTGCGCACGCGTTCCGGCGCCACCGAGGTGGCTCTGGCTTCTCCCCAGGGGACCATCCTTGCTTCCAGCAACATCAATCCTGAAGTGCTGGTGCCCAACACACCGGATCCCCTGATACTGCAACAGGTGGTGAGCGGCAAGAACTATGTGCAGTTCATGCCCTATGGCGACTCAGGCGAGCTGCACATTCGGGTGCTGGTTGCGGATCTGTCCCGGGGGTTGATCCTGCAGGCCATTTTTCCCACATCGGAGCGCATCACCGAGTTGAGCGAGAATGTGCAGTCCGCCTACGCCGCCTATCGCCAGCGGGCCTATATGCGCGAGTCCATCAAGTTCAGCTTTATACTGGCCCTGTCACTGGTGCTGCTGGTGAGTGTATTCGCCGCCATCTGGGCTGCCTTTTATACCTCACGGCGCATGGTCGCGCCCATTCAGGCCATCGCCGAAGGCACCCGCGCCATTGCAGACGGAGAGCTGGATGGGCAGATTCCCGTGCCCCGTTATCATGATGAACTGGGTTTTCTGGTGGCGTCCTTCAACGCCATGACCCGTCGCCTGGCCCAGGCCCGGGATATGGCCGAACAGAGCAAACAGGAACTGGAGTTTCAGCGCCAGTATCTGGAGGCCGTGCTGCATCATTTGTCCACTGGCGTCATGGCGGTGGATGTGGATGGCAATCTACGCACCGCCAACCGGGCAGCGGAACAGATACTGGGGGCAGACGTGGGACGCTTCATTGGCCATCCCCTGGATGAACTGGCAGCGGCGTATCCCGAGCTGGAACCCTTCGTGTCCCTGTTATCCTGTGGCATGGGACCGGAAGGCCAGGATTGGCGCCAGGAACTGGTGTTGCACCGCCACCAGGGACGTCAGTTCCTGATCTGCGGTTGCACCCGTCTGAAGGTGGTGGAGAGTGCCGAGATCGGTTGCGTGGTGGTGTTCGATGATGTCACCACCCTGGTCAAGGCCCAAAGGGATGCCGCCTGGGGCGAAGTGGCCCGGCGCCTGGCCCATGAAATCAAGAATCCTCTCACTCCGATCCAGTTGTCGGCGGAACGCCTGCGCCGCAAGTATCTGAACAAGCTGTCCGAAGAGGACAGCAAGGTACTGGACAGCGCTACGCGCACCATTGTGAACCAGGTGGAGGCCATGAAATCCATGGTCAATGCCTTTTCAGACTATGCCAAGCCCTCCCGCCTGGATGCAGAGCCTTTGGTGGCGGATGAATTTCTTGCGGACGTGCTGGCGCTCTATGGCGATGCTGTGGTATTTGATGCGGGCGCTCCGGGCATACAGATGGAAGCCGATCCGGTAAGATTTCGTCAGGTGGTGCATAATCTGGTGAAGAACGCTCAGGAAGCCATGCCAGAGGGAGAAAAAGCAACGGTGCATGTAAAGACATCCACCTACTGGCCGCCGGATCAGGAAACCCGGTTTCTCGAAATTCTGGTGGAGGACGATGGCAGCGGGTTCAAGGATCAGGACATCGAGCGCCTGTTCGAGCCTTATGTGACCAGCAAGGCGAAAGGGACGGGACTGGGATTGGCAATCGTGAAAAAGATCGTGGAAGAGCATGGGGGCAGTATTCGTGCGGAGAACCGAGAGGAAGGCGGCGCACGCTTCGTGCTGCGCATACCGGCAAGTCAGACTGTGCTTGCCCAGCAGGAGTAGACAGCAATGAGTTTACCTTTCATCCTGGTAGTGGACGATGAACCCGATATCAGGGATTCGGTAAAGGACATCCTGGAAGACGAAGGCTATGGGGTGGGCCTGGCGGAGAACGGTGAAGCAGCCCGGGCGGCCTTGCGCGAGCGGCGTCCGGATCTGATCCTGCTGGATATATGGATGCCGGATATCGACGGCATCAGCCTGCTCAAGGAATGGTCGGAAGGTGATGGCCTGCCTTGCCCGGTGATCATAATGTCCGGCCACGGCACCGTGGAAACGGCCGTGGAAGCTACCCGGCTGGGGGCCTATGATTTCCTCGAAAAGCCCCTTTCCCTGGCCAAGCTCCTGCTCACGGTGGAGCGCGCCCTGGAGACCGAGCGTCTGGTCATGGAGAATGTGGGTCTGCGCCGTTCCTACCGGCCCATCATCGAGCCCGTGGGGCACAGCCAGGTCATGCAACGGCTGCGTGAGCAGGTCAAGCGCATTGCCCAGCACGATACCTGGGTGCTCATCTCCGGCGAGGCGGGCAGCGGCCGCGAGACTTTTGCCCGCTACCTGCATGCCCAGAGCAGCCGCAAGGAGCGGCCCTTCATCGATGTCAGCGTGGGGGCTACCGCCAAGGGCAATTTCTCCCTGGAATTTTTCGGCAGCGAGCAGAATGGCAAGATCCACTACGGCCGTCTGGAGCAGGCCAATGGCGGCACCCTGTTCCTGGATGAGGTGGCGGACATGGATCTGGAGGCCCAGGCCCAGCTGGCTGGCGCTTTCGAGACCGGCGAGTTTCTGCGCGTGGGCGGCAGTGACCCGGTCAAAGTGGATATTCGCGTGATTGCGGCCACCCAGAAAGATCTGCAGGCAGAAGTCAGCGCAGGCAATTTTCGCGAGGATTTGTTCTATCACCTGAACGTGGTACCCCTGGAGATTCCGCCCCTGCGAGAGCACCGCGAGGATGTTCCGGAACTGCTTGGGTACTATGTGGACTATTTTGTCAGCCACGAGAAGCTGCCCTACCGGCATTTCAGCGTCAGCGCCCAGAACATGCTGCGCAATTATGACTGGCACGGCAACATCCTGGAGCTGCGCAACCTGGTGCAGCGGGTACTGATCCTGGGGGCCGGGGATGAGATCACCCTGGATGATGTGGAGGCCGCCATGGGCGGCCTGAAGAAGGAGACCGTACAGACCAGCCTGCCAGGCATTTCCTTCGATCAGCCTTTGCGCAAGGCGCGTGAGGATTTTGAACGCGTCTATCTGGAATACCAGCTGGACAAGCATGATGGCAACGTGAGCAAGATGGCGCAGGAAGTGGGCATGGAGCGTACCCATCTGTACCGCAAATTGCGTGGCGTGGGCATAGAGATCAAGGATCGCCGATGAAGATTATTATCCTTGGCGCCGGGCAGGTGGGCACCAGCGTGGCGAGCAACCTGGCCAGTGAGGCCAATGATATTACCGTGGTGGACCACAATGTCCAGCGCTTGCAGGGGCTGCAGGACAAACTGGATCTGCGCACCATCAAGGGCTATGCCGCGCATCCTGACGTGCTCACTCAAGCGGGTGCGGAAGATGCGGAAATGATCATCGCCGTGAC
>JALWRH010000107.1 GCA_026994195.1 Sedimenticola sp. | reverse complement strand
CGAGCAACTGGAGTTGCCCCTTTCCATCGATACCAGCAAACCAGAAGTCATGACCGAAGCGGTCCGGGCCGGCGCGGGCATGATCAATGATGTCAACGCTTTGCGCGCCCCGGGTGCTGTGGAAGCAGCCTCAGCGCTGTCCGTACCCGTATGCCTCATGCACATGCAGGGAGAGCCGCGCACCATGCAGCAGGCACCCCGTTATACGGATGTGGTGGCAGAGGTGAAGGCTTTCCTGCGCCAGCGGATTCGGCAATGCGAAGCGGCGGGCATCCCGCGACAACATATTCTCGTGGATCCGGGATTTGGCTTTGGCAAGACACTTGAGCATAATCTGGCTTTGCTGCGGGGACTATCCGGCTTTTGCGATCTGGGCGCCGGAGTGCTGGTGGGCCTGTCGCGAAAATCCATGCTGGGTATGCTTACCGGGCGGGAGGCCCATGAGCGGCTGGCAGCCAGTATTGCCGCGGCGGTACTGGCCGTGGAACGGGGGGCGGTTGTGGTGCGTGTGCATGACGTTGCAGAAACCGCGGATGCATTGGCCGTTGTGAATGCGTTAATAGGGAATCAGCTATGACAAAAAGAAAGTATTTCGGCACGGATGGAATCCGTGGCCGCGTAGGGGAAGGCAAGATCAACCCGGAGTTCGTTCTCAAGCTGGGATGGGCTGCCGGACGGGTGCTGGGAAACGGTGGTTCTGGCAAGGTGTTGATCGGCAAGGATACGCGGATCTCCGGTTACATGTTCGAGTCCGCCCTGGAAGCCGGTTTGGTGGCGGCAGGCATGGATATCCTCATGCTGGGACCCATGCCCACACCGGGGATTGCCTATCTGACCCGCACCTTGCATGCTTCTGTGGGTATCGTCATCAGCGCCTCCCACAATCCCTACTATGACAATGGCATCAAGTTCTTCTCCGCCACGGGAGCCAAGCTACCGGATGACGTGGAGCTTGCCATCGAAGCAGAAATTGACAAGGATCTGGCGACCGTGGATCCCGCCAGCCTGGGTAAAGTCACCCGGGTGGAAGACGCGGCAGGACGGTATATCGAGTTTTGCAAGAGTACCGTTCCCCACCATCTGGATCTTGCCTCCCTGAAAGTGGTTGTGGATTGCGCCAATGGCGCCACCTACCACATTGCGCCCCATGTTCTCGAAGAACTGGGCGCGCAGGTGACGGTCATTGGTGCGGACCCCGATGGTTTCAATATCAACAGCAAAGTGGGATCCACGAACCCGGAAGCCTTGCAACAGGCCGTGCTTCAAGAAAAGGCGGATGTGGGCATTGCCCTGGATGGCGATGGCGACCGTTTGATCATGGTTGATCATACCGGAGCCACAGTGGATGGCGACGGCATACTCTACATCATCGCCCGTTCGCGCATGACTCATCCTGAAGGGCTGAAAGGCCCGGTGGTGGGCACCACCATGAGCAATCTGGGGCTGGAACTGGCGTTGCGCGAACTGGGTGTGGATCTGGTGCGCACAGACGTGGGGGACCGCTACATTCTCGCCCAGCTGGACAGTAACAGCTGGACCCTGGGTGGCGAGCCCTCGGGCCATATCATCTGCCGGGATCGCACCACCACCGGTGACGGCCTGGTCTCAGCTCTCCAGGTGCTGGCCGAGATGGTGATGACCGACTCTAACCTGCACGATCTGAGCATGGGTATGCAGCGTATGCCGCAGACTCTGATCAATGTGGGACTGGGCAAGGCATCTCCGGTAAATATCATGAAGAATACTGCTGTTCTCGATGCCGTAACCGCGGTGGAGAAGACCCTGGGGGATAGTGGCCGTGTATTGCTGCGTCCTTCGGGTACAGAGCCTCTGATCCGGGTCATGGTGGAAGGCCGGGAGGCGACCCAGGTGACCCAGCTGGCAGGAGAGATTGCTGCCGTGGTGGAATCCGTCACCGCTGCCTGAGGAAGGTATCGCAAAAGGCGGCAGCCTCCGCGATGCAGGGACGCATCGCCATTTTCGACGGCTGTACGCCATTGAAAATGGAGGAATCGGAAAATCGCATTTTTCCGATTCCGAGCCGCGAAAGCCCAGGGAGGGGCTTTTACGATATCCTCCTGAGAAGACTGAAACAGAAACGCGCCCCCTCATTGTCCGGCAGGTTTTCCGCCTGGGCGCTTCCGCCATGAAACTCTGCAATGAGCTTGACCAGATACAGGCCAAGTCCGAGATGGGGCTGTGTCCGGGTGTCCTTGCGCAGGGATATCATGGACTGGAACAGATCCATGTCTGGAGGCAGGCCAGGACCCTGGTTGCTCACGCAGATCCACACCTGTTCCTGGTGTTCCCTGACTGACAGGGTGATGACCGTACCCGGCTGATGAAAGTCGATGGCGTTGTCCAGGAGTTTTTCCAGAGCCTGGAAGACCAGTTCCGGGGCGCCCTGTGCTTTCAGCCCGGAGCAGGGGACCAGATGAAAATGCAAGTCCGGATGGATATCGCGATAGTTCTCCACAGTGGCTTCCAGTAATCCACACAGATCGAAATCCTGTATTTCAACCTGCTGCAGGGCTTTTTCCAGGCGTGTGGCTTCCTGCAGCTGGCGCAGGATGAGTTCCAGCCTGTCCACGCCCTTGAGCGCCCGCTGGAGGTAGGCCTGCCTGGCCTGCCAGTCATCCACTTCCGCGCTGTTCTCCAGGGAGCTGCGGATGATGGCCAGGGGGGTGCGGAACTCATGGGACAGGCGGGATGCCATGGCCTGCAGGTAGCGGTTGTATTCCTGGAGACGGTTGAGCATATGGGCGAACCCCCGGCCCAGGTCGGCGATCTCGTCACCGGGGGGTGGGCTCTCGATGCCGCCGATGATACGCCCGTCCGGAGCCACTGCGGCTTCCATTTGCCGGTGCAGGTGGCGGATGCGCCGGGTGAGCAGGCTGGCAAAACCCAGCAGGGCCAGGGAGACCACGGCAAACAGGATCAGGGTAATGCCCAGAAGGCGCTGCATGGCCTGGTTTTGCAGGGAAAGAATGCTGTCCGTGGTCTGTTCCAGCAGCACCACGCCCCGCAGGGCACCATCTGAACCGCTGATGGGCAGGGCAGTGGCCATGACCAGGGTTTCGCCGCCAGGAAGCTGGTAGCGCCGCGTGGCTCCTTTTCCGGCCAGGGCGGAAGCCACGGGTTCGGTCTCCAGGCGCGTGC
>JALWRH010000106.1 GCA_026994195.1 Sedimenticola sp. | reverse complement strand
GCGAAGTGCCGATTCCCTTTACCACGGCTGCTTTGGGCGGCGACCTCGATGTGCCCACCCTGGAAGGCAAGGTCAAGCTCAAGATTCCCGAGGGCACCCAGACCGGCAAGCTGTTCCGTATTCGCGGTAAGGGGATCAAACCTGTGCGTGGCGGCCCCGTGGGGGATCTCCTATGCCGGGTGGTGGTGGAAACGCCGGTCAAGCTCAACGAAGAGCAGAAGGAACTGCTGCGCAAGCTGGATGAATCCCTGGCCGGCGGTGGCAGCAAGCACAGTCCCAATGCCAGTTCCTGGCTGGACGGGGTCAAGAAATTTTTCAAGGAAATGGGGTTCTGAGGTGACAGATGATTAGAGTAGCAGTGGTAGGCGCCGCCGGGCGCATGGGCAAGGCCCTGGTGCAGGCCGTCAATGAAACGGAAGGACTGGAGCTGAGTGTTGCCACGGAATACCCGGACTCCTCCCTCATTGGTGCGGATGCTGGAGAGCTGGCGGGTATTGGCGCGCTGGGCGTGGCCGTATCGCCATCCCTGGCCGCCAGTGTGAAGGATTTCGATGTGGTGATCGATTTCAGCCGCCCCGACGCCACCATGAATCACCTGGCCATCTGCCGGGAGCATGGCAAGCAACTGGTCATCGGCACGACCGGTTTCAGTGACGAACAGAAACAGCAGATCGCCGATGCCGCCAATGATATTGCCATGGTTTTTGCGCCTAACATGAGCGTGGGCGTGAATCTCTGCTTCAAACTGTTGGATATTGCTGCCCGGGTCATGGGTGAAGAATCCGATATCGAGATCATCGAAGCCCATCACCGGCACAAGGTGGATGCGCCTTCCGGCACCGCCATGCGCATGGGCGAAGTGGTGGCCGAAGCCCTGGGGCGCGACCTGGACAAGGTGGCGGTCTATGGGCGGCATGGCATCACCGGCGAGCGCAAGCGCGAGACCATCGGTTTCGAAACCATCCGTGCCGGCGACGTGGTGGGGGAACACACGGTCTGGTTCGCGGCAGAAGGTGAGCGGGTGGAGATTGCCGTCAAGTCTTCCAGCCGAATGACCTATGCCAATGGCTCTGCCCGGGCCGTGCTCTGGCTGCAGGGGAAGGATACCGGCCTGTTCGACATGCAGGATGTGCTGGGTCTCAGATAAGCAGAGCCATGCACTTCCGCCACAGACCGGCCGCAGGCGCTACGTGCCTGGTAAATTCGGGTATCATTGAAATCTGAGTTCATTCATTTCCCGCTTTCTGGAGACGCCGGGTGCTGAAACTGATCAAGTTCATCCTGTTGCTGGGTGTGGCCCTGCTGGGCGCGGGGTTTGCCTCCATCAATCCCGCACCGGTGACCCTCAACTACTATTTCGCTGATATCACTGTGCCTCTGGGCCTGATGGTGCTGGTCATGGTGGGCCTGGGCGCCGTGCTGGGCGTCACCAGCAGTTTGTTGCTCATGGCCCGGGTGCGCCGGGAGAACCAGCGCCTGCGCCGACAGGCGCGTCTGGCCAGTGAAGAAGTCAATAATCTGCGCACTATTCCGGTGAAGGATCGCTGATCATGCAGGGGCTGCTCTGGTTGTTGCTCCCCGTGGCTGCTGCTTCCGGCTGGTGGATGGCCCGGCGTAGTGCGGCCAGGGATTGCAACGAGTCTGACCGGCGCACCACGCCTGCCTATTTCCGCGGCCTCAATTACCTGCTCAACGAGGAGCCGGACAAAGCCATCGATGTCTTCGTGCAGCTCCTGGAAGTGGACAGCGAAACCGTGGAGACGCACCTGGCCCTGGGCAGTCTGTTCCGCCGCCGCGGGGAAGTGGAGCGGGCTATCCGCATACACCAGAACCTCATCGCCCGTCCTGCCCTGAGCCAGGAACAGCGTGCGCAGGCCCTGCTGGAGTTGGGCATGGATTACATGCGCGCCGGCCTGTACGACCGGGCGGAGAACCTGTTCCTGGAACTTAAGGAGATGAAACTCCATGTGCGCAAGGCCCTGGAGAACCTGCTCATCATCTACCAGCAGGAAAAAGACTGGCAGTCCTGCCTGCAGACCGCGGAGGAACTGGAATCCCTGGTCAAAGAGCCTTTGAGCCTGGCGCGCTCGCATTATTTCTGTGAGCTGGCGGAAGATGCCTTGCGCCAGGGACAGACAGAGGAAGCGGGCAAGTTGCTGAAAAAAGCCATTGCCGCCAATGCCGGCAGCGTGCGCCCCCTGCACATGCAGGCGCGTATCGCCATGTCCCGGAGTGATTGCAAGGCAGCGATCAAGCTGCTGCAGAAAGCCGTGGAAAAAGATGTGCGTTATCTGCCGGAGGTTCTGGCGGACTTCATGGAATGCCACCGGCGCCAGTCCAACCTGCCGCAGTTGCGCAAATATCTACAAGAATTCCTGGGGAATGGTATGGACGTGGCCGTGGCCCTGACCCTTGTGGATATCATCACCGAAATCGAAAGCGAAACCGCCGCCCGGGAGTTCCTGGGAGAGCAGATGCGCCAGCATCCAACCCTCAAGGGGCTGTTGCGCCTCATTGAACTCAACGAAACCCTGCCGGATGTACAGGCCGGGCAGATGCTGGTGAGTATGAAATCCCATGTGGAGCAACTGCTGGCCGAACGACCCGCCTACCAGTGTGCCAAGTGCGGTTTTGCCGCCAATACCCTGCACTGGCAATGCCCCAGCTGCCGCAGCTGGAGCACCATCCGGCGCAAATCAGAACCCGAGGACAAACACCCATGACCAGCCCCGTCATCGTCGCCCTGGATTTTCCCAATGAAGCCAAAGCCCTGGCACTGGTGGATCAGCTCGATACCTCCCTGTGCCGCCTCAAGGTGGGAAAGGAACTCTTCACCCGCCTCGGTCCCGCCTTCGTGGAAAAACTGGTGGGGCGGGGCTTCGATGTCTTCCTGGATCTCAAATTCCACGACATTCCCAACACCGTGGCCGCGGCCTGTGATGCGGCGGCGGACCTGGGCGTATGGATGATGAACCTGCACGCATCCGGTGGCCGGAAAATGATGCAGACCGCCCGGGAGCGCCTCGAAGGCAAATCCCATCGGCCCAAGCTGATTGCTGTGACCATCCTCACCAGCCTGGGCGAGGAAGACATCCATGAAATCGGTTTCTCCGGCACCCCTGGAGAAAATGTCCTGCGCCTCGCCGCCCTGGCCGAATCTGCCGGGCTGGATGGTGTGGTCTGCTCGCCTCTGGAAGCCGCCGCTATCCGCGGGCAGGCGGGCAGTGACTTTCTCCTTGTCACCCCCGGCGTGCGACCCGCCAGCGCCTCTCTGGACGATCAGAAACGGGTTATGACCCCCGCCGACGCCCTGGCAGCCGGTTCCAGCTACCTGGTCATTGGCCGGCCCGTGACGGGGGTTGAAGATCCTTTGCAGGCGCTCAAGGATATCAACGCCTCTCTTTAAGGTTAGGTCTGAAAAAGTCCCTCAATGGACTTTTTCAGACTCGGCGCTTGAAAATGCGATTTCCAAGCACCTCCACGGCTGACTTTATATTTGTGTGGTTGGCATTATAGTTAAACATATTTCTAATATAGTTTGTTAACTCGTTGAATAATAACTTAAATAATTGAGTGTTTTCCCGGATTCCGAATGCGTTTCCAGCGGAACCGGTATTTTCCCCATGGTAAAAAATTACTAAGGTCATAAAGAGAAACTAGGGGCGGCAAAGTTCAGTATCTGGTAATTTCCTGCAATTACTTATGGATGTTGTTGGCCCGTCCGCTGCAAACTGCAAAATACGAATCCAGGTCAACCCAACTTTCCAGGAGATTGCCGCATGATCAACCCCATTGGCTCTGATACTCTGATGCCGTTGTTCGTCTATGACGTGGACGAGCACCACGCTCTTACCAAGGAAGCCGAAAGCCTGCCTTCCGTAACCATTACTTCACCGGCTGCGGGCAATGCCGTGATGCTGGGTGGTGGTTACTTTACGCCTCTGAAAGGCTTCATGAATGTGGCGGACGCCATGGGCGCTGCCGAGAAGATGATCCTTACCGACGGTTCCTTCTTCCCGGTTCCTGTGATGAACCTGGTGGACGATGACGCTATTGCCGCTATCGGCGACGCCAAGCGCATTGCTCTGCGTGATCCCAATGTGGAAGGCAACCCGATCCTGGCCGTGATGGATGTCGAGAACATCGAGAAAGTCACCGAAGAACAGATGGGCGTCATGCGTGACAAGGTATACCGCACTGACGATCCCGAGCATCCCGGCGTGGCCGCGTTCATGGGCCAGGGCCGTAATGCCATTTCCGGTCCCATCAAGGTGCTGAACTTCTCCTATTTCCAGACAGATTTCCCGGATACCTTCCGCACCGCGGTGGAGATCCGCAACGAGATCAAAGAACACGGCTGGAACACCGTGGTGGCTTTCCAGACCCGCAACCCCATGCACCGTGCTCACGAAGAACTGTGCCACATGGCCATGAAAGACGTGAATGCTGATGGCGTGGTCATCCACATGCTGCTGGGCAAGCTCAAGCCGGGCGATATCCCCGCGCCTGTGCGTGATGCTGCGATCCGCAAGATGGCTGAACTGTACTTCCCCCCCAACACCGTGATGATCACCGGTTACGGCTTCGACATGCTCTATGCCGGTCCCCGCGAGGCGGTGCTGCACGCCTATTTCCGTCAGAACATGGGCGCTACCCACTTCATCGTGGGCCGTGACCACGCTGGCGTGGGCGACTACTACGGCGATTTCGACGCCCAGACCATCTTCGACGAGGAAGTGCCTGCCGGCGCCATGCAGATCGAGATCTACAAGGCGGACCACACGGCTTACTCCACCAAGCTGAACAAGGTCATCATGATGCGCGATGCGCCTGAAGGGCATACCAAGGAAGACTTCGTGCTGCTGTCCGGCACCAAGGTGCGCGAGATGCTGGGTCGGGGCGAAGCGCCTCCCCCCGAGTTCTCCCGTCCTGAAGTGGCCAAGATCCTGATGGATTACTACCAGTCCTTGAACGACTGACGGAGACCACTTCCGAATCAAGCCCGCTTCCGAGCGGGCTTTTTTGTTCAGGGGTAAGAATGATGAAAAAACGTTTCCAGATACTTGCCATGGAGGATGCCTGGGAGGGTTTCCTCAAGCTCAAGACATTCAGGCTGCAGCATGAGTGCCATGCCGGTGGCTGGTGCGATGAAATCCTGCGGGAAAGAGTTGAGGGCAAGCACGCCGTGTCCGTACTGCTCTATGACCCGAAAGAAGATGCGGTTGTGCTCATCGAGCAGTTCCGCATCGGGGCCCTGGGTCATGCGGATGATCCCTGGCTGCTGGAGACCGTGGGTGGCTACCTGGAGGAAGGTGAACAGCCGGAAGAAGTCGCCCGCCGGGAGACCCGGGAAGAAACCGGTTGTGAATTGCTCGATCTTGAATTCATCGGCAGTTTCTTCACCACGCCGGGCTGGTGTGGCGAGCGGATTTCACTGTATTGCGGACACGTGGACAGCACTGGGGCAGAAGGCGTACATGGGCTGGATCACGAAGGGGAGGACATTCTGGTACAGGTCATGTCCCGGGAGGCAGCACAGGCGGAACTTTTCCGGCGTGCCAATTCCACTAGCATCGTGGTGGGCTTGCAGTGGTTGGCGGGGCATTGGGAGGAGCTTGGTGAGCGCTGGGGGTAGAGTTTTTCCCTCTCCCCCGGCCCCTCTCCCGGGGGGAGAGGGGCGAAGGGTAGGTCGGACTTCAGTCCGACATGACAAAGCTCAGGATTTCCTCCAGACCATGTTCCGGTGCGGAATCCCGGCCTCGTCGAAGACTTCACCCTCGGCGACGAAGCCTGCTTTCTCGTAGAAAGACATCGCCTGCACCTGGGCTGCAAGGGCCAGTTCCCGGAAACCGCGTTTCTCTCCTTCTTCCATGAGCGCCCGCAGCAGGGCGGCGCCCACGCCCCGGCCCCGCCATTCCTTCAATACCGCCATGCGTCCGATGTGCCCATCCGGAAGCAGGCGGCCCGTGCCGATGGGGTTGCCCTGGGGGTCTTCAGCCAGCATGTGCAGGCATTGATCGTCCAGGCCATCCCATTCCAGTTCCACGGGAACACGCTGTTCCTGGACAAAGACGGTCTCGCGTACCTGCTTGAGAGCGTCTTTGTCCCCGGGCCAGTGCGCCAGGCGCAGTCGGTAGTCGGTATCAGTCATTGCAGGGCTCCAGCCAGTTCTCGTTGATAAGCTGCACCAGCACCTGCAACAGGGCGGGTTCTGCATTCTGCAGCAGATCCGGGTTCAGCTGATGGTCTTCGCACAGCCGCCTGATCTGGTCACGGCAGTTGCCGGGCAGTTCAAACGCCTCACCGCAGACAAACAGGTACAAGCCTTCGTCCTGAGGCCGTTCTGACCAGGCCCAGCGGCTGAAAGGGTGACGCTGCCATGGCTGGCGGGCAAATAAACGGGTTAGCTGTGCCTGCTGCACGGTCTCTTCCCGGGGTTCGATGAACAGGTGTTCCTTCACTTCCGTGGAAAAGCAGCCGAACCAGCGCAGGCGCAGATCTTCATCCAGCAACCAGTGATCCAGCTTGCGGGACACTGTGGCCAGGGCGTCAGGAAGTATCTGTGCCGGGCTTTCCTGGGGTGACAGCGGGGGATCGGTGAAATGAGCGTCTTGGGGAACGTGATCGAGGAGGTATTGGGTGAGACTCCCCAGCAGCTCAGGCACCGAAGGGGCGCGCAGCCCCACGGACCAGGTCATGCAGTCGCCGCCTTCGCCAATACCCCAGTGAGCCATTCCAGGAGGAAGATAGAGGACATCGCCAGGTTCCAGCAGCCATTCCTGTTCCGGCTCAAAATCTTTCAGCACACGGATGGGTAGATCCGGCAGCAGTTCGGGGTCTTGAGCCCGGTTGCCGATCTGCCAGCGGCGTTGTCCACGGGCCTGGATAAGGAACACATCATAGGTGTCCGTATGCGGTCCCACGGAACCGCCAGGAACCGCATAGCTGATCATGATGTCATCAAAGCGCCAGGAAGGAATAAACCGAAAGGCCTGCAACAGCTGCGCCACTTCGGGCAGGTACTTGTCCACGTCCTGCACCAGCAGGGTCCAGTCCTGATCCGGCAGGCGCGTGAACATCTCTTCATCGAAAGGGCCGTGGCGCAGTTCCCAGTCCTGTTCGCCATGACGCAGCACCATGCGCGATTCCACTTCCTCCTCGCAGGCCAGGCCTGCCAGTTCCTCTGGCGTCAGGACAAAATCGTAGTCCCGCACCGCATTGCGCATGAGCAGAGGCCGTTTCTGCCAGTACTTGTCCAGAAAATCCTGTATGGAAATGGAAGAGGGTAGCTGCAACTGCATGGAAACCTGCCTGACCGGGTGTGTTCGCTGGGAATTCTATACTATTCCCGGTGTTATGACTGTTGCTGAAAAGCAGAAATTTGCCCTTGTTTTTAATGAAAAATGCGGTATCCTTTTGCTCCTTCGGAGAGGTGGCAGAGCGGTTGAATGCACCGGTCTTGAAAACCGGCATGGGTTTGTAGCCCATCCAGGGTTCGAATCCCTGCCTCTCCGCCATTACACATCACCCGCTGTTTTCAGGCGGGTTTTTTTGTGATTCAGTTTTTTACCCGTTACTTGGGTGGCCAGTCCAGTTTGAGTTCCTTGCCCCCGTATTCATGCACCTTGTCATGCCCACGGATGGTCAGGGATTTCGTGTCCTTGGAAATCCTGACCTGGGAAAGCCCCCGGGTGAAAGGCTGTTCGTTCACGTGGGGATGGACAAGCACCCGGGTGGCCAGGATGTTGCCGTCCTTGTCCAGCATTTCCCAACGGTCGGCATAGTGCTCCCAGCCGGCATCCGAGGATAGTTGAGATAGTTGAGAAGTAGTTGAAGTAGTTGAGGACACCCACTAACCCCATGCCGTCTCCCAGACCCTGGGCGAAGCGCCGTCGTACATTTTCTCCAACGGCTTCGAGAACAGCCCCTACCTGACGGCGCCCCGGGCCGGGAGCAGCAGCTACCAGTATGACAACAACGGCAACATGGTGCAGGGCGGCGGCCGCAGCTACAGCTGGGACGCCCACAACCACCTCACCGCTGTTTACGACAGCCGCAACGGCGCCATCCTCGCCTTCCGCTACGGCCCCGATGGCCAGCGTCACAAGCAGGTCAAGCACTTCAATGACCTGGACACCACCATCCACTACCTGGGGGATGTGGAAGTGTACTACCGGGGAGACGACGCAATCCCCTACATCCAGGCCAACGGTCAGGCCGTGGCCGTGCGGATCATCCAGGATAACCAGCGCAAGACCCGTTACCTGTACCGGGACCACCTGGGTTCCGTGGACGTCATCACCGAGAACCGCGCCCTGCGCGAACACCCCAGCTTCGAAGCCTGGGGCCAGCGAAGAACCCCGAGGCTACACCGGGCACGAGCACCTGGATGAAGTGGGGCTGATACACATGAACGGCCGGGTCTATGATCCGCAGCTGGGGCGTTTCCTGTCGGCGGACCCTTTTATCCAGTTTGCGGACAACAGCCAGAGCTACAGCCGGTACAGCTATGTGCTCAACAACCCGTTGAGCAGCACGGATCCGAGCGGGCATTTTGCGTTTTTGCCGGTGCTCATCAATGTTGCGGTCACCATGGCGAGCGAAGCCGGGGCGGAAGCGATTGCGTGGAATATTGCAGCGACAACAGCCATTTCAACGACGGAAATGGCGGTCATACAAACCGCCATTCAGGCCGGATTGAGCGGACTGGCGCAAGGCATTGCCGCGGAAGCCATGGGCGGCACCTTTGCGCAAGGGTTTGAAGCCGGGGTGCTCAGTGGGGTGCAAAGCGGGATATACGATGGCATAGGAGGAGCAGAATCCCTCAACGGCACACAGATTCCCGGCCTGGGTGCGGGCATCACCGTCGAGCGAGTGCTGGCCCATGGTCTGGTGGGTGGCGCGTTCGCCCGGGTCCGGGGAGACAGTTTTGAAAGCGGGTTTGCGTCCGGGGTGTTCAGCAAGCTTACTGCGGGCAGGATACAGGAAAATATCTCGAACAAGTATGGCGGTGCCGCTGCTTCGGTTATGATTGGGGGTACGGCGAGTGTCATTGCGGGAGGGAAGTTCGCAAATGGGGCAGTTAGCTCAGCATTCGCCCATTTGTTCAGTGGTGGTGGAGTACGGCAGCAGCAAGCAAGTGGTTCTAGCGGTGGTGGGTTCTTCAACGGCATACTGGATGTTGTCGGGAAGATATGGTCACTACCGAACACTATTGCGGGATTGGCCTATGGCAGTGCCGGTCATGTCGCGGGATGGATTAAGGGGATAAATCCAAAGATTAAGTTTGGCCATAATGCAATGCAGTTCATCAATAATCCCTTCATCCGTGATAACGAGGCACTGACTCTCGGTAATACCATTCTCTATGGTTCAAATTCTCCGCCATGGAAGCCCGGAGCATATGGCGATAATTCGGTAAATATCGGTTTCCACGAAGAAGCGCATACCTACCAATATCAGGCATTGGGGCTGTTCTACGCTCCGGTTTATTTGCTGAATGGTAGATTCTCCGGGCCAGTCGGGAATCCTCTTGAACAGGCGGCGCAGGTTTACGGAAGAAATCGTGGTCAGGGAGGATGGTGGCCATGGTAATGAAGCGCCATGTTATCCCGATCTTGTTTGTGTCGGTGCTGTCTGGTTGCTATGATCGTTTCCAAGGGCCGAGTTTCCGGAATGAGTTGGGAACAACCATAACGGTCACCATCAAGTACGCTGATGGCTCAATATCAAGCCAGGACTGGCCGCCATGCTTTGAAGCCTTTGCTGGGAAAACGGATAAACCCGGGGACGCAATACAAGGGGTCAGAATCGGCAGGCAGGGAGAAACGCTCTATCAGCTAGATGCTAGCCAGGTAGGGCAACTGCTAGAGCGAGAAGATGCTTACAAGGGTTATTCTGCATGGAGCATAGGCCCCGAGGGTGTCCAATTTGTAACAAGCCCTGATTCGCAGGGATGTTCAAAGGGCAAGCGGATAGAGTAAGTTTCATTTTTCCCTATTCTCCCAAGGCATGGTGTCTTGCCCCGCCAAATCTCGGCTGCCATGGATGATGGTAACGATAAAAACCTGCTTGGGCTGAGTCAGGTAGATGATCCGATAGCCTTGGTAGATCAGTTCCCGAACATCTTTTCGACCCTCGGCTTCTGGTACTGGCCTGCCCATCTTCGGAAAAGTCTCCAGGTTCTCAATCGAGGCGATGATCCGTTCTGTGAAGCGCCGGGCGTAGTAAAGAGAATCCTTGGCGATGTAAGCCTTTAAATTTCTGATGTCAGTCCTGGCGCGTTTTGACCATTTAATCACCATTGCCCAGCAACTCGGCCTTGACCTGCTCGTGAGGAATGGTACGGCCAGCCTCGATATCGGCTAGCCCTTCCTCGATCTTCTGCTTCACATACAGCTCATACATGATGTCGTCCCAGGATGCCTGGTCGGATAGGTGATCGATAATCTCTTTAGCGGCTTGCTTGGCGCTCTGCATGGGAAATCCTCCTATCTGACGGCATGGATGGGGTCGGCAACAATGTGCTTGAGTTGATCCTCGCGAATAATATGAATATAGAGACACCCTTCCATTTCGTCAACTGGACGCCCTTCATATAGACAGAAACATACAGAACATACTGGACAGCCACGGCGCCAGCTACAGCGAATCGCTCACCTTCGACAGCTATGGGCGCATAGCGCGCCACCTATACGCCGGAGGCCAGGTGAGCCTGGATTACCACTACAACGGCCAGGACTATCTTGCCTACGTGGAAGACGCCGCCACCGGCGCCGTTTACTGGTATGGTCGCCAGACCAACGCCGATGGCGCCTTTACCGAAGAGATCATTGGCGACCTGGAGTGTTGCACGACTACGACCCGGCCAGCGGCCGGGTGGAAGGGATTCTCACGGACAACGGCGCCATGCAGGACCTGGCCTACGGATACGACAGCCTGGGCAACCTGCGATGGCGCCGGGACCGGGCACAGGACATACGGGAAGACTTCGACTATGACGTACTCAACCGCCTGACCGGCGTAACCACCGACGACCGTGTCAGCTCCTACCGGCGGGATTTCAGCTGCGACGCCCTGGGCAACCTGCTGAGCAAGGACGGCCTGAGCTACAGTTATGGCGGCAGCGGCGGTCCCCAAGCCGTTTCCCAGACCCTGGGCGAAGTGCCGTCGTACATCTTCTCCAACGGCTTCGAGTGTCAATGGGTGGGTGTCGAATTCTCCCAGGTTTGTAGCCCATCCAGGGTTCGAATCCCTGCCTCTCCGCCGTTACACATCACCCGCTGTTTTCAGGCGGGTATTTTGTGGTTCAGTTTTTTTACCCGTTACTTGGGTGGCCAGTCCAGTTTGAGTTCCTTACCCCCGTATTCATGCACCTTGTCATGCCCACGGATGGTCAGGGATTTCGTGTTCTTGGGAATCCTGACCTGGGAAAGCCCCCGAGTGAAAGGCTGTTCGTTCACGTGAGGATGGGCAAGCTCCCGGGTGGCCAGGATGTTGCCGTCTTTGTCCAGTATTTCCCAACGGTCGGCATAGTGCTCCCAACCGGCATCCGCGTGTTTCAGGGTGACTTGAAAACGCCAGCTGCCATCTGGATTGGGCAGGGCCCTGGCGGCTATTACGTCCACTTCGCCGGCCAGGGACAGGGGACAGAGCACGGTGAGCACAAGGGTGGTCAGGTTTTTTCTCATCTTGGTTTTCCTATGTCCTGGATTCTCACCCGCCATTCGGCAGGGCCGCTCTGGTGCACAGAATCGCCCCGGCTGTCCACGGCGACGACGACAGGCATGTCCTTGACTTCAAACTCGTAGATGGCTTCCATGCCCAAATCTTCGAAGGCCACCACCCGGGCGTTGCGGATAGCCTTGGAAACCAGGTAGGCGGCGCCGCCAACGGCCATGAGATAGGCGGCTTGGTGACGGCGGATGGATTCGATGGCTTCCGGGCCACGCTCGGCTTTGCCAATCATGCCTCTCAACCCCAGTTTTCCCAGCATCATTTCCGTAAATTTGTCCATGCGCGTAGCCGTAGTGGGGCCGGCGGGGCCGACTACTTCGCCTTTCACGGGGTCCACAGGACCGACGTAATAGATGAACCGGTTATGGAAGTCCACGCCCCGGGGCAGGGGCTGGCCGTTTTCCAGGAGTTCCTGGATGCGTTTGTGGGCGGCGTCCCGCCCGGTGAGCATGTGGCCGGAGAGCAGCAGGCGCTGGCCGGGTTTCCAGCCCCTGACTTCCTCGGGAGTGATCTTGTCCAGATTCACCCGGGTAGCGTCCGGGCTGGCCTGCCAGGTGACAGGAGGATAGTCTTCTGGCGCTGGCGGCGTGAATTCCGCGGGGCCGCTGCCATCCAGGGTGAAGTCGATATGCCGAGTAGCGGCGCAGTTGGGAATCAGGGCCACGGGCAGGGAGGCGGCGTGGGTGGGATAGTCCTTGATCTGCACATCCACCACGGT
>JALWRH010000105.1 GCA_026994195.1 Sedimenticola sp. | reverse complement strand
GGCGGAACAGGAGCGTCTGTTCCTGGATGTCCTGGCCCTGCCGGGTTTTACCGAGATGGATAAGTGGTTCGGCAATCCGAAATACAAGTTCGGCTCCTACAACAACCACTTCAAGATCCAGGCGGCCAAGATCACTATCGACGGCTCCCCCCAGGGCAAGACGGCGCTGGTCTCTCATCCCTATCATGGTGGTGGACCCGCCGGGCAGAAGAACTGGAAAGGTGAATCATCCATCACTCAGGAACAGCTGGATGCCATCACCAAGAAGTTGTTCGATGCGAAAATTCCACTGCACGTTCATGCCAATGGTGACGGTGCTATCGATATGATGATCAAGACTATCGAACATGCTGGCATCAGCGCCAAGGATGACCGGCGCACGGTGATCGTGCATTCCCAGTTCCAGCGTCCTGAACACCTGCCCAAATACGTTGAGCTGGGGCTTACGCCGTCCTACTTTACTTTGCATACTTACTACTGGGGTGATGTGCATATCAAGAATATTGGCAAGGAAGCAGCGTTCTTCATTTCACCCATGAAGGCAGCCAAGGCTGCCGGGCTGGTCATGTCCAACCATACGGACTTCAATGTCACGCCTCTCGATCCTTTCTGGGTCATCTGGTCCGCCATGGCGCGGGAGTCCCGTAGTGGCACCATCATTGGTCCGGATCAGCGGGTGGATGCCTATACTGCCCTGCAGGCCCTTACCACCGGTCCCGCCTGGCAAGTGTTCGAAGAGGACCGCAAGGGCAGGATCAAGGAAGGCATGCTGGCGGACTTCGTCGTGCTCAAGCACAACCCGCTCAAGCAGAAGGTTTCTGAGATCAGGGACAACGAAGTCCTGGCCACGGTGAAGGAGGGAAGGGTGATCTACAAGAAGATTGGTATCTGATGGAGCAATTGAAACGAGCAGAAAAGCAGGAAACCGGGTAGGGTGTGGAGAATGTCAATGCCAGGCTTTGCCGGGACGGTCTTCGCTTTACAAACAGAAAATGGAGAAATGAATGAAAAGGGTGATCTTGGCAATGATGTTGGCGCTGTGGGTGATTTCCGCGCCGGCTGCAGCAGGCAAAACGACAATTTATTATGGTGGTGATATCGTCACCATGGAAGGTGACAAGGCCCGGTATGCCGAGTCAGTGCTGGTAATAGATGACAAGATCGTTTTTGTCGGAAAGAAAGCTGGTGCGCTGCAAAAAGCCGGGGACGGCGCGGAAATGGTTGATCTGCACGGCAAGACCATGCTGCCTGGCTTCATCGAACCGCACCTGCACCCCTCCATCGCGGCGATCATGCTGCCCAACGATACCATCGCCCCTCATGCCTGGAAGAAGCCCAACGGCGTGACCCCGGCGGCAAAGACACCCGAGGCGTTCCAGAAGCTTCTCAGGGCGTCCATTGCAAAAGCCAAAGAGGGGGAAATGCACTTTGTCTGGGGCTACCACCCGCTCTGGCACGGGGGTCTGAGCCGCCAGATGCTCAACCAACTCGCGCCCAACAAGCCTGTCGGCGTGATCCACCGCTCTTTTCATGAGATCTACCTGAACGATGCCGCCATCGAGCTGTTCAAGATCACCAAGGAGGACTTCAAGGGCAATCCCCAGGTTGAATGGGAGAAGGGGCACTTCTTCGAGGGAGGCTGGCTGGCGCTGGCCCCCAAGATTGGCGCCTACCTGCTCAACCCCGACACGTACAAGAAAGGCCTGTCCATGATGACAGAGCTGATGCTGCAAAACGGCATCACCACCATCTGCGAGCCCGGTTTCCCGGGGTCGGACTTCAAGATGGAATACGGGCTGCTCAAAAGTGAGATGGACAAGAACCCGCCCTACGACACCTACCTGATCGCCAACGGCACACAGCTCTACGGCATGGCCGGTAACAGCAACGAAAAAGCGGAAGCGCTGATGCAAGAGCTTCCGGAAAAATACAACACGCAGAATATCTTTTTCTTGCCAAAGCAGGTCAAGCTCTACGCCGACGGCGCTATCTATTCACTGGCCATGGAGATGAAGCAGCCCTACACCGACCCGCGTTTCAAGGGAGAGTGGATGACGCCGCTTGATCTTTTCAAGCAGCAGCTCAGCTTCTATTGGGACAAGGGCTACAAGATCCATGTGCACGCCAACGGTGACAAGGGGATACAGCAGGTGATCGATTTCAACCGCGAGGATCAGAAAAGGCATCCGCGCAAGGATCACCGTTTTACCCTGCATCACATGGGTTATTTCGACGCGAATATCGCCGAGGAGGTCAAGGAGTTGGGGATGGAAGCCTCCGTCAACCCATACTACCTGTGGGCTCTGGCGGACAAATATGCCGAGGTGGGGCTGGGCAAGGAGAGGGCGGAAAACCTGGTGCGTATCAAGGAGCTGACCCAACGGGCCGTACCCGTCTCTTTCCATTCCGATTTTGCCATGGCGCCGGCTGAGCCGCTGACACTGGCATGGACCGCCATCAACCGTGTCACGGGAGAAGGGAGCAAGTTCTCGCAGGATCAGCGCCTGGACGTCTTTACCGCCATGAAAGGCATCACCATCACCGCGGCGCGCACCCTCAACCTGGAAGAGATGATCGGCTCCATCAAAAAGGGAAAAATCGCGAACTTCACTATCCTCGCGCAAAACCCCTTCAAGATCGATCCGATGAAGATCAAGGACATCCCGGTCTATGGCGTGGTGCACAGGGGAGAAATGGTGGTCAACCACAACGGACTCGTCGGGGGGGACAGGGATGCCCATGGCTGCGTCGCATCGGCCGGATTCAGGTGGTGCGCCAAAACCGGGAACTGCGAAAGACCCTGGGAACTGGCAAAAAAACAGAAGTTTGAAAACACCCAAAAGGCTTTTGAGCATTTTTGTGGGAAATAAAATAAAACGATTCTGTCAGGCTATAGCCCAACCTGCATGGGGCATTTCGTAGGTCGGGCTTCAGTCCGAACCTGATACGTCGGGTTCCGTACTCGTCCTGTTACATGATGCTGAATAGAGGCACGATCATCAGGGAGAAGCGAATGAAAACGCTGAGAATGACAATCATGATGACGCTATGGGTGGTTTCCGCGGCCGTCGCCGGAGAGGCGACCATTTACTATGGCGGCGATATCATCACCATGGAAGGCGCATCACCGCAATATGCCGAAGCCGTCGTCCAGCGCGATGGGAGAATTGCCTTTGTCGGAAGCAGGGTGGAGGCCCTGAAGAAGTTCGGGAAACAGGCCAAGCAGGTGGACCTGAAAGGCAAGACCCTGCTGCCCGCCTTCCTGGACGGGCACGGGCACATGTACAACGTGGGTTTCGCGGCGCTGTGCGCCAATTTGCTGCCGCCACCGGATGGCCCGGGACAGAATTTCGATTCCATCGTGGATACCATGAATACCTACAAGGCGTCCAAAGAAGGCAAGTACATGCTGAACAAACTGGGATGGATCATCGGCAACGGCTACGACGATTCGCAGTTGGCCGAGAAGGATCATCCCACCGCTGAGACCCTGGACAGGGTCAGCAAGGATGTTCCCGTCATCATTATCCACCAGTCCGGTCATCTGGGCGTGGTGAACTCTAAGGCTATGGAACTGCTGAAGATTGGCGCGAACAGCAAGGATCCCAAGGGTGGCGCCTACAGAAGGGACGCCAAGGGCGTGCCTACAGGGGTGCTGGAAGAAGGCGCCCTGTTTGGCGCCTTGTTTCCCATCATCGGCAAGTCGGATGCCGAGTTCGCCCTCAAATGCATTGAGAAGGGACAGGAAGAGTATGCGAAAAACGGCTACCTGACGGCGCAGGACGGGCGAACAACCAAGGAACAGGTGGAGGCGCTGGTTTTCGCGGCTAAAGCCGGCAAGTTCTATATCGATGTGGTCGCCTATCCGGACATCACCCTGGGAACGGAATACCTTATTGGGCAGGAGTACAGTCCCTCGCACGACTACAAGAAGCGGTTCAGAATCGGTGGCGTGAAGCTCACCCTGGACGGTTCACCCCAGGGAAAAACGGCCTGGCTGAGTGAACCCTACCTGGTGCCGCCCACTGGACAGAAGAAAGGTTACCGGGGCTATCCCGTCATGAGCGATGAGAAAGCCGTTGGGTATGTCAAGACGGCCTTCAGGAACAAGTGGCAGATTCTTTGTCATACCAACGGCGATGCAGCCATCGACCAGTACGTCAAGGCGGTGGACGCGGCTGAAAAGGCCTACGGCTATCCGGATCACAGAACGGTTCTCGTACACGGCCAGACCCTGAGAAAGGACCAGATTCCAGTACTGGTGCGATTGAAGATCTATCCGTCGCTCTTTCCCATGCACACCTTCTACTGGGGAGACTGGCATGAGAGCTCGGTGCTGGGTGAGCCGCGGGCCAGTTATATCTCACCGACCCGGGATGTGGTCGATGCCGGGCTGACCATCACTTCCCACCATGATGCGCCGGTGACCTTCCCCAACTCCATGCGGGTGCTCGATGCCACGGTGAACCGGGTGACGCGCAGCGAGAAGATCCTGGGGCCGGATCAAAGGCTGACGCCCTATGAAGGCATGAAGACCCTGACTGACTGGGCGGCTTTCCAGTACTTCGAAGAAGATACCAAGGGAACTCTCACTCAGGGGAAGTTGGCAGATTTCGTCATTCTGGACAAGAACCCGCTCAAGATTGATTCCATGAAAATACACGACATCAAGATCATCGAGGCGATCAAGGAAGGGCGCACAGTTTATTCGAAGGAGTAATAGGTGTGGTGAAGACAATTGTCGCACAGATTGTCCAACAACATGTAGAGTTGACTAGCCATCAGCATATAATTCTGCCCAAACAAAAAAACTCAACCACCGCTAAGTGATTGAGTTTTCTTGGGAAAATTTGGTAGCGGGGGCAGGATTCGAACCTACGACCTTCGGGTTATGAGCCCGACGAGCTGCCAGACTGCTCCACCCCGCAACTGACGGAGCACATTGTACCCAGATAGGGATTTTTGGCAAGTCCTATCTTTGTGGAATATACTTTTTTTGTATGTGGGTTTGGCCGGAGGCCAGATACAACTTTTTTTCAACAGGCTATGTGTTGATGAGTAGGCCAGAAGAAAGGCCGGGCAGAGAAACTTCGGCTGCTCTCCGCCCGGGGCATCCTGTGAACAGCTGCTGCATATGAACTGAATGCCAGCAATTGTATGTCATTGATAATACGCTTATTATAAGCTCTCTTTTGTTGCTGTCAGAAGCGGTTGTGTATCAATTCTCTCAGGTGTGCGCGGATACGCTCATACGTTCCACGTTTGCCTGGGGTTTTTCGGATTGTCTCAAGGTCTTTCCTTACTGTTTCCAGTGTGCGGAAGGCCTTGTCGGAAAGTTTTCCGGAATGAGCGACATTTTCGAGATCAGCTTTGGCCTGATCGAGAGACTTGAAGACATCTGCCGGATCACTGTGTGCATAGAACTGCATGTTTTCAGCGAAAGCAACGTGTTGCTTGGCTTCGATCAAATCTGCTCGTACATCGGTGTCAGGCCGCTTGTCTTTCCAACCGATGACGATTTTCTCTGCCTCTGTTTCAGCCATTGCGTTCAGTTTATGCAAAGCGCCTTCCAGAGAAGCAGCAAGACTTGTATCTTTTTTATCAAGGCGGACAGACATTTTTTCGACATCGCCTTCGAGCTGGTTGATGGCCTCGTACTCTTCTGTGGCGGCGGAATCCCTGTCAACGCTGGCTCTAGCGACTTCCAGCCATTTTTTTGCAGCAATCAGGTTTTTCTTTACTTGAGAGTAGTGTTTGGTCGTATAGTTTTGGCTGGCCAGAGACAGGTTGTCACGTGCTTCTGCGATGGGGGACTCCATATCAAAAGACAAGAATTGAAGATTGTCTTCAGCGGCACGAAGGGTTTTGTCAGCTTTGGCAAGATCGTCATGGGCCACATATTTCAATGCGGCCTTGATGTATCGCTCTGTAGAGGCGACAGGAAGATCAACCTCTGTGTATATCAGTGATTCCTCAATGGCATTGAGGGAGGCCTCTGCCGCCTTCTTGTTACCTTGCTTCAAGGCAGCCTTGGCTTCATTCAGCTTGTCGTTGGCTTGTTGTACCGGAATCAATTCTCCCACTACAGTCAGGTCCGAGTAGATGGGTACTAAATCCTCCACTACAGTTTCTGTTTCTGCAAACTTGATGTGAGCTTTGGCTATGTTCACTTCATCGATGATTTTACTCGTTGGGAGTTTTGTCTTGGCAAGAGCGAGGTAGGCCAGTGCTTTCTTGAGTTCCTTATCGACATCGGTCTGTTTCTTTTCATGAATGGCTGCCCGGGCACGAGCAATGTGCATGAGAGCTTTCACCGCATAGTCTGAAACCTCGCCAGACTGTTGTGGGGTCAACGACTGAGCCGGCTTGACAACAATGGCTTCCTGCATAGATGAGTCAGGCGCTGAAGCGGCCATGATGTTTGTGGATGATATACCTATGGATAGTGCTATAGCAGTGGATAGAATGGTTTTTCGCATTGGATTATTTCCTCTAACTGGTGTGCATCCCAGGACATAAAACGGCGTTACTACTGCTTTGTACTGATCTGATACTCTTATTCCCGGATTTCTAGTCTCAAGGAATCCATGAACAATTCCGGATGAGCAGAGATGAGAGCCAAAATACCCACTATCAAGCTGCCGGTAACCGGCAATCATCGGCAAACTGGGCTATGCTGATATTGGGCATTGCGGACGCACAATTGTCAGCCATAAATTATTCATAGGTTTTTCTCAAGGAGTATATCTACAGTTTAGAAACAAGCAGGTTCTGCCCGTTTGTATCCGTCTTACAGAACCCGTAAGATCTTTCGCGCGGTTCTGTTTTGTATGTAGATTACCTCTGATGCGGTGCTCAGGGTGTCTGCTGAAAGACATCTACCGCACATTGGTGCCAAGGTGGTTGGGTTGCTGTCAGAGATACTGTAATCAGAGGGAGAAGAGGACAGAATCAAACATAGCATATGTGGCGGCAGAGGATGGTAGTAGGCAAAGTGGAAGGCATTTCGTAAAACTTCGGAAAACAGTGAATACCATGCCACGATGCATTGGAATGAGGGGAAGACTTGATGAACAGCAATTCACCACTCTATCTACACTATAAGGGGCAGCTTGCCAGGTCCCCACTATTTCGAGATGTTTCTGATGAATTTATGAAGGAAATGCTCGATTGCTTTCGGCCTATTACCTGGCGTAAGGGCGTAACCATGGAGCCAGCAGCATTGGTGGAGCAGTTTCATGTGATCATCAGTGGACGGGTGAAAATGGAGCACATAGATATGGCATCAGGCAATTGGGTCACCCTTTTTGTGCTGGGTGCCGGAGATGGGTTTGATGTGATTTCTCTGCTCGATGGAAACATACACGAAGTGGCGCCGGTGGCTGTTGAAGACGTACAACTGTTGGGAGCTTCAACAGAAAAGGTGCGGGAATGGATACGAAAATCTCCCGCATTCAATCGGAATTTCCTGCCCTACCTGGGAGAAAGGATGCGCAAAATGGAAGACTTGGTGGCAGACCTGGGATTGAAGGATACAATAACACGCTTGGCACATCTGATACTACGCCATACGATGCCTGATCCGTTGCCGGACAAAAAAGCCTACCCAGTAAAGCTGATTCATGACCTTACCAATGAGTCACTAGCGCATATGATTGGATCAACTCGCCAGGCGGTGAACCGGCATCTGCAGGAGTTGCGGCGAAAGGGTATCCTGGACAAGCACCCACGGCATTTGATAGTCAAGGAACTGGAAGCGCTGAAGAAACAGGCTGATTTGTATTTGTCCCATAGTACTCATAGCGACAAGCAGACTGATCCCATGCACCACGGTAACACCGATTAATAGACAGATTCGAGTTTGATTCAGAACCTTTCTTAGACTTCAGTCCTGGATATGTATCAGTTTGTTGGCGCTTGGCCTGATGACACACTACAAAATGACCGCGGACATGGTCAACCCATAGCCAATCGTTCCCAACCCGAGTATCAACAGATAAGCCGCTATCCGACCGCTATTTCTGAAGCCACCCAGGGTGGCTGCATACACTGCCTTGAGAAGGTTATTGCTGCCTGCGGCAATAATGATGGCCGCACTCAGTTGCTGCAGGCTGGTCGCCTGGTAGTGGCCACTTAGTATAGAGAGTACGAAAGGGTCGATATCTGTGAAGCCCACGCCAAAGGAAAGCAGATTCAACCCGGTTTGACCAAAGTGATTGATGACCTGCTGGGTGATGATCATCATGACCACGAACAGAATGGCGAACAACAGGGCTATACCCAGTTCAAGCGGGTTGGATCGCCCAAGATCAGTCGTGGTGTCAGCAGCATCCGGCGCCTTTCGGTCGATGAGGATTGCGCCAGCAATAGTGGTGATGCTGAACAGCATGAGAGGGATGTAGGTATGGGGGATAAGGTTTGTGTTCATGATGGCAATGAGGGCCAGCAGCCTCAGATACATGATGCCGGATGCAGCGAGAATGCCCGCGTTCAACGCCGCATCAGGATGTTCCAGGAGACGGCTCTTGCGGGCCAGAACGACGGTCGTGGCTGTACTGGAATAGAGTCCTCCCAGAAGACCTGTGACCAGGTAACCCTGGCGTTTCAGCAGGTACTTCTTAAGAATATAACCGGCATAGGAAATGGCGGAGATTACTACTACAGCAAGCCATATCTTAAAGGGTGTGGCGGGTATATAGCTGGAGATGGAGTGATTCGGCAACAGGGGAAGTATCACACCGGAAAGCAACAGAAACTTGGCCAGGGTGGAGATTTCCTGAGGCTCCAGGTTTCTGGTCAGTTGTTGGGTAAAAGGGCGTGCGCTGAGTATGAAAACGATGGTCACGAACAGCAAAACCAGGAACCAGGGCGGCTGCAGCATGATAGCGGGACCATAGGTATAGACTACCAGGGAAATCAGAGGCTGGAGAAGTCCTGGCTGGCCACTTCGTAGCTTCTGATAGTAGAACAGTGCGAAGAAGAGAGTGAGCCCCAGTAACCCAGCCAGGTACAGTTGAAGTTCAGGATCCAAGAGATAGAGCACAAACCCCAAAACGGCTATGAAGGTGAATGTGCGTGTGGCACCAAGGCTGATGGATGGAATTTCCGGGCGTTCCTTGCTGCGCAGAAGAATATACTCACGGAATTCCAGTCCGGTCAGGAAACCAAATATGGCGACCAGGACAAACTGGAACCAAATCTGGGACATGGCCTCGGCAATAAGACTCTGTTCAGTCATGGTTGCTGTCTTGCCATTCGCTGATCGAGTATCTCATAGCCGCCTTAGATCTCAACTTCCACGCCTTTCAGGTGACGATAGAAGCGCAACACGGCCATTTTCACTGCGTCGTTGAATACAAACCACGCCAAGGCATAGGCCCAGGTGGCCAGTCCCCATTTCCAGCCAATGGGGGTTATCAGTCCAAAGCCGTACACCGCGATAACGGTTCCGGCAACGGCACTGGCCAAAGTGGCGATGACCAGTATCCATGAAGGAAAGGGGCGCTTGAAGAACCAGTCATCTACCCGTGTGTTATAGATGGTTCCATGTCCAGCAACGATGAGTTTGGAAAAGAACACCGACTGCACAAAGTCCAGGGGAAGTTTCATGTAAACCATAATGATCCAGAACAGGAGAAAAGATGACAGCACGCCTGCTATTCCCAGCCAGCTGGACATGACCAGCACCTGGTGCATGTTCCAGCGCACGGGCCTTTCCCTTACTTTGGTATTGTCATAGGCGATTGCCAGAATGGGGATATCATTGAGCAGTGCCAGCATAATGATCATCAGGGCTGTTACCGGATAGAATTGGAACAGGCCGATGGCAAGGCTCATGAAAATTATGATGCGAACGGTTTCTGCGATGCGGAAGATGGTGTAGCTTTGCATTCGCTCAAAAGTAATACGGGCCTGCTTTATCGCATCGACAATGACCCTCAGACCCGAGGCCATCAATACGATATCGGCTGCCTTGCAGGGTGTATAGGTAGTGCCGTTTACCGATATGCCGATGTCATTCTTGTTGTCAGCGTTTTCACTCTTTGTCAGTTTGACGGCATGACCGGCTCTTTTGAGTTCATCGACAATGGTGTCTATCCCCGGCTCTACCAGAACAATATCCGCCGCTGCGCGGGCGGCATCGGTGGCACCGCTCACGGCAATGCCCACATCCGCTTTTTTCAGGGCCGGAGCATCGTTGACGCCGTCACCGGTCATCCCCACGATATGTCCGGCCTTCTGCAATTTGTCAACGATGAAATACTTGTCTTCCGGATAGACCTGGGCAAAACCGTCGGCGGCTTCTATCTGGGCAATGATTTCTGATTCATGCTTTTTGATGGTGCCTTTGGGGAGTACCCGGGTGTTCAATTCCTTTCTTACCTGGCTGACAATATCGTTTACCTTGTGCTGAAGTTGTTCTTCATCGAGGTCTGTCTTGACAGTATTCAGCAGAGCTTTGGAGATAACTTCTGCGAGTAACAGGTACTCCTGGGTGCTTTCTCCCCTGAGTTCACGAATGTCTTCGATGTTGTCGCCGATATCCAGCAACCTGGCGATGTATTTGGCTACCGCCAAGTTGTCTCCCGTGACCATCTTGGTGACCACGCCTTTGCTTCTGGCCTCGGCGATGGTGGCCTTGGAGTCCTCCCTCGGCGGATCGAACAAGGGGATCAGGCCGACAAAGGTGAAGCTGTCTGTATCGGTGTTTTTGAAAGCGACGCCAAGGGTACGGAATCCGCTTTGAGCAAAAGTATTGACCTTGTCGAACGCCGCCTGCTTGTCGAAATTGTTGTTGTGGCACAAATCGATGATGACCTGGGGAGCGCCTTTGGTGACGATGAGGGTGGAGCCATTGCTGCTGGTCAGCTTGGCTTCTGTGCGCTTTGAAACCGGATCGAAAGGAACGAATTTATTCACCGTGTAACTGTTCAGCCTGTCCTGCAAGCCTCTTTGCTTCAGGATTTCAAAGATGGGTTGCTCTATGGGGTCCTGGTTCTCCATCCGGCTGGCCAGGGCCGCAAACAGGAACAGATCATCCTCGTTGAACTTGCCGGCAACATAGGCAGGCGCAACCGACATACGATTCTGGGTCAGGGTGCCGGTTTTGTCTGAGCAGAGTATATCCATGCCAGCCAGCTCTTCTATGGCATCCAGGCGGCTGACGATAGCCTGTTTCCTGGCAAGAGCGGTGGCGCCAATGGCCATGGTGACTGTAAGAACGGCGGGCATGGCCACCGGAATGGCTGAGATGGTCAGCACCAGGGAAAAGATCAACAGTTCGGTAACAGGCTCGCCGCGCTTGATGCCCAGGTAGATGATGACCGCAATCATTACCAGGGTAAGGAGAATTAAAAAATTGCCAACTTTGATGACCATGCGTTTGAAGTGGCTGCGCCCTTCCATCTGTGCTTTGGCAACCAGCCCGACTGTCTTGCCAAAATAGGTGTTCAGCCCTGTGCCGCTGACCACCGCTATCATCTCACCCTGTTTGATCACCGTATTCGCATAAGCTTCTTCACCGGGCTTTTTGTTGACCGGGAGTGACTCTCCTGTAAGGGCGGATTGGTCGATCTGCAGGAAGTCTCCGCCACTCAATAGTTTGAGATCAGCGGGAACGATATCTCCAATCTTGATTTTTATGATATCGCCTGGCACCAGCTCCGCGGCAGGCAGTTGTTGCCACCGCCCGTCACGTTTTACTGTGGACTGTAACGCCAGCTTCTGTTTCAGTACCTCGATGGCATTGAGAGCCTTCGACTCCTGATAGAAATCCACAAAAGCATTCACCAGCAACATTACCATGATGATGGTGAAATCTTCCCAGCGCTGTACGGATGCTGAAAGCACAGCAGCTGTTTCGATCATCCAGGGAATAGGACCCCAAAAACGCTTGGCCAGCCTGGCCAGCCAGCTTTCTTCCTTGGTTTCCAGTACATTCAGACCAAACTGCTGCTGGCGTTTTTGGGCCTCCTCGCTGCTGAGGCCCCTTTGCGGATCAGTCTGCAAAAGTGAGGGATCGATATCTGTCATGCCGGTTTTTCCTATGCTCTCTACTGCCCGTATTTCGGGTTGAATATAAAGAAATTCAAGTCATTCTGAGGACTGTGCAGCGATCTGCTTCTCTACTTCCAGTACATGACGGGTGGTGCTGAGCAGGGTATCAGGATTGAGGCTCATGGAATCTATGCCGATTCTGACCAGGTATTCAGCCATCTCCGGGTAATCTGAGGGCGCCTGTCCACAAAGTCCGGAATGCCGTCCGTTCCGCCGGGCACCTTCAACAGCCATGCGTATCATGGTTTTCACACCCTCATCCCGTTCGTCAAAGTCGAAGGATACGATTTCCGAATCCCGATCCACGCCCAGAGTGAGCTGGGTGAGGTCGTTGGAACCAATTGAAAAACCATCGAACAATTCTGAGAACTTGTCGATGAGGATGACATTGTTGGGAATCTCGCACATTACATAGATTTCCAGATCATCCTTGCCCCGTTCCAGTCCCTGTTCCGCCATGGCTGACAATACTCTCTTTCCTTCTTTCAGGGTACGGCAGAATGGAATCATGAGCTTGACGTTCTTCAGCCCCATCACTTCCCGAACCCGTTTCATGGCGGCGCATTCCAGGGCAAAGCCTTCCTGATAGGCCGGATGGGTATAGCGTGCCGCACCCCGGAAGCCGATCATGGGGTTGGCTTCCATAGGTTCAAAATAGCGTCCCCCCAGCAGGGAGGCGTACTCGTTGGTCTTGAAATCAGACATACGTACGATTACCGGCTTGGGATAGAAAGCCGCAGCGATGGTTCCCACTCCTTCAGACAGGCGCTGGATGAAGTAGTCGCCGCCATTGTCATGATGCTGGATTAGCGTTTCCAGCCGGATACGCTCCTCTTCATCACCCACTTTGTCCGGGTGCAACAGGGCCATGGGATGGGCCTTGATGTATTCATTGATGATGAACTCCAGCCTGGCCAGGCCCACGCCATCATTGGGCAGAGCGCGGGTTGTAAAGGCTAGATCAGGATTACCCAGGTTGAGCATGATTTTGGTTCTGGGACGGGAAAGTCCGGAAAGATCGGTACGCTCAATGCTGAAAGGAATGTCTCCCTTGTACACTCGGCCCTCATCGCCTCCTGCGCAGGAGACGGTCACCATTTCGCCGTTGGGAATTTTTTGAGTGGCGTTGTCGCAGCCCACCACTGCCGGTATGCCGAGTTCCCGGGAGATAATGGCGGCATGGCAGGTACGTCCGCCACGATTGGTGACGATAGCTGCAGCGATCTTCATTACGGGTTCCCAATCGGGTGTGGTGGTATCTGCAACCAGCACTTCACCCGCCTGAAATTCGTGCAGATGAGCGACATCAGGAATATATCGTGCATATCCCTTGCCGATTTTGGTACCCACCGCGTAACCGCGGGTGAGTATCTCGCCGTCGCCATCGAGGTGATACTGTTCCAGAAGGGTGCCTGTTTGCTGTGATGCAACTGTTTCAGGCCTGGCCTGTACGATATACAGCTTTCCATCCAGGCCATCTTTTGCCCATTCCATATCCATGGGCTTGGTGTGCCCGGCCTCCTGGCTGTAGTGTTGTTCGATGGTCAGGGCGTATTCAGCCAGTTTCAGCACTTCAGTATCAGTGATGCAATAGCGGCCTCGCTCAGCATCGGGCACTCGTTCGTTACGGGTGGTGGATTTGGTCTGGCCCTGGGCATATACCATTCTGATCCGCTTGCTGCCCAGATGACGGCGTACCACTGAACGGTAGCCCTGATTGAAAGTGGGTTTGTGCACATAGAACTCATCAGGCTCCACGTTGCCCTGAACCACGTTCTCCCCCAGTCCATAGGCTCCGGTAATGAATATCACGTCCTCAAAGCCGGTTTCAGTGTCAAGGGAAAACATGACACCGCTGGCGGCGAGATCGGAACGTACCATTTTCATTACACCAATGGATAACGCCACCTTGAAATGATCGAAACCCTGGTCAACACGGTAATGTATGGCCCGGTCTGTGAACAGGCTGGCAAAGCAGCGGCGGCAGGCGTCTAGAAGAGAGGCTTCGCCGCTGATATTCAAATAGGTATCCTGTTGCCCGGCAAATGAAGCCGTGGGCAGGTCTTCCGCTGTGGCAGAAGAACGGACAGCCACCGTCAGGTTGCCGCCATACTCGGCAGTCAGCCGGGCATAGGCCTGCAATATTTCCGCTTCCAGATCTTCAGGCAGCCCGGCACCATAAATGATTTCCCGGGCGCGCGCGCCGCGTTTTGCCAGGTCATCCACGTCTTCAGGATCGAGCTCATCCAGAACCTGATGCAAGTCATCCCAGGCGTTCGCCTGGTCCAGCATATAGCGGTAGGCCTCCGCTGTGATGGCAAAACCGTTGGGAATGAGAATGCCCTTGGGTGTGAGTTGCTGGTACATCTCGCCCAGGGAGGCATTTTTACCGCCTACCAGGGGAACATCATCGATGCCCAGCTCGTCGAACCATCGGATCAGATTGTGTTTGTCAGACATCGTCGTTTTCCATAGAGGGTTCATACTTACCTTGCCGCGCCAGGCTGTTGAGACGTGCGCGCTTGAGCAATGCCTGCTGAGCCTTTTGCCGGTTTTCCGGCTTCCCGGACCAAGCGTGCAAGGCAGGTTGCTGCAAAGCTCTGCCGTAGGAGATGCTCAACTGCCAGGGAGCGTTCCCCCTGAGTTGGTTGATGGCGTTGAGATTGGCCGTGGCTTCCTCAGGACCCTGTCCGCCAGAGAGGAAGTTGATGCTGGGGACGGCAGCCGGTACCGTACGTTTCAGCGTGCGCAAAGTGGCTTCCGCGACTTCCTGGGGGTCGGCGGTACGGCAGTCTTTGCCAGGCAATACCATGTTCGGTTTCAGGATCATGTGTTCAAGGCTGACGCCATGCAGGTGCAGGGCATGAAACACAGCATGCAACACATGTTCAGTTACGCTGGCGCAGCGATCGATATCATGATCGCCGTCCATGAGCACCTCAGGCTCAACGATGGGCACTACGCCTTTTTCCTGGCATGCGGCGGCATACCGCGCCAGCATTTCGGCATTGGCATGCCGCCCCATATGTGTGGGGTTGTGGTGGGAGATTGGATAGACTTCACGCCACTTGGCAAAACGCGCGCCCTGCTGCTTGTACTGCTCCAGGCGATCTCCAAGACCATCCAGCCCATAGGTGATCAGGTCTCCCGGAGCGCCGGGCAGAGGGCCTTTCCCCTTGTCCACCTTTACACCGGGGACGATTTTCTGAGACCAGGCGACTTCAGGCAGGGGGATATCCCTGTCATCCCGCTGTGCCAAGGTTTCTTCGAAAAGAATGACGCCGGAAATATATTTGCCCAGATCCGGCGTGTCCAGCAGCAGCGCACGGTACGCACGACGGTTTTCTTCGCTGGGCTCTACATTGATGGCTGCAAAACGTTTGCTGATGGTTGGCAGACTTTCATCAGCTGCCAGTATGCCGCGGTGATCGTCCACCATGTCAGAGATGGTTTGTTGCAGTTCGCTGCTCGTGCTCATGATGTACTCCTGAATGTCATTTGTAGTGGATGTACTCTTGGTTCAAGGTTGCTGTGATGTTTGTCTGGGAATGTCTGATTGATCAGCGCTTTCTTCACAGTTCAAAACTGTCTCCCAGCCTGGGCATGACGACCTTCGTGTCGGTGAGCAGTTTGGAGAACGCCTGCATGCTTGTTTCCTCACCATGCACCAGGTAGGTGGTAGCGGGATTGCCGGTTTCTTTGTGCCAAGCCAGCAGTTCGGCTTGGTCGGCGTGGGCGGAGAAGCCGCCAATGGTGTAGATGTCGGCGTTGACCGGGAATTCTTCGCCAAATATCCTGACTTTTTCAGCACCGTCGATGATGCGCCGCGCCAGCGTGCCTCTGGCCGCATAGCCGACAAAAACAATGCTGTTCTTTTTGTCCCAGATATTGTGTTTCAGATGATGACGGACCCGCCCCCCGGTACACATGCCAGAGCCTGCCATGATGATGGCGCCGCCGTCGATGTTGTTGATGGCCATGGACTCTGCCGTTTCCCGGGTGAAATGCAGCCCCGGGAGATTGAAGGGGTCATTGCCGTCTCTGCTGATTTTCAGTGTTTCCGTGTCATAACACTCGGGATGGCGTCTGAAAATCTCCGTAGCGGATATGGCCATGGGCGAATCAAGGAAGACATTGATGTAGTGGTGGATCTTTCCGTTCTCAAGGCCTTCCCGCAGGTAGTAGAGTATTTCCTGGGCGCGTTCCAGGGCGAAAGTGGGGATGATCACCTTACCACCACGGCTGACAGTGGTATTGACAGCGTCGTACAGTTCCTCGATGGAGGGTTCCAGTTGCTTGTGCAGCCGGTCACCATAGGTGGTTTCCATAACCACAGTATCGACATCCGGGGGTGTTTCCGGTGCGCGCAGGATGGCTCGGTTGCCGCTGTTTCCCAGGTCACCGGAGAATAGAATACGATGACTTTTCCCATCCTCCTTCAGTTCCAACAGTATGCTGGCGGAACCGAGGATATGTCCGGCATCCAGGAAAGTGGCGCGGATACCTGGCGCCACCTCCAGGGGATGATCATAGGATGCCTGGCGTCCAACGTAGTCGAGACTGTTGAGGGCATCCAGTGTCGTATAAAGGGGTTCTATCTCAGTATGAGATTTCCCTGAATGCCGTTTAGCCTTGCGAGCCTGATAACGCGCTTCCTCCTCCTGAAGCCCTGCCGCATCGAGCATGACCAGCCGAGCCAACTCCAGAGAAGCGGATGTTGTGATGATTTCCCCTTTGAATCCGCGTTTGACGAGCAGAGGAATGCGCCCACAGTGATCCAGATGCGCGTGAGTCAGAAGCAGATAGTCGATGGATTCAGGATCGAAGCCAAAAGGTTCTGCATTTTCCTCTGCAAGTTCCCGGCCTCCCTGGTACATGCCGCAGTCAATGAGGATGCGTTTACCGGCACAATCGATTTGATGGCAGGAGCCTGTAACACCCTGATCCGCCCCATGAAAAGAGATTTTCATCGTTGTTGTCCTCTGGTTGGCCAATCCGGAATTGCAGTTTGTGTCCCCATGAGGGTCAATAGTGCCTTTCCTTTCCCGGAGGCGGGGAGAAACAGAAAACGCTTCCATTTATCCACGCCTGGAGTCAATGTCACGCTCAAAGTATAGGTTATCCAGATAAAAGATCATGTCACCTGAATGACAGGCAGAACTTCAGCAAGCAGTAAGATATCGGCATAGCCAAAAAAGATTTGTCTGCTGACGGGAGAGTGATCATGATTGAGTTTGTACCGGTTTCTGAAAAAAACATATTTGCTGTCCGCGCATCAGGAAAGCTTACCGATGCCGACTATCAGCAGTTTCTGCCGCGTTTGCAGAAGCTGATAGAGGATTGTGGCCCAATCTCACTGATGATTGAGTTGGTGGACTTTCAGGGCTGGGAGCCAAAGGCCGCATGGGACGACTTCCGGTTTGGCATGGAACATGATAAGGACTTTGTACGCATAGCCATTGTCGGCCAGAAAGCCTGGCAGAAATGGATGTCAGCCATTGGAGATGCCTTTACCCTCACCAAGATACGCTTTTTCTACCAGAACCGTATTCAGGACGCCTGGGACTGGCTAAGAAAAGGAGATGAAGACCAGCTGTCAGCAATAACGAGTACGGAAGAACTGCTGAAAGAAGCCCCGGATGCATACCGAAACATCCTGGTGGCACTGGATTTCACGCCCCATTCCCAAAAGGTATTGGCAAGAGCTTTGGAGTTGGTTCATCACTATAAAGCAAAGCTGTCGTTGATTCATGCTGTGGAGAATACTTTCTACCCGGATCTGGGAAATGATCTGGCCATGTATGATCCGGCGGAGTTTGTGGAACTCGATCAGAAAAGGCATGATCGCGCCGTAATGCTCCTGGACAAGCTGGCCAGGGAGCTCGATTATCCGGATGTACAGCATGAGGTGATCTGGGGTGGACCGAACAGTGCCATACTGTCTTATGCAGAGGCGCAGAAGGCGGATTTAATCGTGGTGGGTTCCCACGGAAAACACGGCATTGCCAGGTTGCTGGGATCGACGGCTGCTGCCGTTGTGCACAATGCCCGCTGTGATGTGATGGTCGTGCGCCTGCCGGATCAATAGAGCTCACAGCCCGATATTCAGCTTTTTACCCTGCATTGGCCTTACCCTGAATCCATCGGAGCTTCTTGAGTGGATCTTTCAGCTATGCCGGATGTGATGGGTGGAAGTTGTCAGGTAATGACCACCCAGGGTGATCAACAGAACCGCAAAAAGCACCCTCAACCCGTGTTCGGGCAGCCACAGCGCTGTCCTGCTTCCAGCCCAGGCGCCAGCCATTCCCCCCAGGGCCAGTCCGGGGATCCAGCGCATTTGGATGTTTCCCAGTTTCCAGTTTTCCCAGGTGCCCGTCCCAACAGCCGGCAGTCTGGCAGCAAGGGAGCATCCCTGGGCGAGTTGTTGTGGCATGCCCATGCCCAGCACGAAGAGAGGCGCAAGAACCGGGCCACCACTGATTCCAATCACGCCAGCAACCAGTCCTTCAAACAGGCCGACCATCAGTAGAAAGGGGATCTCCCACTGGCCATTGATATGTAGGGAAATGCCCGCTTCGTCTCTGAACATGACGAGCAGGCCGCCCAGGATGACTGCCAGGCCAAAGCCTCTTTTCAGTCGTGTGGCTGGCCAGTTTTCAGACCAATTTGCAGCCAGTGGGGCCACTACCAGCGAAGGGATGGCAACCCAGACTGCCACTGGCAGATCCAGCATATTGCTCTTGCCGTACATGAATGCGCCCATGCTGGCAGTAAACAGGCTTACGGCCATGGCAGTGCCTCGTGCAGCAACAGGTGTCATCTTCATCCAGCCCATGAGCATGGGGATGACCAGGGTTCCACCACCCAGGCTGACCAGTCCTCCGCCGATGCCGGCGATGATGCCAATCACCAAAGACTTGGCGTACAGGTGATGAACAGCTTGGTGGGAGGTTTCAGACATGGAACCGAATTATCGTGGTATGGGAATGAAAATGTAACTGCTAGCGCTTTCAAAGCCTGTCATTCATGTGACAGGCAATATCAACAGTTTTAGGCATACTTGAAAAAGTATGAAGAGCAACCATTTTCATAACAGTAAAACTATTCTAGAGGAGAACAGACATGCAAGAACCTATAAATGCTTTGGACGGAGGTGCCGGAGCCGTAGCCGAGCAACTGAACAAGCGCTTTGGCCGCTATTCCATCATTGTAGGATTTTTATTGATAATACTTGGCAGTGTAGGCATGGTACTTCCGGGGCTGATGTCCCTGGAAACCAGCATTTTCATCGCCAGCCTGTTTCTGGTGGGCGGCATATTCTGGCTGTCCCATTCGTTCAAGTACAGCCTCAGGAATTGGGGTGACTGGCTGAAGCCGGTTTTGCTTCTGGTTACTGGTGGATTCATGTTGTTCTACCCACTTAGTGGCATTGCCGCCGTAGGCCTGCTGTTGGCGGTGTACCTGTTGTTGGATGCCTTTGGCAGTTTCTCCCTGGCTTCATCTTTGCGCCCAGCACGAGGTTGGGGCTGGATGATGTTCAATGGGATTTTGTCCCTGTTGCTGGCGATGCTGTTTCTGATCGGTTGGCCTGCTACGTCCATGTTTCTTGTTGGTCTGTATGTGGCTATCAGCCTGTTCTTTGATGGTGTCGTGCTTGTCTATATCGGGTGGGCTCAACGACATGCTGCGTCCTGAGTAAGCCACACAAGAAAGGTGGAGCCCCATCTGGAGGTGTAGGATCGGCCTCTGCCTTTCTTTTTCATCAACACTTCTTTGATTGCAGTGAGGTGCAAGACTATGGAGAAGATGCATAGAAAAATGGAAGAAATAAAGACGCTGACCGAACAGCTTCGAAAGGACTATCCTATGGAAACCGATGCGTTTCTGGGTTTCTTGCAAAAGGCTGAATCCGGAAAGGCGTTGGGCATAAAGGAGAAAGAGCTGATCAATGTGGCTCTGGCGGTAGCTGCGCAGTGTGAATGGTGTATAGCCTTCCATGTCGAGCAGGTGGTGCGAGCCGGAGCGACCCGGGACGAGATCGTGGAAGCGGGTTTCATGGCTGTGATCATGCACGGTGGACCGGCTTACATGTATATGACTCCCTTGCTTGATGCCATCGATGAGTTTCTGCCACAGTAGCTCCGTGAGCAACAGTATTGCAGAGGGTAGGGCGGAATAGCCCAGTGTCCGCAGGTTGACACCGCGTGTATATTACGGGCTAACCTGAACTGTTTTCCTGCAAAGCAGCGCGGGCTGCTGCCGCAAAAGATTCTGTAAGGGTCGGGTGGGGATGGATGGCGCTGGCCAGTTCTTCCAGTGTCGTGCCTTGTGCAATAGCCAGGGCGGCTTCGCCCATGAGGTCTCCCGCCCCCTCCACCAGTGCATGGAGGCCAATGATCCGGTGCTTGTCTCTCGTGTATAGAATCTTGAGTTGTCCCCTGGCCTGGTTGGCGATCTGGGCGCGGGCGTCTTGCTTGAAATGGTAACGGGCAACCGCATAGTCGATGTCGCGGGATTGTGCCTGTGTTTCTGTGAGACCGGCCATGCCCAGTTCAGGCTCGCTGAAGATAACTGCGGTATTGTTCTCGGTAACAGGAAAGGGACTGGGCTGGTTCAACAGGTTTTTTGCCAACGCCAGAGCCTGGGCTGTGGCCCAGTGGGCAAACATGGGTTGTCCAATGACATCACCCAGGGCGAAGATATTGCTTTCGTTGGTCTGTAGGTGGCTGTTCACCTGGATGCCGTGAGGGGTTTGTTTGACAGCAGTGTTTTCCAGGCCCAGTCCTTCTGTGTTGGGTTGCCTGCCGGTGACCAGTAGAACGGTGTCCGTATAACGATGTGCAGAGGGATTGCCATTGGACAGGTATTCGACAAATACACCGCTGCCGGTTCGGGAAATGCATTTGATATGGCAGTTTGTAATGACTTCGATGCCATCATCTGACATTTTCTGCTGCAGGTATTCTGCCAAATCCTGGTCCACAGGAGACAGGATACGGGGACCGGCCTCGTACAGGGTCACTTCACTGCCAAATGTGTTGAATATCTGACTGAGTTCCACTCCGATAGGGCCAGCGCCGATGATGGCGAGTCTCTTGGGGATATGATTGATGTCCAGGATTTGTCCACTGTCCAGCACATGAGGATTGTCCACACCGCGGATGGGAGGGCGAACAGGCTGCGAGCCTGTTGCGATAACAGCCTCACGGAACTCGATGTCCACAGGACCGTCTGAAACCGGGGTGATACGTGCATGTGTACTGTTCAGAAACATGGCGCTTCCCAAGACGACATCCAGAGAAGGATTCTGCCGTATCCGCTGCATGGCGCCGATGCTGCGCAAGTGCAGGATGGACTGTTTCCGTTCCTGAATGGCACTCCAGTCGATATGTACATCTCTGCTGGGCAGGCACAAACCAAAGTCGTCGGATTCCCGGAGTTCTCTGAGGCGGCGGGCCGACTCTCTGAATATCTTTGACGGGATACAGCCTTCAAAAAGGCAGGTGCCGCCAAGGCCGGCACCTTTCTCAACCAGCAATACCTGCTTGCCTGCCTGTGCAAGGGCTGATGCTACCGGGGTACCACCAGGACCACCGCCAATTACCAGGTAATCATATTTGTCCAATATCATGACCAGTCTCCGGGGTTGTTGAGTAAGGCTGTCAGCGTCTCGAGAAAGCGGGCGGCATCTGCGCCATAAACCACCCGATGATCGCAGCTGAGGGTGCCGCTGGCTGCGCCATCCTTTTGGGCGCCCACAGACAGTATGGCAGCGGCTCCCAGGGGTACGATGGCTTCAAAACTCTTGACCACTTTGAACATGCCGAGGTTGGATAGATAGATGGTGGCCCCTTCATAGTCTTCGGGCGCCAGGCGTTGCCGCTTGAGTTTGTTCTTGAGAATGCGCCAGTCCTCGGCAAGTTCCGGGACGGGACGTTCTGCGGCGTTGTGCAATACTGGTGTCAACAAGCCTCCAGGAACATCGGCGGCAATACCCACATTCACCTGTTGGCGCAATGCCAGTCCATTGGGCGTGTAGACGGCGTTGAATAGAGGGTGCTTGGTTACTGTCAGTGCCAGGGCTTTGGCGAGAAGCAGCGTCAATGACATCCCCCGCTTTTTTGCTGCCTGGCGCAGAAGATCCATACGTAAATCACTGCTGATCCGGAAAGTAGGGGTATTTACGGTGGCCGACATGTTGTCCGCAACAGCGCGGCGCATGCTGGAAAGCATTTTGAATCGCCAACCGGGACCTGCATCAAGATTCGGCTGTGGTCCTTGCATGGCGGCAGCAACTACCTGGGGGGCTTGTATGATGCCCTGTGGGCCGGGTGGCACGGTTGCCAGGTTCACGCCCAGTTCATGGGCCAATCCTCTTGCATAAGGGGAAGCCTTGATGTCCCTGGTGTTATGCCTGGCATGTTCATGGGGTGGGGCGGCAGATGGATGAGTTGCCGGCTGGGTGCTGTTTTGGCTGGTTGATGTCGTTGCTGGAATGGAGGGTTGCTGTTCTGTCTCATTCCCGGCATGCTCCGGCGCATCACTGATGTATCCGATGACAGTGCCCGTGGGTATGTCAGTGCCAGGACTTGCCAGAGGGCCCGTCAGATATCCGTCTGAGAAAGCTTCAACATCCATAATGGCTTTGTCAGACTCGGCTTCGGCCAGGATGTCTCCTTTCTTCACTCTGTCACCAGGCTGTTTCAGCCATTTGATCAGGTGACCGCTCTCCATGGTATCGGATAACACTGGCATGGTAATGGGCTCTTTCTTCATGAGATTTCTCCCGGCAGGAGCATTTGCCTTGCAGCGTCCGCGATGGATGCAGTGGTGGGAATGCTCGCAGTTTCCAGAGTGCCGTTGTAAGGGGTTGGCATATCCAGGCCGGCAAGCCGCTGGGCAGGTGCATCGAGGAAATGGAAACAGCGCTCAGTCAGGGTGGCAACAATCTCGGCGCCTGCTCCGGCAAAGCCGCAGTCCTCTTCCACCACCAGCAGATGGTGTGTTTTTTCAACAGAAGCGGCACAGCTGTCCCAGTCGATAGGGCGCAGGCTGCGAAGATCGATGACCTCGATATCCATGCCTTCGGCGGAGAGTCGTTCAGCGGCTTTCAGGGACAGCTTGGCCATGTGCGAGTAACTGATGATGGTTAGATCATTGCCCGGTCGGCGCACGGTGGCTCGATGCATGGGGGGTGGCGGTAGCTTGGTGTCCAGCGTCCCTTTACTGAAATACAGCAGTTCATGCTCAAGAAACACGATTGGCTCGTCGCTGCGTATTGCCTGGCGCAATTGCCACCAGGCATCTTGTGGCGTGGCAGGTACAGCAATACGCAGGCCTGGCACATTCATCAGAGTATGTTCCAGGCGCTGCGAGTGCTGGGCAGCAAGCTGCTTGGCAACGCCTCCGGGCATGCGTACCACCAGTGGCATGGGAAACTGTCCACCTGACATGAAAGGAATCTTTGCCGCCATGTTGATGATGGCATCCAGGGCAAGAAGAGCAAAGTTGACAGTCATGATCTCAACAACTGGACGCATGCCCACCATGGCGGCGCCGACCGCCAGGCCGGTGAAACTGCCTTCAGAGATCGGGGTGTCACGAACGCGCCATTCGCCGTAGCGTGCGTACAAGTCCTGAGTCACCCGGTAACTGCCGCCATAGAGGCCCACATCTTCTCCCAGGGTGAAAACGCTGTCATCATCGGACATTTCAGCATCCATAGCCAGGTTGAGCGCTTTCCATACGGGGGTTTCTTCGCTCATCAGATCACTACCTCCTGACCACGATTGCAATTCAGGGCCTGCCAAGCATCCTGCATGTCCGGCTCGGGGCTGTTGAGGGCAAAATTTACGGCGCTGTCTACAAGCCTGGCGATTTCGTCTTTCATGTGCGCAACATCTTCCATTTCCAGATAACCTTCCCGGCGCATGTGGCCGGTCAGATGGGCGATGTTGTCTCTGCCCAGGGCGTCGAGCTGGCTTTCGGTGGGGTAGTTTGGAATGCTCTCTTCGAGAACCACGGTAACGGGGTCCTCATCCTTGAAAGCCTGTACTTCAACATTGGGCCGGTAACTTCCCGGGTCGGACATGGAATGGCCGCGGAATCGATAGGTCTCCACTTCCAGAAACTGTGGGCCGGTTCCTTCCCGGATTCTTTGCAGGGCTGACAGAGTGGCCTGATGCACGGCCAGCACGTCCATGCCGTTCACCTTTTCACTGGGAATACGATAGCCGCAAGCGCGTTTGTATACTTCGGTTACCGCGGAATGACGATGGATCTCTGTACCGATCTGGTAGCGGTTGTTTTCACATACGAACAATACCGGCAGTTTCCATAAGGCCGCCATATTGAGTGATTCATGAAAAGTGCCCTGATTAACCGCGCCATCACCGAAGAAACAGATGACGGCTTCTGGCAGTTCCTGCATGGCTATGCTGTAGCCAATGCCAATGGCTACGGGGTAGGTCTCCCCGACGATGCCATAGCCTCCCATGAAGCGCCGTTCGTGGTCGAACAAGTGCATGGAACCGCCCATGCCGCCACTGCATCCGTCACGCCTGCCAAACAATTCAGCCATGACTTTCTCTGCCGGCACACCACGCACCAGGGCATGGACATGCTCCCGGTAGGTACTGACAATATAGTCATTGGGTTCTGCCCCATGAAGTACGCCTACAGCAACGGCTTCTTCCCCGGGATAGAGGTGCAGGAAACCGGCGATATTGCCTTTTGTATATTCCTGCGCGGCCCGTTCCTCAAAGGCGCGCGCCAGCAGCATGTCATGCAACATGGATAGCAAGGTATCGCGTTTCATGGTCAAGCCTGTGAAGCTATGTTGGGTCTTTACTATCTTACTGGCTGTTTTTCGTCACGCTGTCATTTGTATGACAGCTGCGGTCAGCCAATTCTGTGGAGGTAAGATTTGTCGTAGGGTAGTCATGAACTGTTTGAGATGCCCTGCGGCAGGTTTATTCGAAAACAGCGGGTTTTGTCTGTATATTGGGCTGGCTTCTTCAGGTTGATTTTGTTGGCAAGGGACCTCATTTTCATTGTGGGTAGGTTGGGATATTTCGATGCAAGATCATGCATTTACGCTACTGGTGGAATCTTTCGCCCTGGGTTACTGGGGCGCACTGGGTATTGTGGCGCTGCTGATGCTGGAATCCCTTCCCGTCGTCGGTTTGTTCATGCCCGGGGTTTTTCTCATGGTGGGGCTGGGGTCCCTGAGCGGCACCAGTTATCTCTCTTTTCCAGATTGCGTGCTGTATTCCGTCATAGGTGCCCTGCTGGGCGACAGTATTGGCTATTGGCTGGGTTACCTGGGGATAGAACGAAGCTTTCTGCACCCCAATAGCAAGAGAAGCCAAAGCAGTCATGCCATGGCGGAACAGTTGCTGAAACGCCATGGCCGCCTGGCTGTCTTCCTGGGCCGTTTTGTGTGGTTCTTTCATCCGGCGGTTCCCTTTCTGGCGGGCGCTACGGGGATTCGGCCTGGCTGGTTCTACCTTGCGGATCTGCCTGCGGTGATTTTGTGGGTGATTCTGTATGCGGGAGTCGGACATTGGGCGACAGGGATGGCCCGTGATCGAACCCTTGAGTTTATGGTAGGCGTGGGCATTTGCCTGGTGCTGGCAGGCCTGTTGCTACTGCTGCGATACTACCGCAGCAGGTATAAGCCCGCCGGACAGCGCTGAATGGGGCTGTAGGCAGCAGCATCAGTGCGCCCACAGAATATGCCATTCTTCCAGAGGGACGCTGGCTTCCGGATGATGGGGGATCACGCGTACAGTGTAGTGGCTTATGGGGCGTTGTGCGGGAATAACACCCAGATAGGCGTAGCCGTTCACTGCTCCGGCCAACGCTTTCACCCGTTTCATCGGGTAACGTTCAGGGGCTTGACTGCCTTTCGGGTCTGCATAGATTTCCACGAGCACCTGGTCAGCTGGAATGTCATCGAGATAGATCTGGACATCGAACACATGTTGATTCTCCATGCTTCGGCTTTCCATTTGGCCAAAGTGAATCCCCGCCCAATGTCTTTGTATGAATCGCCGCCAATCGTTGATTTCTAAAGCAAGCCGGGCCCCCCGGGTATGGCGTTTGCGCCAGGCAGCTGCCATGGGCAGATAGTGCCTTTCCGTATACTGGCGCAGCATGCGGTTGCTGGAAAAACGGGGCGTGAGCTTCGCCATGCTCATGCGCATCTTTGCCACCCATTCCCGGGGAATGCCGGCATGATCGCGTTGGTAGTACAACGTCAGTATTTCGTTTTCCAGAAGGTCATACAAAGCCTGGGCTTCAGTAGCGTCCCAGGCCGGGTCGTCACCGTGCTCCTGCCCGTCGCCAATAGCCCATCCCACCTCCGGTGACCAGGCTTCAGCCCACCAGCCGTCGAGTTCGGACAGATTGAGTCCACCGTTCACCAGCACTTTCATGCCGCTGGTGCCACAGGCTTCCCAGGGGCGGCGGGGAGTGTTGATCCAAAGATCTATGCCTTGCACCAGTTGTTCCGCCACAAGCAGATCATAATCCGGAACAAAGACGACTTTGTGTTGCAAATGATAGTCTCGAACAAAGCGGATCCAGTCCTGAATCATACGCTGGCCGTCATGGTCTTGTGGGTGGGCCTTTCCTGCGATCAGCAGTTGTACCGGCCGTTGCTTACTGAGCAGCAAGCGGGCAAGGCGTGCCGGATCCTGCAACAGCAGGTTAGGGCGTTTGTAGGTGGCAAAGCGCCGGGCAAACCCCAGAGTCAGCGCATTGGGATCCAACTCGATAGTGGGATCAGTATCGTTGCGCAGCCCAATTGGCTGATCAGCCAGCCAGCGTATCAATTGCTGGCGATTCCTGGTTCGTGTTTCCCAGAGTTCTACATCTGTGGCGCGGCGTATGGAGTCTTCCAGGTCGATGAGGCTCCCTCGCCAGCGTTCCTTGCCGCAGATCCGCGTCCACAATCGGTCTGACTCATAGGAATCCCAGGTAGAGGTATGCACGCCATTGGTTACATGGCTCACAGGCACTTCCGCCAGAGGCCAGCGGGGAAACAAGGGGGAGAACAGTTTGCGGGAAACTTCGCCGTGCAGGCGGCTGACAGCGTTGACATGCCCGCTTCCATGCAGTGCCAGCCAGGCCATCTGGAAAGGCGTGTCCGGGGGAGTGCCGGGGGCGTGGCCGAGTGACAGCAGCTCGTCTGTTGAAAGCTTTAGATCCTGCATCAACGGTTTGAGGTAACACTTGATCAGTGATGGGTCGAAGCGGTCAAAACCGGCTTCTACAGGTGTATGGGTGGTAAACAGGTTTCCAGCGCGTGTGGCGGTGAGGGCAGTGCTGAAATCCACGGATTGCTGCTCCATGAAATGATGTGCGCGGGCCAGTATCACCAGGGCTGCATGGCCCTCGTTGAGATGGCAGATTTCGGGTTCGCTTCCCATGGCATGCAGGGCTGCATAGCCCCCCAATCCCAGAACCATTTCCTGCTGCAGCCGCATTTCCGATCCACCGCCGTAGAGTTCCGAGGTGATACCACGGTCGGCAGGCCTGTTGAGCGGGTGATTGCTGTCGAGCAGATAGAGCCTTACTCTTCCCAGGCTTACCTCCCAGACACGCAGCAGGAGTTTCCTGCCTGGAAAAGGCAGGCTTACCTGCAGCCACTCACCGGTAGCGTCCCGCGCAGGGCGAACCGGCATCAGGGTGGGGTCGTTGTACGGATAAAAGCTGAGCTGCCGGCCTTCCGCATCCAGCCCCTGGCGAAAGTAGCCCTGTTGGTACAGCAGACCTACCGCCACCAGGGGAAGCCCCAGCTCGCTGGCTGTCTTGAGATGGTCTCCGGCCAGTACACCCAGGCCGCCCGAGTAAATGGGAAGGGCTTCACTCAGTCCGAACTCCATGCTGAAGTAGGCCACTGATTTGAGCTTGTCCCCGTAACCCTGTTCCTGGAACCAGGCCTGATCTTCTGAAGCGCGCTGCTGCTCCTGGCGCAGCGCCTGTAGCAGTTCGAGAAAGTGCCCATCCTTTGCCAGATCCTGAAGATGCCGGAGACTGACCATCTGCAGGATCAGCCAGGGATTCCGCGTGCGATGCCACAAGCCGGCATCGATGCGCTGCCATAGTTCGTCGGCAACATGGTTCCAGGACCAGCGAAGATCCAGTGCCAGTTCTCCCAGTGCTTCCAGCTCCGGGGGCAGATCAGGGCGCACCAAGTCGTAAGATGTTTTCATCGTCTATTCACCCGTCCTGCTCCATCGCCAGTTGCGGATCTCCGGCATGTCTTCACCATGGGCTGTGATGTACTGACGATGCTCCACCAGTTTGTCATGCATGGCCTGGTGAATGTGGCCAGCGCGATCCTGCAGCAGAGGTACGCGGTCAGCTACATCCATCACCAGGTGGAAACGATCCAGTTCGTTGAGCACAACCATATCAAAAGGTGTAGTGGTGGTGCCTTCTTCCTTGTAGCCCCGTACATGGAGGTTGTCGTGAATGCAGCGCCGATAGGTCAGGCGATGGATCAGCCAGGGGTAGCCGTGAAAGGCAAAGATCACAGGGGTGTCTGTGCTGAACAGTGCATTGAACTCATTTTCGTGCAAACCATGGGGGTGTTCTTCCTGGGGCTGCAGGGTCATCAGATCCACGACATTGATGACGCGTATGCTCAGTTCCGGCGCGATGTCGCGCAACAGGTCCACTGCGGCCAGGGTTTCAATCGTCGGGACATCTCCACAACAGGCCATGACGATATCGGCCTTTTTGTTCTGGTCGTTACTGGCCCATTCCCAGATGCCGATACCGGCAGAGCAGTGCTTGATGGCGGCCTCCATGTCCAGCCATTGGGGTTCAGGCTGTTTCCCAGCCACGATGACATTGACCAGATTGCGTGAATTCAGGCATTTGTGTGCGACATACAACAGGCAATTTGCATCCGGTGGCAAATAGACGCGCACGATGTCGGCTTTCTTGTTCACCACGTGATCGATGAAACCGGGATCCTGGTGGGAGAATCCATTGTGATCCTGGCGCCATACGTGGGAGGTAAGCAGGATATTCAGGGAGGCAATAGGTGCTCGCCAGGGGATTTCATTGCATACCTTCAGCCATTTGGCATGTTGGTTGAACATGGAATCGACAATGTGGATGAAGGCTTCATAGCATGAGAGCAGCCCGTGCCGTCCTGTCAGAAGATAGCCTTCCAGCCAGCCCTGGCAGGTATGTTCAGAAAGGATCTCCATAACCCGTCCATCCGGAGCAAGATGGTCATCATAGTCAAAGGTTTTTGCCATCCAGGCGCGATTGGTGACTTCAAACAGGGCGGAAAGGCGGTTGGAAGCGGTTTCATCCGGACCCATCACCCGGAAATTGGCTGCATCCAGATTGAGCTTCATGACATCACGCAAATATTCGCCCAGGTGCCTGGTGGCTTCTGCCAGCGTGGCGCCGGGGATGGGTAAGCTCACTGCGTAGTCCTTATAGTCCGGCAGGTGCAGGGGTTTGAGCAGCAGCCCGCCATTGGCATGGGGGTTTGCGCCCATGCGCCGTTCGCCTTCAGGTGCCAGGGCCGCGATCTCCGGTCGCAAGTGTCCCTGGGCGTCGAAGAGCTCTTCGGGGTGGTAGCTGCGCATCCATGCTTCCAGGATACGCATGTGTTCGGGTGTCGTGACATTCGGGATGGGCACCTGGTGGGCGCGCCAGAAGCCTTCCACTTTGAGTCCATCCACTTCCTTGGGGCCTGTCCAGCCCTTAGGTGTGCGCAAAATGATCATGGGCCAACAGATCTGGCCTGTTCTTTTTCCTTCACGCGCGTTTTTCTGAATACTGTGAATCTGTTCGATGGCCTTGTCCATGGCTGCTGCCAGCCCCTGATGTACACTGACGGGGTCCTCTCCAGCAACGATGCTGGGCTGGTAGCCGTAGCCGGTAAACAGTTGCTGTAAGCTATGGTCATCAATACGGGCCAAAACCGTAGGATTGGCTATCTTATAGCCATTGAGATGCAATACAGGCAGCACCGCGCCATCGCTGGCGGGGTTGAGAAACTTGTTGGAATGCCAAGCCGTGGCCAATGGCCCAGTTTCCGCTTCGCCGTCTCCCACCACGCACAGCGCGAGCAGTTCGGGGTTGTCGAAAACGGCGCCAAAGGCGTGTGCGAGGGAATAACCCAGCTCCCCTCCTTCATTGATGGAACCGGGGGTTTCCGGTGCGCAGTGACTGGGCACTCCTCCAGGGAAGGAAAATTGCCTGAACAGGCGCTTCATACCGGTTTTGTCTCTGGAGACATCAGGGTAGTGTTCGCTGTAGCTGCCTTCCAGCCAGGTGCTGGCCACCAGCGCCGGTCCGCCATGTCCGGGACCGGTGACGAAGATGGCATTCAGATCAAATTTTCGGATCACCCGGTTCATGTGAGCGTAGAGCAGGTTGAGGCCGGGGGTCGTACCCCAGTGGCCAAGGCGGCGTGGCTTGATCTGCTCCGGCGTCAAGGGTTCTTCAAGCAAAGGGTTGTCCAGGAGAAATATCTGACCGGCGGAAAGATAATTGGCTGCGCGCCACCAGGCATGAATAAGCTGTAGTTCATTCTGAGACAGAGGCTGTGAAGGGTTGTTTTTCATGATTGCTCCCATGCTCGGGTATCGGGTACCGTTTTCATGTTGGTGTGCCTTGCTCAAGCAAAAGTTCCTGTGTGAGGTGAAGCGTGTGCCGGGCTACCATCAGTTCCTCGTTGGTGGGTATCACCCATACGGAAGGAATCGAGTGCCCGGGGCTGATCCGCCCTTGCCCCTGTTCGTTGGCTTTGGGGTCGAGCTCAAGTCCCAGCCAGGCGCCTTTCTCGCACAACTGCTGGCGTATGAAAGCGGAGTTCTCGCCAATACCTGCCGTAAAGATGAGAGCATCCAGCCCTCCGAGGGCAGCGGCCAGAGAACCGATGGCCCGATGAGTGTGGTGGACAAAGTACTTCACCGCCAGCTGGGCGGTTGGGTCAGAGTGGGTCAACAGGGAGCGTATGTCGCCGCTGATGCCTGACAGCCCAAGAAGTCCTGATTCATGGTTGAGACCCTGGCTGATGGTTTTGTCATCAAAGCCCTGTTGACGCAGATAGAGAAGTGCCCCGGGATCGAGTTGGCCGGGCCGGGTTGCCATGGGAATTCCATCCAAAGGCGTAAAGCTCATGGTGGTAGCAATGCTGCGCCGGCGATGCAGGGCGCACAGGCTGGCGCCGCTGCCCAGATGCGCGACGATGATTCGTCCGTCTGCTTTCTGGCCAAGATATTCTGGCAATACCTGGGCGATGTACTCATAGGACAGTCCATGAAAACCATAGCGCTGTATGCCAAGGTCGCGCCAGGAACGGGGAATAGCGAACTCGTGTTCAACAGGGGGCATATGCCAATGGAATGCTGTATCGAAACAGGCCACCTGGGGCAGGTCAGGAAGATGTTGCCACAACGACTTTACCCCTGCCAGATTGTGTGGCATGTGCAGAGGTGCCAGGGGGCTGAGGGATTCCAGTTGCTGAAGTATTTTGCGGTTCAGCAGAACGGGTTTGTCGAATGTACTGCCGCCATGAACAACCCGGTGCCCTGCCGCGAGGATGACCGGATGGTAGGGATGCCGCCCCAGCCATGCCATTAGTTCGGCTATGGCTTCTTCTGGAGTGCTGGCATCGATCTTCCAGCTGGTGGCAGCACCATCGGGGCTTTGGAGCAAATCGAAGTATGGTGCGTCGCCAATCTGCCGTATGGCCCCCCGAAAGCAAGCATCCGCAAGAGGCTCAGCTGCTTCATACAGGGCAAATTTGAGGCTTGATGAGCCGGCATTGATCGTCAGCAGAAGCGGAACTGAGCGAGTCTGGGTCAAGAAAAAATACTCCTGTTTTCAGAAAATACAGCATTTGCTGTTACTTTATTATTAACCCAGCGACCAAACACATCACTCTTAATCGCCCTATCCATCTTTATCCACAGCCGACAATACCGCCAGAGCCGCCGCTACCAGGCGAGCCAGGGGAGGGTCGGAGCGTGAAGGCAGAATAATAGGAACCTTGGCGCCGACCACGATACCCGCAAGGGTAGCGCCGGCAAGATATTCGAGATTCTTGGCTAGGATGTTAGCGGCATTGAGATCCGGCGCCAGGAGGATGTCCACATCACCTGCTATTGGGCTGTGTATGTCTTTGATGCGGGCGGCTTCGGCAGAAATGGCGTTGTCGAAGGCCAAAGGTCCATCCACGATTCCATCCTTTATCTGTCCCCGTTCAGCCATCTTGCTCAGGCAGGCGGCATCGATTGTTGACGCTATTCCCGGTTTGACAACTTCTACCGCTGAGAGTGCAGCAACCTTTGGCTCCTTGATGCCTAGCAACAGAGTGAGGTCAATGGCATTCTGTACGATGGCAGCCTTGATCAGCAGGTCGGGTTCGATGTTTATTGCTGCGTCGGTTATGCAAAGCAGTTTGTGATAGCTCGCCATTTGCGCCACGAATACATGGCTTACGCGGCGCTCTGTGCGCAGCTTTCTCACTACCGGGTGCAGAAGCATATCGGTATGAATCCAGCCCTTGGCCAGGGCGTTGGCCTTTCCTTGTAGAACCAGTTCCACCCCGGCTTCTGCTGCTGCCTGATCCGATTGAACCGGAATGATCGGGTCCTGAACTTCTGTATGCCCCAAGGCTTGCGCAGCTTCTTGAATACGATCAGGCCTGCCAATAAGAACCGGTTTCAGCAAGCCCTCATCGCGGGCTTCAAAAACACCCTGTAGGACGTGAGTCTCCCCGGCATCCACCACGGCTACAGTGAGCGGCGGACAGGTTCTTGCACGCTCAAGGAGTTCTTTGAAGCCTTTTCCCTGCAGATTTTTCATGGTGTGCCTATCCAGATTCAGGCGTCATTTTCACACATTGCCATAAGAGTAGGGGGTTGAAGTGTCGTCTAGATGACTTTTTCCTGAATATCTTTCCAGCTGTATCCTGTTACATTCAAAGTTGAAAGGAGAGCATGACAACAACCCCTTCCAGGAGCAGTCCGATTGTTCCCGGGGTATTGGGCTTGTGTTCGATACCCCGGGAAGCAAGGTTCTTCATCCAGTGGGTCAGCCAAAGAATGTCATCTTGCTGGTAGAAAAGTGTCATGGCTTCAAAATTGAGATACAGGCTGCGCAGATCGAGGTTGGCACTACCGCAAAGCCCCAGGCGCTGATCCACCACCAGCGCTTTGGCATGGCACATGATCTGAGGCAGCAGCACTATGGTGGCGCCGGATGTCGTCAGTTCCCGTAGATAACGGTTCCGGGCAATATCCGGGAGCAGGTGGTTGGATTTCTCAGGCAGGATCAAGGTTACCGAAATCCCACGCCTGGCGGCCAGGCAGAGGCCTTCCATGATCGGGTCATCGGGGATGAAATAAGGGGTTACGGCAACAATCTTTTCCTGAGCTTCAAAGCAGGCCGCGAGCAGCAATGCCTGCAAAGGATCATTGGGCATATCCGGTCCGGATGGCAGCAAACGGGTGCGTGATTTCCCTGCAGATATGGGCGGGGGGAGGGTGCCGGGTGTCGGAGTTTGCCCGCCTGCAAACCTCCAGTCTTCCTCGAAGAGTTCCTGGTACTGGATGACACCTGGCCCCTGGAGATCGAAGCTCAGATCCAGCCAGGGTTGCCCCTGTGCCCCTATCGAGTCGAAATACTCCTGAGCCAGATTTCTGCCGCCGGTCCAGAGACGCTGGCCATCAGCCAGTACCAGCTTGCGGTGATTACGTAGGTTGGTGCGTCCCTTGAATGGCCGGTGTAGCACGGGAATGAACCAGAGTACCTGCACTCCATGTTCCTGCAGTTCCCGAACCCGGTGACGTGGCAACAAAAAGGAGCCAACGCCATCGAGCAGCAAACGCACCTGTACACCACTTTGCGCCTTGAGTTTGAGTTTCTCGCATACCTGTTTTCCCAGTAAGTCATCAGCCAGTATGAAAATGGCGATATCCAGCTGTTTCAGTGCTGAGTCCAGGGTGTCCCACAGCGCCGTTCTGGCTTCTTCACCATCCGTATGGAATATCACCTGATTGTTCTCGGAGGCTTCAGGAATCCCGTAGGAATCCAGCAGCAGGTCAAGGTCCGGTATTGTAGAGGTCTGATCTGAGTGCGTGGGACGGCTGTAGAGCGCAGATTTGTTGTTGAACTTGATTTTTCGTATGCCAATCGTGAGGTAGAGAGGGATGGCGATATAGGGAAGAGTGACGATAAAGAGCAACCAGGCCAGAGAAGCTGCCGGTGGTCGCCGCTCCCGCAACACTTGGGCGATGAGAAAGAGGGCCAGCAACACTCCCAAGGCAAGGAAGAGGTGATATAGAGCAAAATCAAGCATCGTATGCCTCAGCAGAAGATACTGCGGTGTTTTTGCTGTAGCTTCCTCATCCTAACAGATGATTTTCCAGATCTTGCGCTTCCTGTTGCAGCCGGTTCAGGTCATCAATGATAAGCCGGCGGTTCTCGACGTGCAGGATCCCGTCCTTTTTCATGGCCTGGAGGTGTTTGTTGATAACTTGCCGGGCTGCCCCCACCATTTGGGCCAGGGTTTCATTGGAAAGGCCGCGCAGCAGATTGACTTCGATACCCGAATCTTCCTGAGAAGAATCGTGTGGATTTACGTGCCGGAGTATGAGTCTGGCCAATCGGGTATGTGTATCATACAGACCCAGGTCGGTAGCCAGAGCCTCCCGGCAGCGAATTCGTTTTCCCAGATAGGGCAGAAAATTTCTGTTGAAATCCGGGTGCTCCCGGATCCAGTTGCGCACTTCATCAATGGGTGCGGAGAGCAGTTTGAGGTCATCCAGGGCACTGGGGGTGATGTCATGCAGTTGCCCGTCCAGCAGGGTCAGAACATCATACATGTCTCCATCGCTGAGAATAGAGATGGTGATCTGCTTTCCTGTCCCGGGGTGAATGCGGGTCAATTGCATGCGTCCTTCTATGATGACATAGAAGCGGCGCAGAGCAACGCTGCTGTCGTGAGTAGAGCCCCTGTTCCAGGATTCGAAACGGAAATGGGACAGCATGTCATCCAGGGTATTGGCAGACAGACCCTGAAAAAGCGCCGCTTTGGACAATCGCGCACGGTAAGTATGGTATAGGGGCTGACTGTTCTTCATCGTTTTGCAGGAAAGGCTCAGGCTTGCCGAGCAGCAAGTATAGCCTGCCGGGAACGGTTATGGATATAGGGTCTTAAGAGAGCACTTTCTTGTCCACTATTTGAATATTGCGGTCAAAACGATAGATATGGGGAGATCCCGTGGGCCACTCGTAGGCTAATATCTGTTCCGGGGTCAGTTGTTCCAGGTGCATGATGAGCGCACGCAGGGAATTGCCGTGAGCAGAAACCAATACTGAAGCGCCTTTTTTGAGATGGGGCCTGATGTGTGAATGGTAATAGGGAATGACGCGCAGCGCGGTCATTTCAAGGCTTTCGCCACCAGGGGGCGGGATGTCGTAGCTGCGCCGCCAGAGGTGAATCTTCTCATCACCAAATTCTTTCCTGGCGGCATCTTTGTTCCTGCCCTGAAGATCGCCATAGTAGCGTTCGTTCAGTTTCTCGGAAATGTAGATCTTCAGTTCTACCAGGTCAGCCTGGGTGGAGACGAAGTGTTCATACCATTCGCTACTGGTTTCATGGATGCGTATATACTGGTCGCAGTGACGATTCTGCTTCAAAATCTCATAGAGGGTGTCCTGGGCACGCAACAATGAAGAGGTAAAAGCCAAGTCAAACCGTGTGGAGCGCAGCAGTTCGCCTGTTCTGGAGGCTTCAGCTATCCCTTCCTGGCTCAGAGATACATCTACCCAGCCGGTAAAGCGGTTCTGCCTGTTCCATACGGACTGCCCGTGCCGTACCAGAACAAGCTGTCCTTCTTGACTCATGGGGACAAAACCAGCGCAAAGGCGATCCCGCGTGCCTTTGCACTGACTGCTCAGTCCAGGGGTTGGTGGCGACTCAGGATCTCAAGAATCTCAGGTTCTGCTTCCTTGGGAATGATGACCTTGACCTGATTCTTGTCTTTGTCCACAAAAATCTGCTCCTGTTCAATACCCGTGGCAATGAGGTCTTCTTTTACATTGCTGAGTGCCTCGTGGGATTTGAAAGTCTTGGTTATGGTCTTGCTCATGATCGTTGTCTCCATAGTGGTAGGATAACCTGTAAGAGTATGTTCAGGGTTATTTTGGATTGACGGGAAAGGGTTGTATGTCATTTGGGTGACAACAAGAGAGAAGGGAGTGGCGGTATTGGGGGCTGGTGATCCTTCAGGGGGTGTTGAAATGAAGAGCAACATCTGCCTGGTCAAACTTTTCCAACTGATCGCAGGCGGATTCCACCTGCCCAGGGCTGCCAGAGACAACCACGAGAAAAGAACCGCTGTGCACCATGCATTGGTAGCAGTACAAAGTCCCTTCCTGAACACCCAATTGAGTCAGGTCTTCATTCAACATTGATAATCCATTGATGCCCACAGTTCCAAATTGCTTTTCCTTTCCGACCAGGGAAATAAGGCTGTTATCTATGTGGTTTTTCCGCAGCTGATCAACAGCCTTCACAGCACTGGCATGGTCAGGAAAGATAGCAATGCAGCAGTTGGATTTTTTCATTTGATCCACACAAAAAGCTGAAAAGCTCAATGAGAGTTACATTGAACCATATAGGACTACTGCATCGGAGACTGTCATCTGTATGACAGTGACTGTTGTGCCTTTTTAGGCAGGCACGAGACGCAGAAAGCATTTCGCTTTCGGAATGGGTACAGAGAAATAAAAAAAGCACCCCGGAAGATCCGTAAGTGCTTGTTTTATCTGGTAGGCGCGAACGGAATCGAACCGCCGACCCCCACCATGTCAAGGTGGTGCTCTAACCAGCTGAGCTACGCGCCTGTTGCGAGGGCGAACTATACACGGGAACCCCCTGATTGTGCAAGTGGCCTGTCAAGCCGTGCCAGCACTCCGGGAAACTGGAAAATACGTTTTTTACTTCCTTTGTTTTTCATGGTTTGCGGCATTAGAAATGACTCTGCTTTCTTATGCAGGCACAGGTTGGAGAAAAGAAGGCTTTTTCGACAGCCTGTCAAATAAATCAGCCGGGTGCTTCAGAAAAGCCCCGGCTGTTTCGAGCCGCCCTGAGCCATGATCTACCTGATCAGGCTTTGCCAGAGATTAAAACCCTTATTTGGTCAATGTGTAGATGGCTCTTGAAGGCGAGGTTACGCGGCCCTGACGTTTCAGATAGGCGAGGGTTTGGGAGAGGTTGCCCGCCACAATGCCTTTTTTCTTGAGTGCTGCCTTGAGATCAGTGGTGGAGATCTTTCCGGATTTTCCGATGATTTCCACAACGGCATCAGTAATGCTGCCACTACGGGATCTGCCTTTCTTTCTTGTGGTGGATTTGCCGTCCAAGCGTGCAATTTCCCGGTCGATCTTGTTCAGTTCCTTGCGGTGAGCAGCAACGAGAGCACGGCGTTTATCACGCAATGCCTTCAGCTTTTCCTTGTTGGCTTCCAGCATTTTCTTCATTTCTTCCTGCTCACGTTGTTTTGCCAGTTTGTAGAGTTCTGAAGAAGACAATGAATCAACTTTCTTGCTGCGTGCGGATACTTTTTTCTTGGCCATGTTGTTCCTCGTTGACAATATCAATATGTTAAGTACATCACTCTGCAGAAATCCTTTTGTTGGATGTAGACGTCAGAAATATAATGTATTGTCAACTGTTTATCAATGAGTATATTTTGTATGTCAATATTCTTGATATTCCACGCCAAGGAGCTGGAGTTGTTCATATAGCATTGATATGAACAAATAAAGAGTGACCAAGGAGCCTGTGTGTAGGTTACAGATTCGCACGTTGCTCAAGCGTTTCCTCAATGCAGGAAACAGAAATGCTCGTTTCGGCTTCTTCTGTTATGGGAAATACGGTCGGCTATCGGAGATATTCTTCAACCTGTTTCCTGTTTCCCGAGTAGATGATGCGATGGGACTTCTTGGCCAGCTGATAGTCATACATGGGATCATAATAGTCGGTAAGAAGTTGTGATATCCAGTCGGCATGGGTGTCAGCTTTTCCTGTTTTGCGCAGCACCTGAATGGCATGCTGTAGCTTGTCGTTCATTTCTTTGTAACGCACGCCTCCCAGGCGTTTGCGGATTTTCTGCAGGCTTTCTGTTGCATATTCCGACCACTTGTCAAAACCCGTTTCTTCCCCATACAGTTTCTGATATTCCTGCAGGGCTTCAATGACATATTCCTGAATGGAATTGTGTATGCGTTCTTCCAGAGATACATCGAGCATGACCAGGGGACTTGCAGACATCGTCTCGTAAAGAATAGGAGGCAGGTGGCGGGATCCCACGGCCTTGCTTTCATCTTCCAGCACCAGCTGCGTATGAGCTGCTGCCCGGTGTTTTATCAGTTCGATGGACAGGCGGTTCTCGAAATCGATTTGTGTAGGTTGGGGGGTGGCGTGGCGCCCAAAAGCAGAACCGCGATGCCAGGCGAGGCCTTCCAGGTCGATGCTGTTGGCCAGTTCATGCAGAACCAGAGTCTTTCCGGCACCCGTGCGACCCCCAAGAATGATGGGATTGATTTCCTGGCAGGAGACCTCGATTTCCTCCAGAAGGAAATTACGCAAAGCCTTGTAGCCGCCTTTGATACGGGGATAGGCAATGCCCGTGGCTTCATATATCCATTCCTGGGCGATTTTAGAGCGCATGCCGCCACGAAAACAGTAGAGCGCGCCCCCAGGATGCCGATCCACGAATGCTTTCCATGCCTTGGTACGTTCCACTTTGGGTTGCCCGTCGATAAGTTCACGTCCCAGCTCGATGGCGGCTTCCTGACCATTTTCTTTGTAGCGAATGCCGATGAGATGACGTTCCTCGTCCTCCAGCAGGGGCAGATTTTCCGTGTAGGGAAAAGCGCCGGCAGAGAACTCCACGGGAGCGCGCACGTCCAGCAGGGGAGTGTCTTTGAGAAACAGTTTCCTGAAATCGCTGATTTCCGGCAGTTCCATCAGATAACCTGGATACGGTGGTCGTTGCGGGGTTCGTGCAGGGATCCCAGGGGAGCAAGATCCAGTCCGGCTGCCCGGATCACGGCAAGAAAGTCTTTTTCCCCTTCCTCATTTACCGCGACCAGCAAGCCGCCGGAAGTCTGGGGATCGCAGAGTATTTGCTGTTGCCGTTCTTCCATGGGGGCGATCTGTTCCCCGTAACTTTCGAAGTTACGCCGGGCGCCGCCGGGGGAACAGCCCCGGTTCAGATAGTCCTGAACATGGGGCAGCAAGGGGATTCGGTCGAATTCCACCCGGGCAGAGACGTTGCTGCCGCGGCAGATCTCCAGCAGGTGCCCGGCCAGGCCAAAGCCGGTAACGTCTGTCATGGCGGTCACGCCGGGCAGGGCGGCCAGCTCTGTACCGATGCTGTTCAGTTGGCACATGGTGTCCGGGGCGATGCGCTGGTGTTCCGGTGCCAGTTTCTTCTGTTTCTGCGCGGTGGTGAGAATGCCTATACCGATGGGTTTGGTCAGGTAGAGTTTACATCCCGGGGTAGCCTGGTCGTTGCGCTTGAGACGGTCATTTTCCACGATGCCGGTGACAGCCAGGCCGAATATGGGTTCCGGGGAATCGATGGAGTGCCCCCCGGCGAGAGGAATGCCGGCATCCTTGCAGGTCTGGCGCCCGCCGTCCACGACCCGTTGTCCCACCTCGGCGCTGAGCTTGTCGATGGGCCAGCCGAAGATGGCTATGGCCATGAGTGGCGTGCCTCCCATGGCGTAGATGTCGCTGATGGCATTGGTGGCGGCAATACGGCCAAATTCGAAAGGGTCATCCACAATGGGCATGAAGAAATCCGTGGTGGAGACCACTGAGCGTCCGTCTCCCAGGTCATAGACGGCAGCGTCGTCACGGCTCTGGTTGCCTACCAGCAGGCGTGGATCCGGCAGCATGTGGACATGACCCTGGAGGATTTCGTCCAGCAGCTTGGGGGCGATCTTGCAGCCGCAGCCGGAGCCGTGGCTGTATTCTGTCAATCGTATGTTATCCATGTTCGGATATAATGCCTGTCCAATTACATTCAAAAAAACAACATATTATATAACAGGAACCGGTCTGGTGGATTTTCAACGGCGATTTGGCGGCCTGGCCCGCCTGTATGGTCAGGAGGCTCTGGAGCGCTTTCGCCGTGCCCGGGTCTGCATTATTGGCATTGGCGGGGTGGGTTCCTGGGCTGTGGACGCCCTGGCGCGCAGCGCCATTGGTGAGCTGACCCTCATCGATATGGATCATGTGGCGGAATCCAATATCAACCGCCAGCTGCCCGCCCTGGACTCCACCCTGGGCGCTTCCAAGATAGAAGTCATGGCTGCGCGGGTGGCGGATATCAATCCTTCCTGCCAGTGCCGCCTGGTGGATGATTTCGTCACAGTGGAGAATGTCTCCGGCCTGATCACTGCCGAGTATGATTTTGTCATCGACTGTATCGACAGCTTCCGCATCAAGACGGCCCTGATCAGCCATTGCAGAAAGCAGCGAATACCTTTGGTCACTGTGGGGGGAGCCGGAGGGCAGGTGGATCCCTGCCGCATCCGGGTATCAGACCTGAAGCACACGGAACAGGACCCGCTGTTGGCCAAGGTGCGCAGGGAGTTGCGCCAGCGGCACGGATTTCCCCGCAATCCCAGACGGGCTTTTGGCGTGCCGGCGGTCTGGTCGGATGAACCCCTGGTGAGGCATGAGGAAATAGCGCCAGCCTGCGGGAAGGTTCCGGCTGGCGGATTGAATTGCGGGGGCCTGGGTTCCTGCACACCGGTGACTGCGGGGTTCGGCATGGCAGCTGCCGCGCATGTGCTGAGGAAGCTTGCCGGCTGATTTTCCCGCAAAAAGCCCGCTGGCGGTTGTCCGCTGCGCCTGGATTCAGGGTATCATTGTCCCTGCTGAATCCATCTCTGACCGAGGGCCTGAAATGCTCAAGTTGCGCGGCGCGCCGGCGTATTCCGATTTCCGTCTGGAAAAGCTCACCAGCAGACTTGCCAGTATCCTTGGCAAGCCCGTTTCCCTGTATGCGGAATATATTCATCTTGTTGAATTATTTGAAGAACTTTCCCAAGAAGAACAGGCGGTTCTGGACCGCATACTGCGCTATGGCCCGGCTCTGGCCAGCCATGAACCCGAGGGGCAGTTGCTGCTGGTCACGCCCAGACCCGGCACCATATCGCCCTGGTCGTCCAAGGCGACGGATATTGCTCACAACTGTGGCCTGCAGAATGTCGAGCGTATCGAGCGTGGGGTGGTTTTCTATCTCGACAGTGAACTGAGCAGCGAGGAACTGGCCCGGGCAGCGGACCTGCTGCATGACCGCATGACCGAGTCGGTGTTCTATGAT
>JALWRH010000104.1 GCA_026994195.1 Sedimenticola sp. | reverse complement strand
GCCGAGCGGCGCCTGCCCCAGGACGGGCGCATCAGCCTGCGGGTGCAGGGCAAGGAACTGGATCTGCGGGTATCCACGGTGCCAACCATGTTCGGCGAGAGTGTGGTTATCCGCCTCCTGGACAAGGAAAGCGTGAAATTCGATTTTGGCGCCCTGGGTTTCGATGGCGAGCCTCTGGCGCGCTTCAAGCAAATTCTGGACATGCCCCATGGCATCGTGCTGGTTACCGGCCCTACAGGCAGCGGCAAGTCCACCACGTTATACACGGCCCTGAGCCGCCTGAATACCGCTGAGAAGAAGATCATCACCGTGGAAGATCCGGTGGAATACCAGGTGGCGGGCATCAACCAGATTCAGGTCAAGCCCCAGATCGACCTGACCTTCTCCAGCGCCCTGCGTTCCATCGTGCGCCAGGACCCCGACATCATCATGGTGGGGGAGATGCGGGATCTGGAAACCGCGCGTATCGCCGTTCAGTCCGCTCTTACCGGCCACCTGGTATTGTCCACCCTGCACACCAATGATGCGGCCGGGGGTATCACCAGGCTCCTGGACATGGGGGTGGAAGACTATCTCATCACCTCTACGGTAAACGGCATCCTTGCCCAGCGCCTGGTGCGGCGCCTGTGCCAGCATTGCCGGGAAGCCTACGAACCCCTGCCGGAACTGGTTGAGGAGCTGGCGCTGAAACGCTATGCCGGTGAGGATGGCAAAGTGGTGCTCTATCATCCCGTGGGCTGTGAGCATTGCGGTGGCAGTGGCTACTATGGCCGCCTGTCCCTGACGGAGGTGCTGGTGATGAACGACGAGATTCGCCGTCTCGTCATGCGTCATGCCAATGCCGGGGAGATCCAGCAGGCGGCTATTGAAGACGGCATGGACACCCTGCGCCAGGATGGCCTGCGCAAATCTGTTCTCGGCCTGACCACGCTGGAAGAAGTGGCCCGGGTGGCGGAAGACTGATGCCCCAGTTCAGTTACAAGGCGGTGCGCGCCAATGGCGAGGTGGTGGAAGGTGAAATGGAAGCCGCCAACGAAGGCGCCCTGGTGAGTCAGCTCCAGGCCGAGGGTCTCATGCCCATTCGCACGGGCCGGGCGGGGAGCGGTCTCAAAGGCCTGTTCCGCAGCCGCAAACCCAAAGTGGATCAGGAGCAGATCCTGCACTTCACCCGGGAAGTGGCGACGCTGCTGGAAGCCGGTATGACCCTGGACCGGGCCTTGCAGATTCTTGCAGACCTGTCTGAAGATGAAGCCCTGGTGCGCATGATCGAAAGCATTCGTGAGAAAGTGCAGGGCGGCGCCACCCTGTCAGCGGCCCTGGAAGCCCAGGGCAAGATTTTCACCCCCCTGTATATCAGTATGGTCAAAGCTGGCGAGGCGGGCGGTGTGTTGCACAACGTGCTGGAGAAGCTGGCCGAATACCTGGAACGCTCCAAGGATCTGCGTGATGATGTGCGTGCTGCCCTGACCTATCCCACTATTCTGCTCACGGTGGCGGGCCTGTCGGTTATCGGCCTGCTGGTGGGAGTGGTGCCCCAGTTCAGTCAGATGTTCGCGGACATGGGCAAGAGTCTGCCCCTGCCCACCCAGATCGTGGTGGGCATAGGCAATGCCATGACCCGTTATTGGTGGGTGATGCTTTCCGCCATTCTGCTGTTCGTGGCTTTTGCCGGACAGCATTTTGCCAAACCGGAAGTGAAGGCCGTGTGGGACAGGCGCATGCTGAAATGGCCTTTGTTGGGAGATCTCATTGCCAAGGTCGAGACAGCACGCCTCACGCGCACCCTGGCGATCCTGCTGCACAACGGTCTGCCCTTGCTTGGGGCACTTAATCTGGTCAAGGATGTCATAAACAACACAGTGATCAAGTCCAGCATCAGCGATGCGGCCGAGAGCCTCAAGCGCGGCAAGGGACTGGCGGATCCACTCATCGAAGACGGCGTGCTGCCGCCCCTGGCTCTGCAGATGATCAAAGTGGGCGAAGAGTCCGGGGACCTGGAACCCATGCTCAACAAAGTGGCAGACGTGTTCGACAATGAGGTGCGCGCCAGCGTCAAACGCCTGCTCACCTACCTGGAACCGGCGCTGATCGTGGGTTTGGGTTTGATCGTGGCGGGTATCATCGCATCTATAATGCTGGCTATACTGGGGGCCAACGACCTGGCCCTGTAAGCCATCCAGATTCTGTTACATCGAGGAGAAGCATAGAGAGTATGAATATCAACACAAAACGAAGCAACGCAGGTTTCACTCTGCTGGAACTACTGGTGGTGCTGGCTATTCTGGCCATGCTGGCGGGTCTTGTTGCTCCCAAAGTCATGCAACAGTTTGGCAAGGGCAAGCATGATGCGGCGGTGGCTCAGATCGGCAACCTGAAGAGCGCACTGGAACTGTACAAGCTGGATGCCATGAACTATCCCCAGTCTCTGGACGCCCTGACCAAAGGGGTAAATGGCAACAAGTCCGTACTGGACAAGCTGCCCAAGGATCCCTGGGGCAACGATTACCAGTACCGGTTCCCGGGTGAACATGGCGACTACGACATTGTTTCCTATGGTTCCGATGGCCAGCCGGGTGGAGAGGGTGAAGCCCGCGACATTACCAGCTGGGAGTAGGCGCCGGGGTGGTTTCACCCTGCTGGAACTGCTGCTGGTCATGGCCTTGGCGGCTATCATGATGGTACTGGTGCCGCCCATGGTGTCCAGCGCCCTGCCGGGAACCCAACTCAAGTCCGCTGCCAGGGAACTGGCGGCGGGTTTGCGTTATGCCCGCACGCATGCGCTCACATCCCGGGAAGAAGCGGTGTTGATCCTGGATGCGGAGAAGCGCCACTTCAAGATCACAGGGCGTAACAGAAACTACAGCATTCCCGAGTCCGTGGATATCAGCATGTTGACGGCTGAAAGCGAAACCCGTGGAGACAGCGTGGGGGCGATCCGTTTCTTTCCCGATGGCGGTTCCACGGGCGGACGGGTCAACCTGCGCCATGGAGAGCGCGGGTTCGGAGTGGATGTGGACTGGCTCACCGGTAAGGTGCGCATCCTGGATCTGGAGCCGGACTACTGATGCGCAGGCAGCAAGGCTTCTCCCTTCTAGAAGTGCTGGTGGCCTTTGCCATTCTGGGCATGTCTCTGGGCATTCTCTACCAGGCTTTTGGCAGCAGCCTGCGCAACCTGTCCGTGGCCGGCGGCTACACCCGCGCCATGATTATTGCCGAGTCCCATCTGGCCGAGGCGGCCAACCGCATGCCCCTGGAAGCCGGTGCTGATCAGGGAGAGGAGGGAGACTATCGCTGGCAACTGACTGTGGAACCCTGGAAGGATCTCGATGACCTTCCCGAAACTTTCAAGGCCTGGTTGGTGGAGGTGCAGGTCAGTTGGGGCAATGCCGGCCGGATGCGCAATTACCGCATCAGCACCCTGCGCCTGAGCAACAAATAATGGGCAGAAACACGCATTCTTTCCGCCATTCCGGTTTCACCCTTCTGGAACTGATCATCTCTCTGGCCCTCATCGGCCTGATGACGGTACTGCTGTTCGGCGCACTGCGCTTTGCGGGCAAGGCATGGGATGCCAGCGAAACCCGTCAGGACCGGGATACCAGCATCAGTATGCTGTGGCAATATCTTTCCGATCGCTTCGCCCAGGCGCGCCCCCTGAGCAGTCATGTGGAATCCGAAGGGGAGAACGTGTTTTTCTTCAAAGGCAAGGCCAATGCGGTGGAGTTTGTGAGCCCCATGCCGGCCCATCTGGGCAGTGGCGGTCTCTATATCATCCGCTTGCAGCGCGCTCTGGCGGGAAAAAAGAAGCAGCTCATTCTGCGCCGCTGGCTGTATCACCCCGAGGTGCTGGCCGGGGAGGCCGGCCTGCCCGAATGGCGGCCTCTGTCGGGCAATGAACTTTATCGCCCAGGTAAAGAAAAACCGGAACTGCGGGCCTGGTACAGCGAATCCGTGCTGGTGGATGATATCCAGGAGGTGAAATTTTCTTATTATGGTGTGATGGCCAAGGGGGATGAAAGCGCCAACTGGGATTCGGCCTGGGAGGACCGCCCCTATCTGCCCATGCTGGTCAGCATAAAAATCCGCGACAGCAAGGGTGCATGGCCGGAAATGACTTTCGAGTTGCCGGCGCGATGAACCGGCAGTGGTCAGCAGCAGGCGCTTCCCAGCGGGGTATTGCCCTGGTGCTGGTGCTGTGGGTGATCGTGCTGCTCAGCGTCATTGCCGGGGCCATGTCCATGACCCAGCGCACCGGTGTGATGATGACCGGCAATATACGCCAGGAGCGTGAAGCCCGGGCCCTGCTCAGCGCGGGGCTGAATTTTATGGCTTTGATGCTGGAGCGGCGCAACCGTCCGGCTGAAGAAAATCCCTGGCCGGTGGATGGACGCCTGCATCCCTGGAACTTTCGCGGGCGGCTGCTGTGGGTGGGGGCGGCGCCGGAAGGGGCGCGCATCGATCTCAATCAGGCCCGGGATGATGTCTTGCTGAGCCTGCTTCAGTCCACGGGGTTGGAGGAAGGGGAAGCTCTGGCCCTGCGGGATGCCATACTGGACTGGCGTGACCGGGACAACAACCGTCATGCAGAGGGTGCCGAGGATCAGGACTACCGCTCCGATGGCCGTCCCATTGGCGCCCGGGATGGTCAATTCCTTTCAGTAGAGGAGTTGCAGCAGATTCTTGGCATGACGCCTGATCTGTACAAAAAACTGGCCGGGGCATTGACCGTGGATGCGCGGCAACGTACAGTCAATCCCGCGTTTGCCTCGCGCAAGGTGTTGCTGGCCGTACCCGGTGTGACCCCGGAAGAGGTGGACGAATATATTCTGCAGCGTCAGCAAGCCCGGGAACAGGGCCTGCCGGTGCCCATGCCCGCCTTTGGCGGCGCCTTTTTCAAGAACAGCATGGGCACACGCTTTCGTCTGTTTGCCGAGCTGGATCTGGCGGGAGGTGGAAAAGCACAGGCGGAAATGGTTGTGGATACAAGAAAGAGAACACGCAAGGGTTATATGTTGTTACAAAAGAAATTTGGCAAGCTGGGGGCCCTGGGCCGCGCCATGCCGCCTGAGGACGAGGGCTGAGCGGGGTGTTGGGCTCTTCTGTCACTCAGACGCTGCGCCAGTGGCGCAAGCAGGTGCTGGACTGTCTGCCGGAATCCTGGCGGGAGCGCATTTCCTCGCGCATCACGCCCTATATCCTCGAACTGGGGCCGGAGACCGCACGCCTGCTCAGGGATGGCCGCCCCTTGGAGGAGCTGCGCGCCCTGGAAGGCGGCACGGCAGCACGTCTCAAGTCTCATGAATATCCGCTGGTTCTGATGTTGCCACCGCCCTGGGTGTTGAGCAGAACGGTGGTATTGCCTGGGGCTGCGGCAGAAAATCTGCGCCAGGTGTTGGGTTTCGAGTTGGACAGGCTGACACCTTTCAGTGTCGATCAGGTGTATTTTGACTACCAGTTGCTGCCCCGGGAAAGCAGTGACGATATGCTTACGGTAGCCGTGGCTCTGGTTCCACGTCAGCGGGTGGATGGCTGGCTGGACAAGCTGCGTGCCGCGGGGATTCCCGTGGACGCCATGAGCGCTGCGTCTCTTTGGGAAGAGGCCAACCTGCTGCCACCGCAGATGCGCGCCCGTCCCGATCTGAAGCGGCTGGCCCTTAGTGCCTTGCCTTCTGTGGTAGTGTTGCTGCTGTTGATTGCCGCCCTGGCGCTGCCGTTGTGGCAGAAACGCCAGTTGGCCATCGCCCTGCAGCAGAAAGAAAATACCCTGCGCGTCAAAGCGGCCCAGGTCATGAAGATCCGTGAGACCCTGAACAAGGAATTGCAGGCGGTCAAGGATGTCAGCACCCGCTGGCAGGCGGCCCCGCCGGTGATCGACCTGCTGCAGGTGCTGACCAACCTGTTGCCCGATGATACCTCCCTGCAGCGCCTGGAAATCAAAGGCAGTGAGTTGGTCATCAATGGCACTTCCGGGCAGGCCTCTTCTCTTATCGGCTTGCTACAGAAAGCCCCCGGGTTCGATGATCCGCACTTTCTTTCACCGGTTACCCAGCAACGCGGCAAGGAGCTGTTCAATCTTTCCGCTACCATCAACATGCCTTTCCCCCGGGAGCCGGGAGTGGAAAGGCAGGTGGCCAATCCTGAAGACCGTCCTCCCGGCGGCAGCACAGAAACCGCAAAATCGCCGGCAGCTCCGGACGATGCCTCCCGAACCGGGAAAAGCAAGGACCAGGCCGGGAAGCACCCTCCACCTTCAGGTGGCGATAGCGCAGCTTCCTCTTCCGGGACACCCGTTGGAGTCCCCCAGCCTCATGTGAGTGAACCGGCGGTTATTGCCTATCCTAATGCTTCCACCACGCAGCCTGTCACCCATATCCGTGGTTCCAGCAACAGCGCTCCTGTTCCGAGTGGGATGACACACGGGTCAGGGGGGTAAACATGAATCTGCGAGGAGACAGACAGCGTTGTGTATGGGTGCTCGGTGGCATGGGTCTGCTGCTGGTGTTGCTGTTGGCGCTGATCATCTATCCCTGGTGGTCCAAGATGCAGTTCTATACGAAAGCCGTGGATCAGTCTGCAGACCATATACAACGTTACCAGCGCTTGTTGGACAGCGCCCCGGAGCAGCGCAAGGCCCTGAAGAATTTGCACCAGCAGTTGCGTCAGGGAAAGTTTTTCATAGGGGCCACCAATCCGGAGCTGGCGGCGGCCGAACTTCAAAAACGCGTAAAAACCATCGTTACGGAAGCTCAGGGAAAATTGGTGAGTACCCAGAAAGTGGATACTGAGGAAGAGGGACCTACGCGGGAAATCAAGGTCAAGGTGCGTATGAAAGGCGATGTGGATGCCCTGTCCAGGGTGTTGCATGAACTGGAAAGCCAATTGCCTATCGTCAACATCAACAATGTTTCCATACGCAGCCGGCGGACGGTAAAGGGGCGGCGCAGGAATCGCGTGGAAGGCTACGAGCTGGATGTGAGCTTTGAGCTGGTGGGTTACATGCTCACAGGAGGCGGAAAATGAACCGCTTCCTGCTCACGGTGGCCGTGGTTCTGGCTGCGTTTCTTGGCTGGCGCTGGTTCAATCCAGTGGCTGAACCAGAGCTTGAGCTCCTGCCTCCCTCCGGTGCGGATGGAGCAGATATGGGCAAGCTCCTGAAAAGTATGGACCGGGTCTCAGGTTTTCCGCCTTTGGCCGCTTACCATGCCATCAGCGCCCGCCCGCTGTTCTTCAGCAAGCGGCGTCCACCGCCGCCCTATGTGCCGGAGAAAGGCGGGGGCAGAAAGCCAGGACCCTCACACAAGGCGGGAAAGCCCCGAGTGCAGCTTTCAGGGGTGATCAGCATCGGCAATCAGACCTATGCCTTGCTGAAAGGCGGGAAGAACAAGGGAAGCAAACGGGTGCGCGTAGGAGAAGAAATCGACGGCTGGACGGTGGTTTCCATAGAGAAAGACAAGCTGATATTGCGCAATGGAACGGAAACAGAATCATTGCTGCTGTGGAACTACAAGCCGGTCAAGCCTGTCAAAAAGGCGCCAAAGAAACCGTCAAAGCGGACAGTAAGGCCACCTGCCAGGAATGCGAATGGCAGAGTGGCCCGTCCCAGACCGGCGCAGAAGGGTAAACCATAAAGGCAGGGTGTACGTTTTAACCGACCTAAGTGCAGGATGCCATGATTTCTGCCGTTGCCGGGTATGTGTTAACATTCCGCGCTTAACAATCAGGGAAACAGACATTGAATACAACCGTGACCATCAAGAACTGGCGACGCCTGGTCGTTCGCGGCTTTTTTCTGGTGCTGCTGGTGCCGCTGCTGAGTGCCTGCCAGTCATTTCCCCTGGCGAAAGCCCACCAGGAAGTTGTTGCCCCCAAAGTGCCGATGAATGACGCCAGGGGCGTATTGGAACTGAAACAGGGCACGGAACTTTCGGACAGCATTGCCGATGCTTCGCCCCAGGAAGGGCAGGACGCCCCCCCAGCGATGCAGGATTGGCAGGTGCCAGGAACCGGGCGTTTCATCAAACCATCGGCTGCGCAAGGCAAGGGTAGCAGCGCGCCTGCTCCAAAATTCAGTAACAACCGCGACATCACCCTGAATTTCGAGAACACGGACATCAGGGAGGTGGTCAAGATCGTCCTTGGCGATACGCTCAAGCTCAACTACATCGTCGATCCCGGTGTGCATGGCGGTGTGAGCATGCAGACCGGTGCCCCTGTTTCGCGCAACGACCTGCTGCCTTTGCTGGAAACCCTGCTACGCATGAACAACGCTACTCTGGTGCGCAAGGGCAATACGTATCATGTCGTTCCTGTGGCCAAGGCCAACAAGGGATTGCTGACACCCCAGCTGGCTGATGCCCAACTGCCTCTGCCAGCGGGGCACAATCTTGTTATCCGCCCTCTCAGGAATATTGGTGCAGATGAGATGAACGATATCCTCAAGCCTCTGGTCCGGGAAAACAGCATTGTGCGCGTGGACAACAAGCGCAACCTGCTGATTCTGTCCGGAAGCGCCCAGGACATGCAGCAGATGATGGATATCATCGATACTTTTGATGTCAACTGGGTCAAGGGTTTGTCCGTAGGGTTCTTTGCTTTGGAAAATGGCAGCGTGGATCAGGTGCAGCAGGATCTGGATGCGGTGCTGGGCGGGGATACGGGCAAGGCGCTGGGTGGGCTGGTGCGTATTACGCCTATTGAAAGCGCCAATGGATTCCTGGTGGTTTCAGCGCACCGGGAATACCTGGAGGAAGTCGGCAAGTGGATCAAGCGCTTTGATTCCATGGCCCAGTCAGGCGAGGAGCAGCGCCTGTTCGTGTACCGGGTGCGCAATGGCAAGGCGGAAGACCTGGCCGGCCTGCTCAATGAACTGTTCACCGGCAAGAGCGCAAAACCCAAGACCAAACCGGGATCCGTTGCGCCGGGCCTGAAAAGCACTACCGTCGCCTCCAAATCGAAAAATTCCAAATCCGCCGCTGAAAAGGCCAGAAAACCCAAGGTAGCGGCCAAGAAAAAGCCCACTAGCGCCAGCAGTGGCAAAAGCAGCGCCCTGGAAGGTGAAATTCGGGTGGTCGCGGATGAAGATCACAACACCCTTTTGATTCTGGCCTCTCCCCGGGACTACAAACGCATTCTCAGCACCCTGGAGCAGCTGGATATCGTGCCACTGCAGGTACATATAGAAGCGACCATTGTCGAAGTGTTGCTCAAGGATAAACTGAAATACGGCATTTCCTGGTTCTTTCAGGGGGGAGCCGGCGGAAACGGCCGGCAGAGCATCGGCGGCGTGGGCGGCTCTACCTCCGGCACGAACATCAGCGGGGGCCTGAGCAGTCTGCTCAATGGCTTCAACTGGTCGCTCATCGACAGCACCGGCGCCGTCAAGGCCGTGCTCAATGCGTTCGCCAATGATTCTCTGGTCAATGTGTTGTCCGCACCTTCGGTGATGGTTTTAGACAACCATGAAGCCAAGATCCGGGTGGGTGACGAAGTGCCTACCCTGACTCAGAGCCAGTCCAACGATGCCGGCAATATCATCCAGACAGTTCAGTATCGTGAAACCGGCATCATTCTGACGGTGAAGCCCCGGGTCAATCCCGGTGGCCTGGTGACCATGGAAGTCACTCAGGAAGTCAGCGCCGTGGCGGACACGGAGATCCAGACCAACCAGCCGACTATACAGACCCGTGAAATCAACAGCACGGTGGCAGTGCAGAGCGGACAGACCGTGGTGCTGGGCGGGTTGATCCGGGACAAACGCACCAATAGTGAAGGCGGCGTGCCATTCATTTACAAGATTCCGGTGCTGGGTTCGTTGTTTGGTGAAACCGAGAATGGCAACGAAAGAGTCGAACTGGTTATCGTGCTCACTCCCAGGGTGATCACCAGCGCTGAGGATGCGCTGAGAATCACCCGGGATTTCCGCACCCGGATGCAGGGACTCAAACAGGAATTTCTTGAAGAGGCGGGGGTAATCCGCACCAAAGGTGGCGACCGGGTGTACGGGACTTCCGTGGACAGAGCAGGTGATGAGCAATGACAATCGAGAAATTTAGCATGAATAACGCACGTCGGGTATTAGGGTTTTTGCTAGGGGCGGCTGTTTTCCTGTCTGCTGGATGCAGCGAAAAAGATGGGAAGCAAGCAGAAATCAAACAAAATGTTGCAAATGTGACACAGTCTGCAACAGAGACCAAGGAACAGCGGGTAAAGCAGCGGGCAATGGAACATATGAATGCATTGATAGCGCAGGATTGGGAGAAAGCCTATACCTACCTCCCCCCCGCCACGCGCAAGCTCAAGCCCATGCCGGTTTACGCCAATCGCATGAAAAGTGGAGCGATACTGCGCAAGACGGCCAGCGTGAAAGATGTGGAATGCGAAGAGAAGATTTGCACGGTAACTATTGATCTTTCATACATTTATATTGGTGCCGTCGAAGCCATGCGGGGCCGTGAAACCCAGAGTCTGCTCAAGGAAAAGTGGATCTTTTCCCAAGGAGACTGGTGGTTGGCGGAAAAGTAGTTTGTGTTGCCTGATGAAGGCTGTTGTTGTAAAATTATCACACGTCGCACGAATAACAAAAACGAGACAAAAAAGTTTGCTATGTTGTTTTTCGTGTGGTATGGTTCATTTTAGCTGCATCAAGTCCTGGTGGCGGCTGGATGCAAAAACGCTAAATCGCTTTGTCACCTATAGATCTATAGTTGAATAGCTTTCAATTAATAAGGAGTTTCATTAGATGAAGATGAAAAAGAAAATTCTGTCCGCGGCAGTATTGGCAGCCCTCGGCGCTGGCTCTGCTCAGGCAGTAAACCTGAGTACTGACGGTACCGGTGAAGTGCTGGTATTCCCGTACTTCACTGTACAGGGCAACGAAGAGACCCTGCTGTCCATCGTTAACACCACTAACGAAGGCAAGGTTGTCAAGGTTCGTTTCCGTGAAGCCTACAACACCCAGGAAGTTCTCGACTTCCACGTATATCTTTCTCCCTACGACGTTTGGGTTGCAAAGATCCAGGACGATCCCGCTGGTGGTGCTCAGGTAGTTACGCCTGACAACAGCTGTACCACCATGGATGTCAATCCTCAGCCTTTCGTTGACCTGTTGTTCGGTGACTCCGGCCCCACCGGTATCGAGCGTACCCGTGAAGGTTACTTCACTGCTATCGAGATCGCCCGTATCGTAGATATGGATCTCGACGGCAATGGCAAGCAGGACTACGTTCATGGCGCTAACGGTGTTCCCGACAACTGCGGCGCTATCCGTTCTGCATGGCTGAACGGCACCATGGCTGCCAACAGCACGGTTGACCAGCCTACTGGCGGCCTGATGGGTACCCTGGGTATCATCAACGTTCAGTCCGGTACTGAAGTAACCGTACCTGCGACCGTTCTGGAAAACTTCCTGGATACCCCTCAGCACGTTGCACCTGGCAGCTTGCGTCCTGACTGGCAGGATGCCAACCCCAACAGCGTCGTGATGACCAGCGATTCCTCCAACGGTTCTGTTTCCGTATATGCGGATGCGTGGGCTACGGGTGAAGACGCCGTTTCTGCTGTTCTCATGGCTTCTTCCCTGATGAACGAGTACAGCGTCAACACTGCTACTGAAGCAAGCACGGCCTGGATCGTGACCTTCCCGACCAAGACCCTGTATGTGAACGGCGCTACCGCTCGCGCTCCCTTCACCCACACCTTCGCCGGCGACACCGACGGCGACGGCAAGGCCTGTGAAGAGATCGGCGTTTCCTTGTGGGATCGCGAAGAGCAACAGCGTGAAGTAACCGGTTCTCTGGTTTCTCCTCCTCCTCCGACTCAGACTCTGAGCCTGTGCTACGAAGCTAACGTCATCCAGTTTGGCGACAACTCCAACGTGTTCAGCGCAGCCAACACCACTACCCGCTTCAACGATGCTGCATTGCCGGGTACTGCGGGTTGGGGCAAGATCAGCTTCACTGCGCCTGCTCACACTATGACGTCTCTCAACGGCACCGTTTACAACGGTCTGCCCGTGATTGGCTTCAAGGCTACTGTGCTGGGTAACAGCAACGTGGGTGTAGGTGCTTCTTACGCCGCCGCTGTGAACCACGCTTATGAGCGTAGCATTACGGGTCAGCCCGCATTTACCGTTGGTAGCGGTAACGGCGGAGGCGCCTAAGTTAAGATCAAATCATAAATGATCGAAAGAAGGGCTGCTTCGGCAGCCCTTTTTTTTGCCTGAAGATTCCCGAGGAGATTGTGGAACTCTTCCCAGTTTGGGCGGTCAGTTATGGTAATATTCTGCGTAATTACCGTTTCCCCCCTTCAAACAAGGTGTAAAGTATGAACTATAAGTCAGCATTGCTTGGTGCTCTTCCTTTGATTGGCAGTCTCATGCTGCCTCAGTACGCAGGAGCCACGGGCGTCACAGTGAATGGCAACGATTGCGGTAATCTCACCAGCCTGGACAGTACGCCGGGGCAGGTTACCTTGGTTGTTGATGGTAACTGTGGCAGTGGAGGCGGCGGGGACACGCCTTCCAATGTGGTGAATCGCACCATAGCTCCCGTGACAGAAGGCACCAGTGGTTCTGTGGATGTTTCAACCGGGGTGTCGGTACAGTTGCCCTATACTGTGTCTGTTACCCAGCCTGGCCTGACCGGTGCCAGCGCCAGCGTGTCCGGAGGCCAGGTGACCTATTTTGCGCCTCCTGTGGGAACCGTCACTGCTGATGGAACTCCGGACAGTTTTACCTACACGGTGACCGATTCCAGTGCCGCCCCCAATTCGGTGACGGCGACCGTCAATGTGACAGTCAATAAAGGTGACATCAATACCAATGGCGCCTGTGTCAATTCAAGCACCATCGAATGCAAGACCCCTGATCTCGATATCAGCCAGACGGGGGGGGAAATCCGCTATGTTACACGCGATGCCGGCATCACTCATGTGTGGACCATTCCACCGGGTAAGCGCGTTTCCTATGAAGCCAATATTGGAGTGCGCTATGTTACTGCCTCCAGCCTGCCCATTAAGATTTCCCTGAGCGACAACTATGCCGCCGACTCAGCTTCCACTGCCTGTACTCTGACGGTGGACCGGGAAGAAGGCTATTTGATCTGGTATTCCGAGAGCCTGAGCTATCGTTGTCTGCTGGATCCGGCCAAAACCTATTATTTCCGGGTGAGCGGAGCCAAGGCGGGAACTTACTGGCTGGTCTGGTAAACTCTTTCTGATTTTCTGATTGTGCCAGCTGCCGCTCGAAAGAGCGGCAGCTGTTCTTTGTCCACTGTTTTTTCTTCCAGTGGTCAATATTAGTCTGACCTACAAGTGATGGTGCGAATTAAGCTATGAGTATGTTCAAGTCTTTTGTTTTTGCATTGATGTTGTTGCCTTGCTTTGCCTTTGCCCTGGAAGATGACGGAAAAGTGCTTATTGATGGGCCGGAAGTCGATCTTACCCTGGGGGAGCTGCGTCAGGCATTGATGACTATTCCGGAAGACGTGCGCAAGCTGATGCTTACTCAGCCCAAGAAGATCCGTGACATCATGGACAGTACTTATATGGTGAAAGTCGCTGCTCAGCGTGCTTTGAAAAAGGGCTTGGATAAAGATCCGGTACTGCAGGCGAAGCTGTGGAACTATCGTCTGAATCTTCTGGCTACGGCCGATATTGAAGACGTGCAGCACAAGTTGATTGGCAGTGATGTTGATTATGAAGCCGTGGCTGAAGAACAGTATCTTGCGCAGCAGGACAAATTCAAGACACCGGCTAAATACGAGGCGTCGCACATTCTCCTGACCGTCAAAGATGGTGAAGACGAAAAGCAGCAACTGGAGAAACTGAACAGCCTTCGTGAAGACATTCTCAAAGGCAAGATAAGTTTCGCTGAGGCTGCAAAAAAATACTCCATGGACGAGGGTACGGCTTCCAAGGGCGGTTCCCTGGGCCGTTTTGAAGAAGGCCGCATGGTTCCTCCCTTTGAGAAAGCCCTCAAACATATGAAGCCTGGAGATATCAGCCAACCGGTGAAAACCTCCTATGGCCTGCACCTTATTCTTCTGCAGAGCAAGACAGATTCAAGCGTGCGCCCTTTTGAAGAAGTGAAAAAACAACTGATTGAGGACGCCCGCAAGAAGGCGGAAAACGACATCAAGATCGATTATTGGCTGAAGGTGAAGAATGATCCGAAAGCCAAAGTTGATGAAAAGGCTTTTGAGAGTTTTGTGGCCAAGCCGATAGTATTCAAAAAGCCCTGAATGACCAAGTCAGTACTTCGTTGAGGTAGTGCTGATTTGTTTTGAGCTTTCTTACCAGGGGGCGGAGTCAAATCAAGACGCGGTATCACAGGCACAACGATTTCGCGTGATTTGACGCTGACCCCTGAGGTTCCTAATTACAGGCTGAATATCTGGTAGTATGCTGAGCCATGCCCAGCCACGATTATGTTCCCCAGTCTCCCCGTTCGGTGCTTTTGCTGACGCTGGACTCCTGTCGGTACGACAGTTTTGTTCAGGCGCATGTGCCGCTGATGAAGTCTTTGGGCCATCTGCACAGGGCTATGGCACCCGGCAATTTCACCTATTCTTCCCATATGGCGATGTTCATGGGGTTTACCCCGGGAGATGCGTCTTCCAGGCAGACGGGCGTAAACCCCAAGTACGGCAAGATCTTTCGCATGAGCCATGGAGGCATTGCCGGTCAGGGGAAAGAACATTTTCTGTTGCACGGCAGAAATATCATCGATGGGTTTGCCCGCAAGGGATACGGAACCCTGGGAACGGGGGCCGTTGGCTGGTTCAACCCTGAAACAGATACGGCCAGCAATCTGATTGGTGATTTTCAATCCTTCTTCTATCCGGGCGATACCTGGTCCCTTCAGCGTCAGCTTGCATGGCTGAAACAGGAACTGGCGGCAAAAGCGGGAGCGCCTGTGTTCGTTTTTCTCAATATTGGAGAAACCCACGTGCCCTATTATTTCGAAGGGGCTCCCTGGTCGCCTGAAGACAACCCTTGCATTCCGTTTTCGGACCACAACGATGCCCGGGAAGCCCGGCGGCGCCAGGTGCTGGCCCTGGAGTGGGTGGATGGGCAGTTGTCCGGGTTGCTGGATGCTTTCGCCGGATCGACCATTGTATTGTGCGCCGATCACGGTGACTGCTGGGGAGAAGATGGCCTCTGGGAGCATGGAATTTCCCATGAAAAGGTTTTGGAAGTGCCCCTGCTTTTCCGCCTGGGGAAAACCTGATGACTCCCCACTACTGGCAGCTGATTCTGTACAAGACCCGTGCTGATCTGAAAATGGAAGCGGCACGGGGCTACATGGGGATGCTGTGGTGGGTGCTGGAGCCGGTGCTTTACATGGGCGCTTTCTACATCATCTTTGCGGTGGCCCTGCAGCGTGGCGGTGAAAATTTCGTCCCCTGGTTGCTGACCGGGCTGGTGGCGTGGAAATGGTTTGATACCTCGGTACGTATGTCCCTCACGGCCATTATGTCTGGCAAGGGGCTGATGTCCCAGGTTTACCTGCCCAAAGTGTTTTTCCCCGCAGTGGTCATTTTGAAGAACAGCGTCAAGTTCCTGGTAACCCTGGTGTTGCTCATGGCCTTCATGCTGATCTATGGCCTGCCCCTGTCCTGGTCCTGGCTGGCTGTCCTGCCCCTGCTGGGCCTGCAGTTGCTGTTGATCAGCGGTGTGGGACTGACTTTTGCGGCCCTGACGCCTTTGTGGCCTGATCTGAAGTTGTTGATGAACAACGTGCTCATGCTCATGTTCTTTCTGTCCGGTGTGTTTTTCGATGTGAGCCAGTTGCATGGTTGGCTGGCCTGGTTGTTGTCCCTGAATCCCATGGTTCATGTCATCCAGGCCTGGCGGGATGTGCTACTGCATGGTCAATGGCCGGATATGCTCAAGCTCTCCTATGTGCTGATACTGTCCCTGGCCATGCTGGCCCTGGGGCAGTACCTACTGAAACGCTGGGATCGCCTGTATCCGAGGTTGGCATGAATCCGGTGTTGACCCTGGAGAATGTGGGAGTGGCTTACCGCCGGGGACGCAGTCCATGGCGGGGAGAACCCTACTGGGCGCTGCGGGATGTGTCACTGACCCTGCGCCAGGGCGAGACCCTGGGGGTCATTGGCCGCAACGGGGTGGGCAAGACCACCTTGCTAAGGGTTATCGCCGGGATCATCGAGCCAGACAAAGGACAAATCCGCAACAGCGGTGTGAGCGCGTCCATGCTGTCCCTGCAGGTGGGGTTTGTGCCTTTGCTCACCGGTCGGGAGAATGCGATTCTTTCCGGTATGTTGCTGGGGGCGCCGAAGAACCGTCTGGAAGCCCATATGGAAGAACTGGTGGCCTTTGCCGAGCTGGAGGAGTTCATCGATGAACCCGTCGCCAGCTATTCTGCGGGAATGCGCGCCCGCCTGGGTTTTTCCGTTGCCATGCAGGCGGACCCGGATGTGCTTCTCATCGATGAAGTGCTGGGCGTGGGGGACGTGGCTTTCCGAAAAAAATCTTCTGATGAGATTCACCGGCGCATCCGTTCCAACCGCAGTGTGATCCTGGTGTCCCACAACATCGGCATGATGCGTGACCTTTGCGACCGGGTCGTGTGGATAGAAAAGGGCGTCTCCAAGATGCAGGGGAAAGCAGGGCAGGTGCTGGATGCCTACGAGGCGGCCACCCGGCGTTCTTCATAGCGCCTGCTGCGCCCATTCCCTGCATGCAATCCAGGCTTCCAGGCCTTTGGCATACGCCTGCCACAACTGCCTCGCGGTTTCCCTCTGAGCCAGCGGATCACCGCTGATATCGACAAAACCCTCGGGGGTGGGGCGGGTCAGACTCTGTTGCAGATTCTGAACGACGGCCTGCAGGTCATGGCGCCAGTATCCGGGGGCTTCGGGGCTATCGTCGAGAATATCACTCATCTGCTGGATATGGGCGGTGGTGTGCCGCAAGGTGGTTTGCGCCAGCTGGTTGAGCAACGCCTGATCGCTGGATTCTGCCAGGCAGTAAAACAGATCCGCCAGAGATTGCAGGCGTCTGCCGGGAGTGAGCGCCGGGTTCTGTTCCCGTTGTCGCCCCAGCATCTCTGCAGAGAAAGAAAGAAGACCATGGTGAGGAGGTTTCATGGCCAGGTTTTCTTTCCAACGGCGTTCTTCCAGAGGGAGGTGAGGCACTGCCCAGGGCAGATCCAACTGGAGTGCGAAAGGATGCAGGTAGCGCAGCATTTCGCCAAACAGCAGGTCTTCGTTGCGTTGAAGTGGAAAGTAAGGTGGCAGGCACTCCCGGGCGTCTATCCCGGTGATCTGGGATATGAGCACAAAGCTGTTGAGAAAAGCATAATCTTTTCTTCCGGACCACAGATTACGTTCCAATAGATGACGCCGGTAGGCGGCTTCATCCGCATACAGGTTCTCCCGGGATTCCCTGTCCAGCAGGTAGAGCCATGTGTTGCCGGAGGTGCCGGGATCGCCTACGCTGCCGCAGGATGTGATCAAGACCCGGGAGTTGCCTGCGTACTGTGCATAGTCATACGCATTCAGCTGGCGAAAGGCTTCGGGAGGCAGTTCCTCCCGGCTGATCAGTGCCAGGGCTTCCGGCAGGGTTTTTCCAAGAGCAGCGGTGAACTCACGGGCAGTGGGATCCCGGTTTTCCGGGTCGGCAAGGGCTTCCCAGTCTCTGGGGCCGGAAAAAAACCTGGCGCTACGAATGGCCGAGGTAAGTATTGCCCCGGAAGATCCTTCCGGTGCGCGGATGCGCTGGAACAGGGCATCGTCATCCATGAGTATGAGTCTGCTGTCTGCGCCCAGGAGCAGTGCCCAGTTGCGTGAACGGCCGTAGGTGGCTTTGTCTCGATCCTGGGTTCCAAGGAGAAACTCAATGCCTTCCCGGTGTTCCGGCAATGCCTGTTCGAGGCGTTTCTGAATATCGTTCTGTTCCTGTTGCCCGAAGTACAGAAGTTCGATTCCCTGGTCCCGGGACAAGGATTCGCATAACGCCCGGTTGGTCTGCTGGTGGCCGGCCTGGCGGGAATCATCGATCAGGAAGTAGCGGTTGGTGTCCTGAAACCGGTGGTTTTGCGCCAAGCTATCGAGTAACCGTGAGACAGCCTCCGGACGGTCGCAGGTGAGTATGCAGTAACAGTGGCTTCGCGCTTCCTCGGTTGCCGATGCTGCCGGCTTGAGTTCTTCTGCTTTCTTCCTGGCCGAAAGCATCAGCCCCATGCGGGATACGCTGTTGAGCACCTGGTTGATGTCTTCCGTCTGCCCGGACAGTTCGGGAATGGTTTTCTGCAAGTGCAGGTTGTGTTCTTTCAGTGTTTTGAACTGATGGCACTGGTGCAGGGAAAACAGCACATCATGGGTGACCACGGACTGGCGGCCTGTGACCGGACTGCGCAGAAGCATCTGTCCCTGAGGTAGGGGATATTCGTGGCAGGCATCGAAAGCCAACAGATCTTCCGCGGGGGTGTCGGCGTCTGGATCCGGGGTCAGGTTGTAGCTGAAGGAATAACTGTAGCTGCCGCTGTTACTCATGATTCATCTGGCGTGCAAAAACACGTATCATCACGGGGTATGTGCAAAGCTTACATGAATCCGTTGACAGTTTCCTTGCCCGCCTTCCCGCGGATGCATGGAGCCGGGTGAGGCAGGGATGGCTGAGAAGCAGTTGATCTTGGTGGTTGGCATGCACCGCAGCGGCACTTCGGTTCTTGCGCGGGTACTGAATCTTCTGGGCGCTGAAGTCGGTGAGGATCTGCTACAAGCCCAGGAAGGGGTCAACGCCAAGGGATTCTGGGAACACCAGGAACTGGTAGCCATCAACGAGACATTGCTCGCGGAGCTGGGCCGCCACTGGTACGACTTTCTGCCCTTGGATGAGAATTGCTGGGATCGTGCTTCTGTGCAGGACCTGCAACACAGGGCGCAGCAGTTTCTTGCATCGGCCTTTGCTTCGGTTTCCCTGGCGGTGCTCAAGGATCCCCGCCTGTGCCTCACCCTGCCTTTCTGGAAACAGGCTGCAGAGGCCCAGGGATTCCGCCCGCTGGTGGTGCTGGCATTGCGCGCCCCCTGGGAAGTGGCGGCTTCCCTGTGCCGAAGAGATCCCCTGGATCCGGTCAGTGCCAATCTGCTGTGGCTGCGTTACAGCGGGGACAGTGAACGCCACAGCCGGGATCTGCGCCGCTCTATCCTGGACTATGCGCAGCTTCTCGATGACTGGCACCCGGTTGTCCGGCGCCTGGAACAGGATCTGGGGGTATCCTGGCCTGTGCCCCTGGAAGACGCCGCGCCCCGTATCGATGCAGAGGTGGATCCGGGACTTCGCCACCAGCACAGCCGTTTTCAGGGGGAAAGCATGCCTGTAGTGAGTATGGCGGCTCAGGCTTACCGCCTGCTGCAGAAGGATCCCCTGGATATGCAGAGCCTGGATCTGCTGTGGGAAGAGTTCGAATCCCTGCTGGCCGGCGGCGGGGCGTTGGGGCATGGTCTTGAGACCTGCAATGCGCGCCTGTTCCAGGTGAACAATGAATTGCAGGCCATGGGTGACAAACACCAGCAGGCTCTCGATACCGTTCACGAGAAGGACGAAGCCCTGTCCAGGCTGGCCAAAGACCTGGAATATGCGAGAAAGATCGTTGAGGAGCGGGATCAGCAGCTGCAGCAACTGGCTGCCGAACTGGAACATGCCGGTGCTGTAGTGAAGGAGCGGGATCAGCAGCTGCAGGAGGCCAACAGGCTCATGGCACACATGCAGGAGGAACTCGATCATCTGCGGGTTATCCGCTTGCATCCCGTGATCCGCCTGGCCGTCAAGCTGCTGTCCCTGGACAAACAGAAATGAGCCGCCAGATTGACGTGATCGTGCCGGTATATGGAGGCCGGGAAGCTTTGCAGCGCTGCCTGGACTCTGTGCTGGCCTGTCCTCAGCAGACAGACTACCGGCTGGTCATCATCGATGATGCATCTCCGGACCCCGCCATGGGGGATTACCTGAAATCTGTCGCCGCCAGGCATCAGCAGGTGTTGCTTCTGGAGAATCCCCGGAATCTTGGATTCGTGGGAACCGTGAACCGTGGCATGAGCCTGAGCCGGGACAACGATGTGGTGCTGCTCAACAGTGACACGGAGGTGGCCAACGACTGGCTGGACCGGCTGGTGGCGGCAGCCTATGCGGACGACCGCATTGGCACGGTTACGCCGTTCTCCAACAATGCCACTATCTGCAGTTTTCCCCGTTTCTGCCAGTCCAGCGATCTGCCGCAGCACTGGCCCCTGGCGGAGCTGGATCATGTGTTTGCTGAGGTCAATGCCGGCGAACAGGTGGATATACCCACAGGCGTGGGGTTCTGCCAGTACATACGCAGGGACTGCCTGGAACAAACCGGCCTGTTCGATGAACAGCGCTTTGGCAGGGGCTATGGCGAAGAAAATGATTTCTGCCGCCGCGCGGCGGCCCTGGGATGGCGCAATGTCCTGTGCTGCGATACCTTCGTGTTCCATGAAGGAGGGGTGAGTTTCTCCCATGAGCAGGAAGCGCGCATAGCCCGGGCCCAGGAGATTCTCCGGGAGCTGCATCCGGACTACCATCTCCTGGTGGAACAGCATGTCCATGAAGATCCCGCCTTGGCTTATCGTGTGCGGGTGCTGCTGGAGATGCTGCGGCGTTCTCCAAGGAAAAAGGTGCTGCATCTCACCCATCATCTGGGCGGCGGCACCAAAAAGCATATCCGGGAGCTGTCGGAATGGCTGTCCGCGCAGATGGACAGTCTGGTGATCCGACCGGTGGAGGGCCTGGGCATCGAACTGGCCTTTGGCTGCGACGATGAAGCGCCGAAACTCTTTTTCGATCTGCCGGCCATGTATCCGCAGCTGGTGCGGCTGCTGGGCAGTCTGGGTCTGCAGCGGATTCACTTTCACCACACCCTGGGCCTGGAAACCTGCCTCTGGGGTCTGCCGGATGACCTGGGCCTGCCTTTCGATGTGACCCTGCATGACTACTATTTCATCAACGCCCATCCCAGCCAGACGGATGCCCGGGGGCGTTACACTCCGGATCTCCAGACCCAGTCCAGCGCTTATCCCCTGACGGTGAGCCTGGAGGAATGGCAGGAAAACCAGAAGCGCTTGCTGTATGGCGCGGAAAGGGTTATTGCGCCTTCCGCCTGGACAGTGAATGAATACCAGCGCTATTTCCCGGATGCCTCCTATCATGTGGCCTGGCATCCGGATAGCGAACAGCACATGCCCTGGCCGCCCAGTATCAACCCTGTGGCCGGGGAGCGGCGTCCTTTGCGGGTACTGGTTCTGGGGGCGCTGAGTCCGGAAAAAGGCGCAGATGTACTGGAATCTGTTGCCGTGGAAGCGCGCCGCCGTGAACTGCCCCTGGAATTTCATCTTCTGGGTTATGCTTACCGTCCCCTGGATGTCGCTGTGGTGGAGCATGGCGCCTATGCGGAAGCGGATCTTATGCAACACCTGGAGCGCATCCAGCCGGATCTGGTCTGGTTTACCGCTTTGTGGCCTGAAACTTATAGTTACACCCTGAGTGAGATTCTGCTCACCGGCCTGCCCCTGGTTGCTCCGGATCTGGGCGCCTTTCCCGAGCGCTTGCAGGGACGGCCTTTGAGCTGGATACGGTCCTGGGAGTCATCCACGGCAGACTGGCTGGATTGGTTCATGCAAGCAGCCGGCAGCTTGCCGGAGAGGGAGCCTGGCCCTTTCCCCTGGGAGGCGCAGCCCTGGCCGGAATCCGGCTCCGGTTTCTATCGCCAAGACTATCTGCCCGACCCGGCAGCAGCCGAAATGGAGATGCCCGCTCCGGTTGCAAACAGCTGGCTCGATGAGTTGTTGCGGGAGAGCCGGCGTGCCCAGGCAGGCCAGGGTAACCGGGGATTCCGCGAGCAACTGCTGATTCATCTGCTGTCGTTGCGCCAGGGGCGGGTAGGCCGCCTGGTATCCCGCCTGGTGCCTGTCAGTGTGCAGAGAAAACTGAAACGCAAACTGTCCCGCAAACCCCTGCATGAGCTCAGGCGGGAGTGAGGCTTCACAGCGGCGTGACTGCTGTCACAAAGGTTTTCTGTGTCCCTCATGAAGCTTGATTGTTCCTGTCAAAACAGTACTATATGTTCAGCTCCATGGTATTGGGCGCACATGTTTTGTTGTAGAGGGGTATTCTTGGTGCTATTCGATGAATAAATATTTCCCTGGCCTGATCCGGGCATTGCTTCTGGCTGTTGGCGGATTCTTTCTTGCGGGCAACGCTCAGGCGTCCATGCAGATATATATCGAGGACTCCGCGGGTGATGTGATTGCCTGCGAAGTGGACGGCCTCACCCAAAATGAGTGGGGGGACGTGATTGTCAACAATCCCGGGTGTCTGAATGCTGTCGAGAACAATCCCGTCAACGATGACAAACTGGTGCTGGGCGAAAAGCGCTGCGGATTTTCTTCGTTGCGCATGGATGCTGCGGGGCGTGTGACCGTCACCGCTTCCAACAGCTGTGTCATCGCCCAGCCGGTCGCATTCGTGTTGCAGGATGATGACTATGAAATGAATTGTGAAACGGATGTCGTTTCCCAGAGCGGTTCCGGGGTGTTGTACCTGGATGGGAGTGTATGCGCCTCTGCAATGAAGGAAGGACCGGTAAGCTATTCCAGTGGAGCCATGGTGCTCAGGGATGGCCCGGTTGAGCGCAGTTGCACCTTCAAGTCCATGAGTATGGATGCCCAGGGCAATATCGTGGTGAAGGCCCAGGGCAGTTGTTTTGGCGACAGTGATGGCGACCTGATTCCTGATCCCATGGATCCGGACAATGCCCTGGCCGCTACCGACGAATGCCTGGTCAACGGTGATGCAAACTGGGAAACCGTGAGCATTTCCGGCGCCCGTTACCGTCAGGATGTCACCTGTGAACTGCCCAGGCCGGATTACATCGTGGTGGCGGATGTGGTGTTTGGTGGTGATTATCACGAGCCTTTGTCTTATCCGCCGGATGAAGCAATAGTGGCGGATTATTATGCGACCCAAAGCATTGCGCTGCTGGGGCCGGTCTCCGTCAAGGGCGGTAGCAGTTTTACTGTGGACAGCGGCAGGGAACTGAGTATCTGGGGGCCATTCAAAGTGATGGCGGGCAGTGAATTCAGGGTCGTACCCTTGGAGCTGAGCGTCGATGACTGATGGCCGCATTCCGGCGCAGGATTTGATTGAATCCTTATTTTGAGTAGTGGAGAGAGTGATGAAGAAACAAGGTTTGGTTCTGGCGACCCTGCTGCTGGGGGCTTCCAGCCTGGCAATGGCAGCGGAAAGCTTTTATGTGACCGCTGGCGGTGATGTGGGGGTCGGCACCAATGATCCCCAGGCGGCGCTGCACGTGGTCAGGGACGATGCATCCGGCACCTCCACGGAACTGTTGCTGGAAAATTCTTATGGCGTCAAGCTGGGACTGCTGAACAGAGATTCAGGGATTCAGTGGGTCATCAGCAACGACAGCCGCTTCCGCATCATGAATGGAAATGCCGGGATGAATATGACTGCCGATGGCAACATGGAAGTTACCGGAACCGTTACGGCGAACAATGTTGAGCTTACCTCTGATCGCAACGCTAAAACAGCTTTCGAGGCCATCGATACCCAGGATGTGCTGAAAAAACTGCAGCAGGTGCCCGTGAGTGCCTGGAGTTATAAATCCAGCCCTGAAGAGCGTCATATCGGTCCCATGGCCCAGGATTTCTATGCCGCTTTCGGTCTGGGCAATTCGGACAAACGTATCTCCATGGTGGACGCTGCCGGCGTCTCTCTGGCGGCAGCAAAGGCTTTGAGCGAACGGCTGGAAGAAAAAGAGGCGCGTATCCGGGAACTCGAAAGACGTCTTGCCCGGCAGGAAGAACTGGCTGCTCGCGTGCAGGCCCTGGAAGCGATAACTGTCAAGCTGATTCAGGAAAGAAAGCCCGCCCTACGGGCCGCCACCCTGCGCCAGCCCTGAATCTATGTATATTGGTGTGGAAATACACCTAGGCCACTGGTTTCCTGTAGGTCGGACTTCAGTCCGACATCGCCCTTCGGTGGCTGTTGTCGGGCTGAAGCCCGACCTGCGGGCAGGTTTTCTCCATTGCCGCATTAGATCAGCTTGAGTCGGACAGGCTTCTAGAGGATTCATTGAGACTTAGCCTGGAAATTACCTCAGCTGCGGAATGTTTCATCTTGTGCCGGAAGCCTGGTCTTCCGGCACAGTCGTTTCCGGCATTCAGCAGTTAAGCTATGTCTTCCGTCGATAACCTAATAGCCCTTGAAAAACAAGGCACCAGCGCCCGTATCTATCTGGATGCCCTGACGGGATTGCGTGGCATTGCCGCTGCCTGGGTTGCCCTGTGGCATCTGTGGGGATTTGCGGGCCGGCCGTCCTATGGCCTGGACCTGGGAGGCATGCATCTGGATCTGACCCCCCTGGTGCGCACCGGCTGGGCGGGGGTGGACATTTTCTTCGTGTTGTCAGGCTTTGTCCTGGGGCTTGCCTTTTGCCAGGCCTGGCTGGGCCACCGTCCGCCAATCAAGTTGGGTGAATATTTTCGCCGCAGGCTGTTGCGTGTACTGCCGGCGTATTATGTGCAGATATTGGTGTTGCTGGTTGTCATGCTCCTGCTGGGTGCGGGGCTGCCGCCGGTGGGGGATGTGCTGGCTCAGCTGCTGATGGTTCACAATATCTTTGGCAGCCCCGATACACAGCTCAACCCGGTGTACTGGACGCTGCCGGTTGAGTTCGACTTTTATCTCCTGCTGCCCCTGATGGCCCTGTCGGTGATCCCTCCGCGCTGGTACCGCCTGCTCCTGGGGGCTATGCTTCTGGTGTTTGTCTACCGCTATTCCATGTTCAGCTTTTTTCTCCAAAATCTGCCGGTCGGGCTGAAGAACTGGTGGCTGAACCAGCTGCCCGGGCGTCTGGATCAGTTCATTGCGGGTATGCTCGGGGCTTGGCTGTTCTCGCGGGCGCGGGAGAAAGGCCTTGCAGTCTCCGTTTTGTACCAATGGAGGGGTGCTTTATTGCTGGTGGGCCTGTCGGGGTTTGCGGCTCTGTCCTGGTATATCCATGCCCTGCAGCCCATTGGCGCCGTCAATGTCCTGGGGCTCACCTACTGGGGCGGGCACTGGTCACTGTTCGTCTGGAACAGCCTGGCGGGGCTGTGTATCGGCATGGTGGTGCTGGCCCTGGCCTTGGGAATCCGCTGGACGAACAAGTTGCTGGCAAACCGTGCGCTCATTTATCTTGGTCTGATCAGTTACAGCCTTTACCTGTGGCACTTTCCTCTGATCAAATGGATGCACCAGGCGCAGCTGCCGAGACTGATAGAAGATGCTCCCCTGTTCAGCAGTCTGCTGTGGGCAGTGTTGCCGGTGCTCCTGATATCTTCCCTTTCCTACCGCTATGTTGAGCGTCCGTTTCTCAGGATCCGACACCGGCAGTCAAAATCATGAATGTGACCCTCCCGGGGAAACTTGTGGGATAATTCCGCCAGATTTTACTGGAGGTATGATGCAATGAGCGATAAGCCCAACAGGGATGAGCAGATTCTCAATATGGTGGATCAGTTTGTAGCCGTAGCCAACCGGCTCAAAGATGAAGGCAATCACACGGATCTGGTCAATACTGCTTTCATGCTGGCTTCTGCGCAGTATGCAACCTTTCTTGCGGTGGGCAACACCGGTTATCTCAAGGAAAGCGGCGTGCGCAAAGTGGCTAAGGCCTATGAGCAGAATCTGCAACTGTTGCAGAACTTGAAAAAGGCGCAGCACAACCCGGATGGCAAGGACTGAGTTGATCTTTGCATGATCCACCCGGCTGACAAGGTGGATGTGGTCATTGTCAATTACAATGGCGGTGAGCTGTTGTTGCAGGCGCTGGAAGCCGTGCTGGCAAGTTCCCTGGCGGTAGAAACCGTCGTGGTGGACAATGCTTCTGCGGATGAAAGCATCACAGCCCTGAAGGCGGCTTTTCCCCAGGTCACTGTGATACAGAATGAACAGAATCTGGGGTTTGCCAAAGCTGCCAACCAGGGCTTGCTGGCGGGAACGCAAGCTTATGTACTGCTGTTGAATCCGGACTGCCTGCTGCAGCCTGATACCCTGGAGCAGATGCTGCAGGAGTTTCAGGCGCATCCGGAAGCCGGCATGGCGGGGTGCCGGATTCTCAACCCCGATGGCAGCGAGCAGCGTGGCTGCCGGCGTCAGCTTCCCACCCTGGGCAGCGGGGTAGGCAAAGGCCTGGGACGCCGGCAGGGGATGGACCTGCATTTGCAGCCTTTGCCGGAGACTTCCCAGGAAGTGGAAGCCATCTCCGGCGCTTTCATGTTGCTGCGCCGCGAGGCCCTGGCTGAAGTGGGCTTGCTGGACGAGGGCTATTTCATGCACTGCGAGGATCTGGACTGGTGCCGGCGCTTTCTTGATGCGGGCTGGAAGATACGTTTTGTTCCCCATGTGGAAGTCGTGCATCACCAGGGGCACTGCAGTAAGGCTGCGCCCTTACGGGTGTTATGGCACAAGCACCGGGGCATGGCGCGTTACTACCATAAGTTTCTTGCGCAACAATCGGGCCTGCTCAAATCATGGGTGGTGGTACCGGCGATTTACGCACGCTTTCTGCTCCTGGCGGTGCGGGACGGCCTGCATGGGCTGATGCGCAAATCATGACGGATCAGCTCCAGGCTCTGGCTGGCCGCCTGCGTGGAAAACAGGTGCTGGTTACCGGCGCATCAGGACGCATAGGCAGCCGTTTTCTGCAGGTGTTGCTGGCGTCAGGGGTGGAACCCAGGGGGTTGTTCCGCAGTGCCCCGGAACAGCCTCCCGAGGGGCTGCAGGTCTTCCATGGGGATCTGCTGGTCCCGGAAACCCTGGATGCAGCACTGGAGGGCGTAGCGGTGGTTTTCCACCTGGCCAGTTATGCGCCCGCTGCGGGTGAGGGGCATCCCGAAGAGCATCCCCGGCACCAGCCGGTGACTGTCGATGGAACGCGCAACCTGCTGGCGGCTTCACGGCAGGCCGGAGTGCAGCGTCTGGTATTCGCCAGTTCCACGCGGGTCATAGACGGCAGCGTCAGTCTGTATGCGCGCAGTAAGAAAGCCGCCGAATCCCTGGTGCGGGCAGAGAAGCAGTCTGTGATCCTGCGCCTGGCGCCGGTGTATGGCTTTTCCCGGCAGGGCAGTATTGCGCAGCTCATTACCGCTATCGACCAGGGGCGGTTTCCCTCACTGCCGGATTTTGCCGAACGGCGTTCCCTGGTGCATGTGGATGATGTGGTGCAGGCATTGTTGCTGTCCGCTGTTCACGCGCAGGCTGTGGGCAGGACATTTGCCGTTACCGATCTGCACACTTATTCCAGCCGGGAAATCTATGAACTGATCTGCCACGCCCTGGGGAAAAAGCCATCGCACGCACATATTCCGGTCTGGCTGCTGAGTTTGGGGGCAGGAGCGGGCAGCCTGTTGCAGACCTTATTGCGGCGTCCCATGCCCCTGACCCGCGAACGCCTGGACAAGTTGCGCGCTTCAGCCTGGTTTGATGCCAGTCCTCTGGTGGAAACCCTGGGCTATCGACCCCGCTATGATCTGCAGGCTGCGTTGCCGGAGATCATAGAATCCTACCGGTCCATTGTCTGAAGAAATTGTGGGGCATTTAGGACTGGCGGTGGGTGGGATCAAAGGCATGCCTGTCAAGGCATGAACGGATTGAGAGAGCCCATGGGGCGGGCGATTTCCCTGACATGCACCCGCATTACTGCCACGCCTTGGGTCATGTGTTGAAAGCGCTGGTCGACGTGGGACATGCCAGTGGCCATGCGGCCCATGTCCGCATCCATGACAGTGATATCGGCTTCCATCTGGTGCATGCTGCTGGAGATCGAGGGCATCATGCCGGCCATCTCACCAGTGTTGTGCACGATATTGTCCATGCGCCGCATGTAATGTTCGAACTCTTTGACGTTGTCCGTGATGTGTATCATGCGTTTGGAGACTTTTTTCATGTTGCCATGCATGGAGTCCATGTTGTTCACGATGCCATTGAGATCCTGATAGAGCACGGCGACGTAATACACGTTGATCCCCGCCAGGACAATCAGTATCACGGAGATGATGACGACGATGATCTTGTTAATATGGAAGTGGTGCTGGCGTTCATCCAGGTGCAGTTGGGTTTCCCAGCTCAGGCGCCCCACCATATCGATGAACATGCGTTTTTCCTTTTGCGCCATGACGGGTACCTAGGGCAGGGGGAACATCTTGTTGATGGTGCGGGCGGGTTTGGCCATGTGTTGCATGTCCGAGGCCATGAGTTGTACCTGGTCATCCATGCGGCTGATGGAGACGGACATGCCATCCACCGAATGGCGTACGTTGGTGACCTGTTTGCCCATGTCGCTGATCGTCTGGCGCATGCGGTCCATGTCCGAGGTGATGGTGCTGATCTCCTGTTTCATGGTGGTGGTCTGGTCATCCATGAGTTGCAGCAACGCCACGCGCTTGGCCATGGAGTCGATATATCCTGACATCTGATCCATGCGCACGGTAATGGATGAGAAGTTGGTGTTCATGTCCAGTACCACATCCGAGATGCGGTTGATCTGGGAGGACAGGGTCAAGAGTAAAACCAGGATGGAAATGGCGATCAGCGCCAGTACCACCATACCGATACGGATGGCGTGTTTGAGATCATCCGCCAGTTTGGCGGAGATCTCGATCTGGCTGAGCATCATGGCTTCGAACGAGCGTGCGGCGCGCAGCAGCTGCTGATCGGAAATGTGTTCAGGCTTGTCTTTGTTCTTGGCGGTCATGGCAACAGGTGTGGTTGAAGGAGCTTTGAACAATTCATTTAGTGGTTGCTATCGGCCAGTTTTTTCGGCTTCTGCGTGATGAATCCGAAACCGTCACTGTTCCGATCATTCCACTCAGAATGAACCAGAGCTTCCTGAGCAATAGGTTACTATATCAATATCTGGAATAAATGTTCCAGAACCTGCAATGGGAGTACAGTCTGTGGAGAAGCAGTTCTGGCTGGATCGCTGGGCGGAACAACGTATCGGCTTTCACCTGCCGGATATCAACCCTCATCTTCGGCGCCACTGGGATGCCCTGGGTGTGCCGCCCGGTGGCCGGGTGCTGGTGCCCCTTTGTGGCAAGTCGCTGGATATGCTGTGGTTGCGGGAACGTGGATATGAGGTGTTGGGAATAGAGCTCAGCGGCATTGCAGTGAAGGATTTTGAGCGGGAAAACGCCTTGGCTCTGGAGTGGTCCAGGAACGGTGAATTTGCCTGCGCCCAGGCCCCGAAACTGACTTTGTTGCAGGGGGATTTCTTTCACCTGGAAAAACGCCAGACAGGGGAGCTGGCGGCAGTCTATGATCGCGCCGCGCTGGTCGCTCTTCCCGGAGACATGCGCCGGCGCTATGTGCAGCATTTGTCCCGGTTGATGACGCCGGGTGCTGCCGGCCTGCTGGTGAGTATGGACTATCCCCAGGAAGCCATGGACGGGCCGCCTTTCAGCGTTAGGGCTGATGAGGTGAGGGCTTTGTATCAGGATGCCTTCCACGTGCATCTGTTGGAAACGGTGGATGTGCTCAGAACCAATCCCCGGTTTGGGGAGAAAGGCATTGAGAGCATGCTGGAGCAGGTGTGGTCCCTGCGCCGCCGCTGAGCGGATGGCTGTCCGCCCTGTTTTTCATCTGTGCTTGAACAATGCTATCATTAGCAAGTTATGAATTACTGGTAGTGCCGCAAGAAAGTATCTTTTGGCACTGACCCCATCTGATCTACAGACTCGAGGAGCTTTATCGTGGCGAAGAAAATTTCTGTTTCCCTGCTTTCCCTGCTGGCTGTTGCCTCCCTGTCCGGTGTGGCCATGGCTGAAGATGATGTGTTGTCCCGCATCAAACCCGTGGGCCAGGTAAATGTTGCCGGCGATACCGCAGCCGCAGCAACATCTGCGGTTGCCACTCCTGCACCCGCCGCCGCGCCTGCTGCGGCGCCTGCGCCTGCTCCTGCAGCGCCGACTGCCGCTGCTGATCCCGGCGCAGCGGCATTCCAGGCCAAGGGTTGCGGTGGTTGCCATGGCGCTGATGGCAAGACCACGCCCATGGGCACCTATCCCAAGCTTGCGGGTCAGAGCGCAGTCTATCTTCTGGCCCAGATGAAGGATATCAAGAGCGGCACCCGCGCCAATGGCCAGACGGCCATGATGAAGCCCATCATTGCCGGCGTCAGTGACGACGAAATGAAAGCCATGGCCGAGTGGCTGGCCAAGCAGTGATGCGCGCTGTTCCCCGGGCGGGGTAAGCATCCCATCCGCCGGAACTATTCCAGGAGCTTTTTCAGACTGGCCAGGTGGCTCTTGCCCCTGGCCTTTTTCTTTTCCTCCGGTTCATCGGTTTGTCCCCCACCTTCCCATACCAGGTCCTCCCGGGGCAGTTCTTCGAGAAAACGGCTGGGTTCGCAGTCCACCACCTCGCCACCCTTGCGCCGCTTGCGTGCGCAACTGATGTGCAGTATGCGCCTGGCCCGGGTGGTGCCCACATAGGCGAGGCGGCGCTCTTCCTCGATGTTGTCTTCCTCGATACTGCTGTGGTGGGGCAGCAGGCCCTCTTCCATGCCGACCAGGAACACGTAGGGAAATTCCAGTCCCTTGGCGGCATGCAGGGTCATGAGGCTCACCCGGTCTTCACTGGATTCTTCGTCTTGACGTTCAAGAATATCCATCAGGCCCAGGTGGCTGACCATGTCCGCCAGTGCCTGGTCTTTCATTTCATCCTGCTGCAGGCGCGCCAGCCACTCCACCAGTTCCTGTACGTTCTCCCAGCGCCTCTCGGCAGCCTTGTCATTGCCAGAGGTCTGGTACAGCCAGGCCTGATAGTCCATATCGTCCAGCAACTCCCGCAGGGTCTTCACTGCATCGTCTTCATGGGCCAGGCGGGACAGGTGACGTATCCAGCCCTGGAACTGCTGCAGCCGTTTCAGGGGGGCCGCTTTGAGATGTTCCCCTATACCCAGCTCGTCTATGGCCTCGAACAAGGGGACGCTTCTTTGGCTGGCGTAGGCAGAAAGCTGTTCCAGGGTGCCGGGACCGATCTGCCGACGGGGGGTGTTCACGATGCGCAGGAAGGCGGCATCGTCATGAGGGTTGGCCAGCAGGCGCAGGTAGGCCATGATGTCCTTGATCTCAGTACGCGAGAAGAAAGCGCTGCCGCCGCTGATGAAATAGGGCACGCTGTGCAGGCGCAGGAGTTTTTCGAAGATGCGTGACTGGTGATTGCCCCGGTACAAAATGGCATAGTCGCCATAACGGCGTCCGAGCATGACCTTCTGGTGGATGATTTCCGATACCACCCGCTCGGCTTCATTCTCTTCATCCCGGCACTGGAAGACGCGGATCTCCTCCCCAGGGCCAAGCTCGCTCCACAGGCGTTTTTCGAAGACATGGGGATTGTTGGCTATGAGGGTGTTGGCGGCTTTCAGGATGCGCCCCGTGGAACGATAGTTCTGCTCCAGTTTGATTACTTTCAGGTTGGTGAAATCCTCTTTCAGGCGTGCCAGGTTTTCCGGCCGCGCGCCACGCCACGCGTAAATGGACTGGTCGTCGTCCCCCACCACCGTAAGGGCGCCGCGCACACCCGCCAGCAGGCGCACCAGCTCGTATTGGGCGCTGTTGGTGTCCTGGTACTCATCCACCAGCAGGTAGTGGATCTTGTGCTGCCAGTGTTCCAGGATGTCTGCGTGATTGCGCAGTAGTTGCACCGGCAGCTGGATGAGGTCGTCGAAGTCCACGGCATTGTAGGCGCCCAGGGCGCGCTGATACGCGGCGTAGATCTGGCCGTGACGCAATGCCAGCTCATTCTCGGCCCTGGACATGGCTTCCTCAGGGCTGAGGAGGTCGTTTTTCCACTGGGAGATCTGCCAGCGGGCGAGGCTGATGGCCTGGTTGTCCGGTTCGTCCTTGAGCAGGATCTCCTTGAGCAGGTGCTCACTGTCCTGGGTGTCCAGGATGCTGAATCCCGGCCGCAGGCCGGCAGCCTGATGCTCCCGTTTCAGCAGGTTCAGGCCCAGGGTGTGAAAGGTGGAGATGCTCAGGCCGCGGCTGTTGCTGCCCTGCAGCAGGCTTCCCACCCGGGCTTTCATTTCCCGGGCGGCCTTGTTGGTGAAGGTGACAGCGGTGATGTGGCGTGGGGCCATGCCGACATTGTTCACCAGATGGGCAATCTTGCGGGTGATGACCCGGGTCTTGCCGGATCCGGCCCCGGCGAGGACCAGCAGGGGACTGTCCAGCCAGGCCACGGCTTCGCGCTGTCTTGGATTGAGATCGTGCATGGCCTATAGTGACTGTCCTGACTTCTGCCGAAAGGGCGGCAATTTTAACCTGTAGAGCATGCATATGAACGATTTTTCCTCCATACGCCCACGTACTCCGGCCGTGGATGCAGAGCTGAACCGGGAGTCCTGGCGGGTGTTCCAGATCATGGCCGAGTTTGTCGAGGGGTTCGAGAAACTCAGCCGCATCCGCCCTGCCGTGAGCATATTCGGGTCTGCGCGCACGCCCGTAGAGCACCCCTGGTACCAGAAGGCAGAGGAGGTGGCCCGGCTGTTGTCCGAAGCAGGATTCTCCGTCATCAGTGGTGGTGGCCCCGGGATCATGGAAGCGGCCAACAAGGGCGCCCACGCCGGCCCTTCCCCCAGTGTGGGGTTGAATATAGTGTTGCCCCACGAACAGCATGGCAATCCTTACCAGGATGTATCCCTGACCTATCGGCATTTCTTTGCTCGCAAGGTCATGTTCATCAAATACGCCACAGCCTACGTGGTGCTTCCCGGTGGCTTTGGCACCCTGGATGAGCTGGCGGAATGCCTGACCCTGGTACAAACCGGCAAGGGGCGGCGCATTCCCATTATCCTCGTGGACAGCAGTTTCTGGGGCGGTCTGCTGGACTGGTTCCGCAATACCCTGTGTGAAGCCGGCACCATCAGTCCCGAGGACATGGATCTGATCCAGGTCTGTGATGAACCCAAGGCTATCGTGCAGGGTATCTTCGATCATTACGGCGGACGCGGTTTTGAGCCTTCTGCTGCTGAAAGGGAAATCCTTCTGGAGTTATAATGAGTCCTCTACTATCTGCTCCGGCCAATCTGATGAAGATGCTGCTTGTTTTATTCCTGTTGTTGTTTTCTGTTGCTTCCCCGGCAGAGGATGCGGCTTCCCAACTGCCGCCGGGCGCAGATGACGGGGAAACCCTGGAGCCTGAAGTCACCATCCGCCAGGAGGGCAACCGCACGGTTCACGAATACCGGGTGGACGGGCGCCTGTACATGGTGAAGATCGTGCCCAAAGTCGGTCCTCCCTACTATCTCATGGATTCGAATGGCGATGGCGAGATGGATACTCGGGAAGACGATCCCAATGGGGTGGTGCTTCCCCAGTGGATATTGTTTCGCTGGTAGGTAATCGCTCTTGATCCGCAAGCTGGAAGCTTTTGCCGAATTCACCGGCCGCATCATTGCCTGGGGCACGCTGCTCATGGTGTTTGTCACCTTCGCGGTGGTGGTGTTGCGCTATGCCTTCAATACGGGCTGGATCGCCATGCAGGAGTCTATTACCTACCTGCATGCCACGGTATTCATGCTCGGCGCCGCCTATACCTTCAAACATGACGGCCATGTGCGGGTGGATATTTTCTATCAGAAATTTGGCGTCAAGGGGCGCGCCTGGGTGAACCTGCTGGGTACGGTGCTGCTGCTCTATCCCCTGATGATCTTTATCCTGTGGATCAGCTGGGAGTATGTCACGGAATCCTGGAAGGTCGTGGAAGGTTCCCGGGAGGCAGGCGGTCTGCCCGGCGTGTTCCTGCTCAAGACCCTGCTGCTGCTCATGCCGGTGGCCATGATGCTGCAGGGACTGGTAACGATCCTGCGCAGCCTGCATGTTCTGACAGGGCGGAATCATGGCTGAATGGATGCCTTTCATTTTGTTCGGAATCGTTGCCCTGGTACTGATGCTGGGGTATCCCGTGGCTTTTACCCTGGGGGGCGTGTCCCTGATGTTCGCCTTCCTTGGAGAATGGCTGGGAATGTTCGATGATGCCTTTCTCCAGGCACTGCCCAACAGGCTCTACGGGGTGATGACCAACGAGACCCTGATTGCGGTGCCTCTGTTCGTGTTCATGGGTGTGATGCTGGAGCGTTCCAAGGTCGCGGAAAGCCTTTTGGATACCATGGCGGATCTGTTTGGCGGCTTGCGCGGGGGGCTGGGTATTTCAGTGACGCTGGTTGGTATGCTCCTTGCCGCGAGTACCGGCATTGTGGGGGCGACAGTGGTGACCATGGGCTTGTTGTCCCTGCCGACCATGATCAAGCGCAACTATGATCCGGCCGTAGCGGCCGGCGCCATCTGTGCTTCCGGGACCCTGGGACAGATCATTCCGCCGTCCATCGTGCTGGTGTTGCTGGGGGATGTGTTGTCTTCCGCTTACCAGCAGGCGCAGTTGAACATGGGCAAGTGGAATCTGGATACCGTGTCCGTGGGAGATTTGTTCGTGGGGGCGGTGATTCCTGGCGTGGGATTGGTTCTGATGTACCTGCTCTACATACTGGGCGTGGCCGTTTTTCAACCGCAAAAGGTACCTCCGGCACCCAAAAAAGAGGGGAAGCAGCAATCCCTGTGGTGGCGGGTGCTCACGGTGCTGATGCCGCCTTTGCTGCTCATCGTGGCTGTACTCGGCTCTATTCTGGCGGGAATCGCCACGCCCACGGAGGCGGCTTCCGTGGGAGCCGTGGGCGCCATGCTGCTGGCGGCCCAGCGGCGCGAACTCAGCTGGGATTCCCTGCGGGAGGTGATGCACGCTACGGTGAAAGTCACCAGCATGGTATTCATGATCTTTATCGGCGCTGCAGTGTTCTCCCTGGTTTTCAGGGGGTTTGGCGGGGATGACCGCGTGAACGAATTGCTCACCAATCTGCCCGGAGGTGTCGTGGGCGCCGTGGCGGTCGTGATGCTGCTCATGTTTCTTCTGGGCTTTATTCTGGATTTCATAGAGATCACTTTTGTGGTGGTACCTATCGTAGGCCCCATCCTGCTGGCCATGGGGCTGGACCCCGTGTGGCTGGGTATCATGATCGCCATCAACCTGCAGACCTCCTTTCTCACTCCGCCTTTTGGGTTTGCCCTGTTCTATCTTCGCGGTGTAGCCCCTCCCGAAGTCACCACCGGTGCCATCTACCGGGGTGTGGTACCATTTATTTTGATACAGCTCATCATGTTGGGTATGCTGGCATGGTGGCCCGAGCTGGCAACCTGGTTGCCAGGGGTGGTTTACACAGAATAACCGGGAACCGTGGAGGAGCGGTTTCAGGAATGATACCCGAATGTGGAGGTTCGGGAATATGCTGAGTCCTTGCTAGGCTCGGCAACTGTTCAGGCCAGAGAGTCTGGATGGCAGGACGCTGATTGTTTGATTTCCGGTTTGCAATGAGCCGGTATTTTTACGGTAGCTTCTGTCAATAATATTGAATCAATAACTGTTAAAAAACGGGGGGATTGCCGTGGCACAACGTATCAGTCTGGGTCTGGCCATAGTCATATTTATTGCAGGCGTGGTTTTCGCCGGCCTGTTCAACATGGGGCTTTCGTATACGAATGAACTGGAGTTTTGTACTTCCTGTCATTCCATGAAGGTCAATCTGGAAGAGTACAAAGAGACGGTGCACTACAAAAGCGCATCCGGGGTGCGCGCAGTATGCTCGGACTGCCACGTGCCCAAGTCTTTTGGTCCCAAGATGGTGGCCAAAGTCATGGCTTACAAAGATGTGCTGCACGAGATTCTGGGTACCCTGGATACCAAAGAAAAGTATGAGGCCCATCGGTGGGAAATGGCCAGTGAAGTGTGGGAGAAGATGAAATCCACGGATTCCCGCGAATGCCGGTCCTGCCACAAATGGGACGCCATGGATCTGGCTGAGCAGGATCGCAGCGCACGCAAACGTCATGGGCGGGCACGGGACGAAGGCAAGACCTGTATCGACTGTCACAAGGGCATTGCCCATGAGGAACCGGACGAGCCGGAAGAAGACGATGAGGAGGCAGCCCAGGCGGGCTGACGGCAATGATCATGAGATACGGAATGAGGTTGCAGATGAACATCCGCATAGTGTTGGGAACCTTGTTGCTGCTGCTGTCTTTTGCCGCTGTTGCGGGTGATCCCGCCCTGGACAAGGAGCTTCGCCTGGCAGCTATCGTGGGTGATGTGGAAGCCGTGGAAAAGCTGCTGGACAAAGGGGCTGATGTGAACAGCGCCAACAAGTATGGCAAGACGGCTCTGATGATGGCGGCAGAAAATGGAAATCTGGGCGTGGTTTCATTGTTGCTTTCGCGCGGCGCGGATGTAAACCGGCGCACGGTTGCCAATTGTTCAGCCCTGACGCTGGCTGCGGAAAATGATGAACCAGAAGTAACGGCTTTGCTCATCGAGAGAGGCGCTGATCTCAGTGCCCGCACCCGTGCCGGGGCTACCGCCCTGCTTCTGGCGGCCCGCTATGGTGTCGATGATATGGTGGAGCAATTGCTGTTTCGTGGCGCCAACCCCAATGACCGGGACAAGGAAGGACGCACGCCACTGATGTTGGCCGCTGCACACGGACATTTGAACACCGTGAAACTGCTGCTGAAACATGGGGCAAAAACCAATCTTGCAGACAATCGTGGCAAGACAGCACTTATGTACGCCGTGGAAACGGGGAACAACATGGATCTGGTAAAAGCTCTGGTGGAAGCGGGTGAAGATGTGAATGCGCGCTCGAAAGATGGTGCAACACCGTTGATCTGGGCCGCGGGCAGCGGCAATGCGGAAGCCGTGACCTATCTGCTGCAAAAGGGGGCGGATATCAATGCCCAGGACAATGATGGAACTACGGCGTTGCTCGAAGCTGTGGATGTGAGGGAGCCGGATGTGGTCAAGGTGCTGATTTCGAGAGGCGCAGATGTGAGCATCAAGAACAAGCAGGGGAAAACCGTCAAGGATATTGCCCGCGGTTTTCGCGATCAGCGCTGTCTGCAACTGCTCGAAGGTGGCGATCACTGACGTAACCCGGCAACCAGGAACGCCGGAAAGCAATAACGCCATGCAGACTTTGCATGGCGTTATTTCTTTGAATGTATGGATTGTGATGGGCACCCCTTCCTGGGGATGCCCGGGACTGTATGGGGTTCACAATCAGCGGATTCGAGTGGGTCTCCAGCTACGGTCGAAGTTGTCGAAATCATGGTTTCTCCAACCGGGAGGCGCGACGTTCTTGGGTTTCAGACTGGCCACATAGGACAAAACGGCCACCTGCTCCGGGGGCGTAAAATTCTTGATCTGCTTGATCATCTTTTCGTCACCGTTGCGGCGGCGGCCATTTCGAATCCAGTTGAATTGCCTGGACAGGTAACTGTAGTGCTGTCCCTGAATACGGGGTACATGATCTTCAGGGTCGCCTTCGCCGTTCTTACCGTGGCAGTCGGCGCACATCTTGTCGTAGATGCGTTTGCCTTCTTCCAGGTGCAGGGGAAAGCCTTTTTCATTGTTGGGAGTCATGGGCATGCTGGCTACATAAGCAGCGACATCCGCAATCTCCTGGGCGCCTCCCAGAGAGCGCTGGGAGGCAAATGCGCGCATGATGGGGTTGTCGCGATTACCGGCGCGGAAATCGGCCAGTTGCTTGATGATGACATTCTTGAGCTGCCCTGCGATCTGGGGATAACCGCTGCCAGGCACACCCCATCCCTCGGGGCCGTGGCAGGTAATGCAACTGCCCTTGTACAATCTCTTGCCGTTTTCCAGGTTGGGTTTCAGCTTGATTGCCGCCTCAAACTCATCGGGATCTGTGTTCACAGCCAATGAAGGTGCTGAAAAACCTATGACGAGTGCTCCCGCCAGAAAGGATGAAAAGGTTTTTCCCCTGAGGGGGTAGGTAAAGTGCTCGAGTATGCCTTTGCTCATGGCTTGTATCCTGCTGGTTCCAGTTTCTTGGTTTTGTGTCAGAGAAATGCCATTGGGTTTGAAAGCCCTTTAAGCAAGATGACGTTTTCTCTGTCACTGTCATACAGGTAAATCCTGTGTTTTCGGAACAGCCTGATCAGTGAACGGGGGGCAGGTTGCGCCGGATAGAGATAGGTGTGCCGCGCAACCTAGTATCTTACCCCTACATTTCTTCATGACTGCCGTCAGACTGTCGCAAGGATATACAATACTGCCTCAATACCCCATTTGAAAATTAGGACATATAGCCAGGAATGTCATTGATGCAAGTCATGTGACCCGTTCCAGGAACATAATTTTTTAAAGCCTTCTCCAATTCGGAGGTAAATGCCAACATAATTAATTATTAATATTCTAACATGTTGTTTATAAAGAAATATTTCGTTGATCCTGAAGGATGTAAGTGTTATCCTTCAATCGTTGCCTTCATAAATTGATGCAGATATACCAAAGGAGGCGAATTTGGAGGGGGGTGTCGCCAACGGACGGTGACATCAAAATTCGATGATAAACGGGAATCTTTGAGTTGCCCAGTATCGAACATCCTGTGCATAGAACATGAGCCTAGCTGGCAACAATTGAAGTGTGCCTGAATCCGTCAGGAAATTGTTGGTCTTATCCAGGAATTTGTTTTTGATGGTCAAATCTCAAGGTATCCCGATAACAGGGGGTTACCATGAAAAAAGCCTTATCCGCAGCTATTGTTGCTGCATTGACAGTTGGCGCTTGTACCACACAAGAAGAAGTTGCTGAGAAAGCGCCGGCAAAAGCTGCCGAGTCACACGCAAAAGCCGTATCTATGGGTTCCAAGATGTATGGTGGCCCGGAAGTTGCGGCAGACACCAGCAAACCCAAAAACGACTACAACATCACCATCAACTATGAGCTGGGCATGCACTGTACCGGCTTTGATTTTACCTATTGCTGTGTGCTGCCACCGTACAACTCAGTGCAGTCCCAGGTCATCAAGACTGCTACCGGCAAGAAGAAATATCCTGAGTTACTGGAAGCCGATGAAGAAGATCCCACAGTAGTCGTTGACGGCAAGAAGCGCTTCAAGCTGGCCTATGGTTTTGTTAACAATACCTATTCTGAAGGCAACAAGCTCAAGTACTGGGACGTACCCTATGATGTGAATGGCGATGGCAAGTACGATAAAGATGAAAGCGTTGCCAATGCCTACTGGACACATCTCTATGTCTACAAGGATTTGAAAGGCACCAATCCCAAGAGTACCAGTGCGGACAAGGAAAAACTGTTTGTCGGGATGCAGGTTCCCGTTCCCCGGGACAATGGCCCAGCCGGCGCCGCAGCGCCCAGCCCCATCAGTGGCGGGCATCTGCACTATACGGGTGAAAAAGGCACCATCGTTTATACCAAATCGCCTGTGCTGGACAATGTGCCTATCGTGCTGACCAACCCGGGCATCTGGGATGCCCTGGGTCTGCCATTGACGCCCTTTACCGACCGTACCGCCGCCAAGGATCTTCTGACCCTGGTGGAAAGCGATATTCAGCCCTTCCAGGAAAACTGGGTGAGCCTGGTGGATGCGGACACGGGCAAGCCGGTGCTGGACAGCCATAGCGGCAAGCCCATCACCTTCGTTGGCACCAACCCTATTGATATCCCCAACTGCTCCAACTGCCATGCCAATAAAACGGCCAATGGTGACAAGTACAAACTGTACAAACAGGAGCGGGCATTCTGGAAAGGCCTGGGCGCATCCGACTGGATTGCGGATCTGAAGGCCACTTCTGTTTCTATCCTGGAAATGCATGACGATCACAATGGCACGGAATTCATGAAGAATTATGATCCGAACAGCCGTTCCACCATGAACCGTCTGGGCCGTGATCCTGTTCTTTGTCAGAAATGCCATGCCGACAACGTCATTGGCGTGTTGACAGCGGGCACCCACAAGAACAAGGAAGGCAAGGAAGTGACCATTCCGGCGCTGACTCAGGCCATCCATACAGTTCACCAGACCAAGAAGCCTCTGGCTGATGGCCAAGGGCGTACTGGCGCCTGCCAGGGTTGTCACCCGGCACACCGTTATGATGGCGGTATGGAAGGCTATCCCATCACGCCTGATGGTAAGAATGCCTATGCGGATGCGGATAACCGGGATGCTTCCGGGGGCTGTTATGTGGGCCGTGACGTGCATTCCAATCCCGACAAGGACAAGGATGGTGTAGAAACGGATGAACATCTGAATGCCATCGGTGAATGGCTGCAAGCCAACGTGTCCCAGATTGGCAATGGCAAGGGCGGCAAGGGGCTGTGGTGCACCAACTGCCACAACCAGCTGTCCCGGGAGCTGTATCAGCGTGACAACCTGAAGAATGCCTTCGCCCAGACTGGCGATACGATCCGCAACAAGTCTCTGGACGAGATTGCCAAGGCTATCGGTGTAAGCAAGAGTGAACTCATCAACACCTACATGGATCCGAAAGTGGTTCTGGATGCCAAGGGGCATGACACCCCGGGCAAATCCGGCATCCTCCTGACTTGGGCCAAGAAACGCACTGTGCCTGATATTGCTGTCATTGCCCTGAAAGGCAAGGGTCCCATGGTCAGCAAAGACGTGGATGGAGACATCAATGTCATGCCATTGTCCGCCAACCCTGCTGTGGATGTTGCCAGCCTGAAGCTGCCTGCTGGTGCCACTGGCGCCACTGCCGTGCCCTATGATGCGGCCACCCATGGCCGGGATTACTGGCTGTCACCTGGCGCACCGCACTGTGCGGACTGTCATGCTGCTCCGTTTGTCGAAGGCCAGGGTGGTGTGGCATTCCCCATCAACCAGCCCGGCAAGTACAGCCTGATGCGCTATTCCAAAGGTCATGCTGGCCTGGCCTGTCAGGCCTGCCACCAGTCCATTCATGGTCTGTATCCGGTCAAGAACACGGCCGATACTACTACCTACAAGCAGGCGCCCCAGTACAACCCGGATGGTTCCCATGGTCCTTTCCGCTGTGCCGCCTGTCATGAGGTGAACGAGAACGGTGTTCCGTTCCTGGCCAAGAATGATGATGACCACAAGTGGAAAGGCCGTTATATCTCTGAGGACTATGAATCTGCCGTATCCTGGATGCACGCAACTGCGCCGGATCTGGGTGGCAAGATTCCTGATGAGGATGACGACTGATCCATGCCAACAGGATCCGGTTCTCATGAGCCGGGTCCGGATTGGAAACAGGGAGCCTGGCTCCCTGTTTTTTTTCCAACCGCCCCGGTTTTTTTTACTGGAGTTCTGAATTCAGATAGAGCGTTACACCTATGAAGTATATGAATCGTACCTTCCTGTGTTTATTCCTGATGGTGATCTTCCTGCCGGGCATGGCTGCAGCGAATGCAGAAGAAGTGCTGGTCACTGTCGGTCCCACCAAAGTAACAGCGTCTGATCTGGAGAAAGCTGTTCGTTCATCGCCTTTTGCAACCCAATTCAACACCATGGACGCGCCAGAGCAGGCCGTATTGCGCGGTAACTTGCTCAAGCGCCTGGTGGCCTTGCGCTTGTTGCGTCTGGAAGCGCACGCCCGGGGACTGGATCAGCGGGAATCATTTCTTCAGGAGCTGAAGGATTTCCGCACTTCCCGGTTGTACCGCTATTACATACAGAAGCTACGGGAACAGTTGCAGCTTTCTGAAGACAAGGAAAAAG
>JALWRH010000103.1 GCA_026994195.1 Sedimenticola sp. | reverse complement strand
GGTGAACTCGTCGTCGAAGCGGATGCTGTTGTAGCCGAGGGCACAGGTGCCCGGCCGCGACAGCTCTTCGTGGACAGCATGAAAGAAATCCGCCTCGCAAACCCCTTCCTTGCGTGCCTGCTGAGGCGTGATCCCCGTGACCAGACAGGCCCCCGGTTGGGGCAGCATGTCATCGGCGGGACTGGCATAGACCATCAGGGGACGGCCAATGGGATTGAAATCCAGATCCGTGCGAATCCCGGCAAACTGCACCGCCCGGTCCCGGCGTGGGTCCGTACCCCAGGTCTCGTAGTCATGCCAGTAGAAGCTGGTCGTCATCTTTATCCTCCAAACATCCCGCTCAGGAAGTGTGCTGCAGCCAATACCGATATACAGAAAACAAACCCGGTCAGGCGGTACAGCCAGCCCGGGAATTCACCCTGTGTACCGGCTACGGGCTGCCTTGAGAACAGAGAGAATATCCAGCGGCCGATACTCTGAAACAGCCGGTCAGAAAGGATGTCCAGGATGATGCTGATAACCAGTAAAAAAAGGAACAGGCTGCCCATGAAACTCCCCAATTGCGGTGACGCTGTGCATCATATCAGCAATACCCTGCCCACAAAAAAGCCGCCGCATCCGTTAGGACACGGCGGCTCGAAGCAGATCCCGCAGATCAGAGCTTTTCGCGGATACGCGCTGCCTTGCCGGTACGGCCACGCAGGTAGTACAGCTTGGCGCGGCGCACGTCGCCGCGGCGCTTTACTTCAATGCTGTCGATGAGGGGACTGTGAGTCTGGAAGGCGCGCTCCACACCTTCGCCGTGGGAAATCTTGCGCACGGTGAAGGCGGAGTTCAAACCGCGGTTGCGCTTGGCGATCACCACGCCTTCAAAGGCCTGCAGACGCTCTCGGTTGCCTTCCTTGACTTTGACCTTAACAACAACGGTATCACCGGGACCAAAGTCCGGGATGTCCTTGTTCATCTGTTCAGCTTCGAGTTCCTGGATGATATTGCTCATCGTTGTTGCTCCTCTTACCAGTTATGGCGCCTCACGGCGCGAAGTTCAATAATAAAATACTCGCAGCATCTTCGTCATGACGATGCCGACGCCCCCTGATGGGTGCGTATGAATTCTTCCAGCAGGCGCTGTTCCTCGTCGGACAGCTTCCGCTGATCCAGCAGGTCCGGACGGCGCAGCCAAGTGCGCCCCAGGGCCTGCATGAGCCGCCATTGCTCGATGGCGGCGTGATTGCCGGACAGCAGCACCTCCGGCACCTCCCGGCCTTCCAGCCGGTCGGGACGGGTGTACTGGGGAAAATCCAGCAATCCGTTCATGTAGGAATCCTGCTGCGCAGAATCCTCATGGCCCAGCACGCCGGGCAGCAATCTTGTCACGGCATCCATGATCACCATGGCCGCCAGTTCTCCGCCTGAGAGAACATAATCGCCAATGGACCATTCCTCGTCCACACAACAATCCACCAGGCGTTCATCGATGCCTTCATAACGGCCCGCCAGCAGGATCATGCCATCTCCGGCGGCCATTTCCCGGGCGGCCTTCTGATCGAAGCGCTGGCCCTGCGGGGTCAGGTAGATCACCCGGCTGCCCGGTGCCGCGGCTTTGGCTTCCTGCAGAGCCGCCTTTAGAGGCTCCACCATCATGACCATGCCCGGGCCGCCGCCATAGGGCCTGTCGTCCACGGTGCGGTGCGTATCGTCTGTGTAATCCCGTGGATTCCACAGATGCAGGCTGGCCTTGCCGTTGTCCAGGGCTTTGCCGGTGACGCCTAGGCGAGCCGCCTGAAACATCTCGGGAAACAAAGTCACGACATCAAAACGCATCAGAACTCCGGATCCCAGTCCACCAGGATGCGGCCTGCTTTCAGATCCACATCCCGGATCACCTGCTCCCAAATCCAGGGCAGCAGCCTTTCGCGCTCTCCCTGCACCACCAGCACGTCATTGGCGCCGGTTTCCATGAGCCAGCTGACTCTGCCCAGCTCTACGCCTTCCAGAGTCACGACCTGCAGTCCTTCCAGGTCCGCCCAGTAAAATTCATCGTCCGCCAGGTTTTCCGGCAACTGGGAGCGGCGCACCGCAATATCGGCTCCCAACAGCTCCCGGGCGGTTTCCCGGTCGTTGCAGCCCTGCAGCTTGGCCAGTACCAGCTTGCCCTGGCGGCGGCCGTGTTGCAGAGCCACGGCTTCCCAGTTCTGGCCGCGCCGCAGGTACCAGGTCGGGTAATCCAGGATGCCCTCCCTTGGACGGGTATCCGAATAGACCTTCAACCAGCCCTGCACACCATGCAGCCCGGAAACGTGACCGAGGGTGACCAGCCTTGCCGGCCCGTCACCCTCGGATTCAGGTTCTTTCACCCGGCTGTCAGCCATAGCTCAGGCTGCAGACGCCGAAACGCCGTATCAGGCAGCTTCGCTCTGACCTTGCTTGCGGTACTGCTTGATCAGCGCCGCAGCACGTTCGCTCACCTGAGCGCCTTTGGCAATCCAGCTGTCAACAAGATCCAGTTCGATGCGCAGTTCTTCCTCTCCGCCCTTGGCGACAGGATTGAAGAATCCCAGGCGTTCGATGTAACGGCCATCACGGGGGCTGCGGGAATCCGTGGCAACGATGTGGTAGAAAGGACGCTTCTTGGCGCCGGTTCTTGAAAGACGAATTGTAACCATATTGACTAAGAGCCTTAAAATTCAGTGTAATCCTGACAACCCGGCAAGGGGCCAGATCAAGGTAAACGCGGCATTTTACTCGATTTTTGCCGAATGTGAAGCACTGAAAGCACTTTTTTTCATTCGGGGGCGAAAAGAACTTGGGCCTTTCCTGGGTCTGTATCAGCAGGGACCGAGGGAGACGCTTATGAACCAGACAAGATTTTCCATATTTTTCAGCATGGTGCTGATGATTTCTTCAGCAATGGCTGAAGAAGCCGTCTATACGCCATTGTTCAGTGATACCGCTGTGGGTGGATATGATCCCGTGGCCTATTTTACCGAAGGGCACCCGGTGAAGGGGAGCAAGCGCTTCCCTCTCGAATACAAAGGCGCCACCTGGTACTTTGCCAGTGAAGAACACCGACAGATGTTTCAGGCCAACCCCGGCAAGTATGCACCTCAGTACGGCGGCTACTGTGCCTGGGCCGTGGCCCATGACACCACTGCCAGGGGCGATCCTCTGCAATGGACGCTTCACGAGGGCAAGCTCTACCTGAACTACGATGCCGCCATTCGAAAGGATTGGGAGCAGGACAAGGCACACTGGATCAGGGAAGCAGACAGATTCTGGCCCACCCTGTCCAGATAACCCAGCCTTTTCACCACTCTGACAAGGAAAAAACATGAAAAAAAACATCATCCCCGTAACCAGCTGGATACTGGCCCTGTGGGCATGCAAAGTATTCCTCAGCTCTCTGCCCTACAAATTCAGCGGTCATCCCGACACAGTGCATATCTTCAGCACCATAGGAGGCTGGCTGCAAGGCTTCCTGGGAGATAGCCTGGGAGGCCTGTTCGCCCGCTACGGCGCCTATGGCGTAGGCAGTTTTGAACTGCTCACATCCCTCATCCTGTTGTCTCCAGCCCTGTTCTGGCTGTTGGGAAAAACAGCGCCGGCCCTGAAACTGCCGTCCCGGCGTCTCATGCACCGCATTGGAGGTGCTATGGCCAGCCTGGTCATGGGAGGCGCGGTGTTCTTTCACCTGGCTTCTCCTCTGGGGGTGGAAGTGTTGCATGAAGGCAAGGGTGACGGAGGTTCCCTGTTTTACGCTGCGGTTTCCATCCTCGTCTCTGGTATCATTCTATTCTTGATCAACCGCAAACCGGGCTCTGCAGCAGTATAAGCGAATGAACGACCAAGCCATATTCCAGCGCCTGCTGGCCCTGGTGGAGCAGTACTACGCCCGGCGCAAAGAGGGGAAGTTCCTGGATTACCTTGAACCCCAGGCTCTGGCCGAAACCCTGGAACTGGAACGTCAGGCGCCCGGCGACTGGCAGCAGCTCTTCCAGTGGATGGAAAAATACCTGACCCATTCAGTAAAAACCGGCAACCACGGTTTCGTCAACCGCATGTGGTCCGGAGCCAACCTCCCCTCCATCATGGGGGAGATCATCACCGCGGTAACCAATACATCAGCCTGCACCTATGAGGCTGCCCCCGTATCCACCCTCATGGAACATTACATGCTGAACCGCATGCTGGAGCTGGTGGGTTTCAGGCAAGGCGAAGGCCAGATGACCACGGGATCGAGCAACGGCAACATGATCGCCATGCTCGCTGCGCGCAACCAGGCAGCTTCTGAAGCCAAGGAAAAAGGTTTGTTCAATGGACCATCCTTGACGGCTTTCGTCTCCGCCGATGCCCACTACTCTCTGGACAAAGCCGCCAACATACTGGGCCTGGGCACGGACAACCTGATCAAGGTGCCCGTGGATGAGCGGGGGCGCATGCGCCCGGACAGCCTGGAGCAACTGCTGGAGGAACAGCAGGCCCAGGGCCGCAAAGCTTTCTTCGTCTGCGCCACCCTGGGCACTACAGTGCGCGGCGCCTACGACCCCCTCCCGCCTTTACTGGAACTGCGCAAGGAACATGGCTTCTGGCTCCACGGCGACGGCGCCTGGGGCGGTGCCGCACTCCTGGACGATGAACTGCGCCAACGCTACCTGCCCGGCGTGGAGCAGCTGGACTCTTTCACCTGGGACTTTCACAAGATGCCGGGCAGCAACCTCATGTGCAACCTGTTGCTGTTCAATCACCACAAGGGCACCCTGCGCTGCGCCTGCTCTGCCGGGGAACACAGTTACCTGTTCCGCGAAGAGCACGAGGATGCGGAACTGGATACCGGCACCGCCTCTTTGCAATGCGGTCGCCGGGTGGACAGCCTCAAGTGGTTTCTGGACTGGAAATATTATGGTCGCGAAGGTCTGGCACAGCGCGTGCGCCATTACCTTGCCTTGTGCGAATATGCAGAATCCCGCATCGAATCTCTGCCACAGCTGGAGATGACCGCCTCCCGGGAGTCCTTCAACGTCTGTTTCCGCTTCCTTCCTCCCAGCGGCATGGACGCCAATGATTTCAATCTCAAACTGCGCCATCGCCTGTTCGAAGAAGGAATAAGTCTGGTGGGCGTGGCCTTTATTGGGAACACTCTTACCCTGCGCCTGCTCATCACCCACCCGGATTTCCGCGAGGAGGATGTGGACCGGTTTCTGCAATCTGTCATCGACATGGGGGCGCGCCTGCTGCATGAATGACTGTAAGGCAAAAACCTGGCCCTCCCCGGCCCTTTCTCCCCGGCAACAGCAACTGCTGGAAGCGATGGCCTGCCACCTGGACGATGAAACCAGCCTTGTGAGCCTGGCGGCAGACTTTGAGGCGCAAGGCGACTATCCTCATGCCCCGCACTGCTATTCCCGCTCCATCCTCTACCGTCATCCAGAAGGCGCAGAGATCATGGTGGCGCGCTGGGACGTGGGCGCCAGAACCCCCACCCACGGACACCCCCAATATGCTTTCGTCATGGTGCTTCAGGGCTGTCTGCAGATGGAACACTTCACAGACACCCCAAACGGTCTGCACCTCACCGAAACCCTGGTGAAACACACCGGCGAACACATTTACGCCGCAGGCAGAGAAGGCTGCTATGACAACGCTATTCATCGGGTCACGGCCCTGCAGCCCAGCCTCAGCCTGCACATCTATTCTGACGACGCCCTCAAGGGAATCTGTTTCGACTGATGCTGCGTGTCCGTCTCGTACTCGGCTATATGGGCTGGTGCCTGCGCCTGGGCGCGCGGCCCTGGAACTATTTTCAGCTCAATGCTCCCTGGTTCAACGCGCGGCGGCGCCTGTTCTCCAAAGCAGAGATGGATCAGCTCATACCGGAAGCCTGGCGTCTGCGCCAGACTCCCCTGGCTGAACTGAAGCAGCCCCGGCACTGGCCCGTATTCCTCAAGCCCGAATGGGGCCAGAATGCCAAGGGCATCGCTGTGGCCCGGAACAACGCCGAATGGGAGCGCCTGCGCCAAGCATTGCTGCAACAACCCATACCCTATCTGGTACAGGAAGCCGCCCCCGGCCAACATGAATTCGAGATATTCTATATCCGCAGCGCTGCCGATCCGACCCGGTTCGCCGTGCTCTCCCTGACGGAAACCCGGAATCTTGGCGGGGACGACTGGCCGGTAAACAGCATCCTCAACCCGGACACCCGGCACACCGCCCTGCCCCTGTCGCCGCAACAGGAGCGGCAATTGTGGCGTTATATGAGCCAACTGCCTCCCTTTCGCATCGCCCGGGTGGGGGTGCGCGCAGAATCTTTGGAAGCCATGCTCGATGGCCATTTTCGCATCATCGAGATCAATCTGTTCGTCCCCATGCCCCTGATGCTGCTGGACGAAGACATTCCCCTGAAACAGCGCCACGATTTCATCCGCAAGGCAATGAAAGCCCTGGCAGAACTGACCCTGGCACTGCCTTCCGACCAGAAGAGGAAACGCATCTTCTGGCCCATGTTCTTTCTCAACTACCGGATCAAGCCATGAAGGCCCTGAAAAAAATCATCTACGGATGGATAGACAAACACTTTCTGCACGGATGCAGCAGCTACAATCCCCTGGAGGTGCGCAAGAGCTGCCGCTCCAAGGAACAGGCCCGGGAGATGTTCGCCGCCCAGGGCATACCCCATGCCCAAGGAGAGATCTTTCTCAGCCCCTGGCGTGCCCACCGCTTTGCCAGAACGCATGGTTTTCCCCTGGTGATCAAGCCCAACGTCTCCGGCTTCTCCCGGGGAAGCCACTTTCCCATCAACAGTTTCGCCGAGCTGTGGAAAGCCGCTCTGATGGTAAAAATATGGTGGCCCTGGTCCGTGGTGGAGGAATACCTGCAGGGGCGCAACTACCGGGTGCTGGCGGGTAACGGGGAAATCATATCCGTCATCCGCCGCTATCCCCCTTTCGTCACTGGCGATGGCCACTCCAGCATCAGCCAGCTCATCGACGCGGAAAACCGTATCCGCAAGGAAATGGGCCTTTACCCGGTCATCCACCCCATACCCAAGAACCGCGCCATCCGCCGCTATCTGCGCAAGCAGGGACTGAGCCTGGACAGCGTGCCCCCGGAAGGCCAGGAAGTAACCCTGTTCAACCGCATATCCCTGGCCCCGGGCGGCGTTGTGGAAACCGTGGATACCAGCACCATTCCCGAGATCAATCAGCAGTTGTTCAAAAAGATACTGGATCTGTTCAATGCCAATATACTGGGCATAGACGTCATTATGGAAGAAGGCATAGAAACCCCCTGGAACGCACAGAAATGCATATTCCTGGAAGTGAACTCCCGGCCCTTCACCGCCATGCACGACGTGCCACGCTTCGGCAGCAAACAGGATTTGAGCCGGGCTTTCCGGCGCCTGGATGCGCTGCACATCGACAACCAGGATATATTCTGATGGCCCTGTCCCGTTCGACACAGTTGTTTTACCGCTTTCTCGGCCTGCATTCCTTTCTCATCGGGCTGTTTCCTTTCTTCATTCCCGTCTTCCTGTGGAAGCATGGGTACAGTCTTACACAGATCAGCAGCTTCATCGCCATCACTGGCGCGGGTTTCCTGCTGGCCTTGTGGCTGTGGGACAGAATGCACAAGACCCTGCCCCTGAATACCCTCATCGCGACTTCCTTTCTGGTGGAAAGCTCTCTCCTGGCCACAATCTTCATGGAAGGGCAACCGGTCTTTCTGCCCCTGTTCGCCCTGCTCAATGGCGCCTACAACTGCTTTTTCTGGATCACCCAGCGTGCGCTGTTCTTCGAAACCCTGGGAGATGAGGACACGGGCCGGCGCTTTGGCAATTTCCAGGTGGTTGTGGTGGTCATCATCAAGATGGGCGTACTCTTCGGCGGCCTGCTTCTGGACAAGGCCGGTTACCTGTCCGTATTTCTGCTCTCCTCCCTCATCGGCCTTCTGGGCATGATTTCCTTCTTCCTGCTCAAAGAGCCCATGGAGCTGCCTGCGGCGTTGCGCCAGGACGCCCCCCTGAGCCTGAAAGCCATTTTGGCTTTCAAAGACCCTTATCGTTCACGGCCCGTGTTTCTTCTGGATGGTCCATTTCTGTTCCTGGAAAGTTACTTCTGGGTGATTACCCTGTTCCTTCTTGCCCATGAAAGCTTCTGGAAGCTCGGCGCGCTGGTGATTTTTCTGGGAGCCAGCTTCAGCGCCCTGTTCTACATCATCAAGAACCGTATCGACCATATGCCGGCACAACGCATCTATGTCGTTGCCGCCACCGGCTATTGCCTGTCCTGGTTCATGCGCGCTACTGTGGACGCGGATCTGCCTCTGGGATGGCTGTTCGCCATACTGCTGGTTATCACTTTCTGCACATCCTTTTTCCGCCTGGCCTTCAACAAGCGCTTTTTCGATCTGGCGCGGGAGACCTCCGCCCACCGTTACCTGTTTCTGAAAAGCTACTATTCCCAGTTCAGCATCGCCCTGGGATTTTCCCTGGCCGCCGGGGTGTTTGCGTTGAGCCAGGATCATTCCGGCGAATGGCTGCGCTTCAGCTACCTGGGGGCGGGGTTTTTTGCCCCTCTGTTTCTTCTGTATCGGTCCCGTCCCGCCTGATACTGCGCTGGCGCTGCAACTTGCGCCGGATGCCTTCCTTGATCTTTTTTTCGGCCGCCACCAGTTTATCCTTCACACCGAGCTGGGCAGCTTTCTTGAGTACAGCCGCGCTGGAATGCTCCTTAAGTTTACCCCCGAGAAAGCCAAACACCGCCCTGGGCAACACATAGATCACGATCAGCACAGAAAGTATCACCACCAGAGGCAGCGCCGCCACCGTGGCCAGCAACTGTTCCATCCCGCTGAGTTCCTGCCAATGAGTGTTGAGGCGCCGTTTTACCAGCCAGGCCCGGGCCCGCAGGTAGCGCAACAGGCGCTGCAATCGCCGGAAGCGCAGGTGGGCCGTAAAAAACAGAAAATGACTGGTGATCTTGATAATGAGGCGCTTCAGGCCCAGCAACAGCAGAAACGGCAGTTTCTTCAACAGGATCAACAGGCCTTTGAGAGTCAGGAGCTTTTTGGCCCACAAAAGTGCGGCCAGCAGACCCACCACCATGACGTCCCAGTAGTATAGGCCCGCAGCCGCGGCGATCACCAATGAAGCCGTCGCAGCAATGATCAGCAGCTTCTTTTTATTCATGAGGCTGTACCATACATGACCCAACCCCAACCCGCGAAATCATCTTGCAAAGCACTGGAGATAGTGACAAGGTAAAAAAACACAATAAAGCTGAAGGAGGGGAAAACGATGCCCATGAGCAATCTGATCAAACTGATGACACGCTTGGGCAGTGATGCCGAACTGGCCAAGGCATATGCCACCAACCCGAAAAAGGTCATGGAAGACGCAAAACTCTCTCCGGAGGAGATGAAACTGCTGGAAGAGGCGGACCTGAAAGCACTGGAAAAAGCCACCGGCCTCAACTCTCTGAAGAAAATTACCATTATCATCCGCTCACCTGAGCGCTGAACTCGGATCACCCGGCAGACAAGGAGTCAGTGCCCCCCATGAAACACCCTGGCCGCCAGTTACTGCCTGTTCTCCTGTTCCTGTTACATGCAGGAGGCATGTGTTACGCCGGCAAACTGGAAAACATCCTCAACGGCGTCAATCCCTTTGCTTCACAACCGACCAAGGAACTGGAATGGCTGGTTGAGCAGCTCACTCCTCTGGAAGACCATGCCAGTCCGGAACAACAACTCTCCATCGACCTGCTGAAAATGCGCCTGTATGCGATTCAGGGCGATATGGAAGATGCCCTTGAACTCCTGCGGCATTTTGACAGTCCCTCCATCCCCCCTGAATACAGAGTTCGCGCATATACCATTGCCATTCCTATCTACCATATGTTGGGCGACTACATCTCCGGGTTCAAATACCTCAACAAGACCCAGCTGCTGTTGCCCTGGATAAAAGATCCCAGTCTGAAACTCATCGCCCTCAGCAATGCGCCCGAGCTGTATATCGATTCGGGCGATCTGGACAAGGCTCTGGAACTGTCACTGGAAGACGTACGTGCTGAGGAAGCCATAGGGTCACCTATCGATCTTTGCGGCAGCTACGACAACCTTGCCGGCGCCTATCTTCGGAGGGAAGAATTCAGCAAGGCGGCCGAGAGCTACCGCAAAATGATCCGCTACTGCAAAACCGCATCGGCCCCCCTGTTCGAGGGCATGGCGCGTGCAGGCCTGGGCACCTGCCTGCAGAAGCAGAAGCAACACCAAGCGGCGCTGAAAGAGCTTGAAACTGCCTTGAAGCTGGTCAGAGATAGTGGCTACCGCTATGGCATCGCCTATATCCTGGTGCAACTGGCCAATGTTCATTTCTCTCTGGGACACATCGACCAGGCCCAGTCCCACCTTGATGAAGCCATGCCCCTGCTGGCGAGTACCGGCATATCGCCCCAACATACGGATGCCTATGCCCTGCAAAGCGAGCTGGCCATGTACCGGGGAGATGCCAACTCCGCCCTGGAGTGGTACAAGAAAAAATCGGCGGCTGAAGCCCAGGTCATGGACAACCGCAAGACCGTCCGCATCGCCCAGCTTCAGGTGGAATTCGAGGTCAAGAACAAAGAAGAGCATATTGAGCAACTCATACAGGACAACCGGCTTCTGGCTTTGCAGAAGAAAAACGCCAATCAGCGCTCCCTGATTACCATACTGGGGCTGATCATCGTTGCCCTGATCATCATACTGCTCTGGCTGAAGGCCAAGCGCGAACGCAGTTACTTCAAACACATGTCCCAGGTCGACCCTCTGACGGATCTCTACAACCATGCCTATTGCTATTCCCTGGCGGAAGAACGCTTCCATGAATGCCGCCGGCTCAAGAAACCTTTTACTGTAGTGGTAGCGGATATCGACTGGTTCAAGTACGTCAACGATACCTATGGGCATGCTGCCGGCGACAAAGTGCTGCAGCATATTGCAGCGGTACTGAAAAACTGCCTGGGTAAACATGGCATCGTGGGCCGCACCGGCGGTGAGGAGTTCACCTGTTTTCTTCCCGGCATGGACATCAGCCAGGCCAGACAGCTAGTGGAAAACTGCCGACGCCAGATTCATCCGGTCGTGGACTATGGCAAAAGCATCGAAGTCACCCTGAGCTACGGTCTGGCGCAGGCGCAGGGAGACTACAATACCCTGGACACCCTGGTACGCGATGCCGACGAAACCCTGTACAAGGCCAAGCGCAACGGCAGAAACCAGGTGCTGGCTCATGTTCCCCGCAGTGAAACCACAGAGGCCTGAATGACACAAGGATCCCTGGTAGTGGTGGGCACCGGCATTCAGCTGGGCCGCCATATCAATGAACGCGCCATCAGCGAGATTCGTCTTGCCAATCAGGTATTCTGCATGACCGATGCCTTTGCCTATCGCTGGGTGGAAAGTCTGCGTCCTGATGTGCGGGCGCTGCACATCTATTACGATGATGGCAAGGACAGGCGCCAGACCTACCGGGAAATGGAAGAGGTCTTGGTCGAAGCGGTACACAGCGGCAAGAACGTATGTGCGGTTTTCTATGGGCATCCTGGCGTTTTTGCCCAAGTACCCCATGCCGCCATTGCCCGGCTGCGCAGCGAAGGCTATCCGGCCCGCATGGAACCGGGAATATCAGCAGAGGACTGCCTGATCGCCGATCTTGGCCTGGACCCTGGCAGGCAGGGCTGCCTGTCCCTGGAAACCACCCAGTTCCTGATCTATGACCGTCACATCGATCCCACAGCCATGCTCATCCTCTGGCAAGTGGGTCTGTGTGGCGACCTGAGCGGCAAGCGCTTCGACACCAGCGCCGAAAGACTCCAGATACTGGTGAAGAAACTGTATCGCTGGTACTCCCCGGATACAGAGATCATCCTCTATGAAGCGCCAGTGCTGGCCATTCACCAGCCCCGTACCGACCGGCTGCCCCTGCACGAACTGCCCCGGCAGGAGACAGGACAAAGCTCCACCCTGGTGATTCCGCCTACAGGAAAGCCACAGGCAGATAAGAAAGTCCTGCGCGCTCTTGGATACGGCCTGTCCGATCTGAACTGAGCAGACTACGGGCGGCCCGCCCAGCCAAAACCTGTTTTCGCCTACCAGGTAACTTTTTCAAACCCGCCCAGCAAAGCGCCCGAGGCATCGCGCCTGAGCCGGGCATCCCGGTAGCGGGGCTGATTCACATAAGCGCGCAGCCCCTTGAAGGTTTCCCAGGGGCCATCCACCAGCATGGCATTCACCAGCCAGTCAGGAAGCACCCCACCGGGTTCGGCATGTTGTATCCAGACGATATGGGTACTGCCGTCCGCCAGTTGCTTCATCTCGTGCCGCCCGCGGGCCTCACGCACGATCAGGCCGTCAAAAGTCTTGACCCCACTGCAGGCAGGCAACGCCTGATCCCGGCAATAGTCCGGCGCGGCGCGGGTTTCAATAACCACCTGGTTCGGCCCTTGGGGCAACAGCTGGGAACGCATGACGAACATACGATCGTCCAGAGGAAAAGGCATGGAAAGATCCTGGTAGTGGTACCAGGCATTCTCTTCAGGCTGAGCCAGGACGCCGGAATGCTTCACTTTGTATTTCCATTCGGGATAGCGTTTGAAATCATCGAACACTGCCAACACCCGGTCCAGGGGAACCGGCAAGGTGGTTTCCACGCGAAAGCGCCGGATATCAGAGGACGGAACGGCCTCTGTGTACACCCGTATGCCCTGCTCGTCTTTTTCCAGCTCCCACTGGGCAGCTGCCACCAAAGGCAGAACGCAAAGGAACAGAACAGCGAGTATTTTGCAGGGCTTGATCAGATTATCCATGCGCCTGAGGATACAGGGGTTTGAGGGCAGTTTCACGAGTAGCCGGCCCATGTCCCTGTGCAGGCTGCAACGCTTTCAATCCAGATTCTATGGCCGCACCATCCCAGGTCACGCTGTCATCAGCATAGAGATAACGACTGAGATTGCGCAACTCTCCAGCCAGCTTCGGCTCTACCCGCTCCGCCATGGCATCCAGACTGCGGGGGGGGTGCGCTGGCCACAAGCCCTGTGCAAGCTCCAGCAAAGCGCGATTGACCCCGGCGCCATTCTTCTCCTGCACCGCCTGATGCAACGCTGACCAGGCAGCCTTCATATCCACCACTTTTGCGGGTGAGGCAGTCCCGGCCTCTACCGAACCTTGAACAGGAACGCGTCTGCGTGCCCGCCACAGGAGCGCCAAGGTGCCCAGCCACAGGAACAACAGCACCAGACTGCCGGCGGCCAGCCAGCGATTCACGCCTGACAGGCTTGAGCCTTCCTCCATCACCTTGAAAAGAGTGGGCTGACCCTCTGCCCCAGCGGAAGCTGCGGGCGCTGCAGATGATACGAGGGGAGCGGCGGGTTTGGCGGGAGGCGGTTCAGCCACCACGCCGCCACTGACGCTCATTTTAGCAGCAGGCAGACGGGCGCTTTCCTCCTGTCCGGTCTGGCTGTTCCACCATTTGATCTCCACCTCCGGCAGGGTATAGCTGCCTGGGTGCGTGGGGACAATGGCAAACTTGCGGGAGCTGGTGCTGCGCAGTCCCTGGCCGGTTACCTGTTCCTTGTTTTCAGGTTCGTCCGGATAGATGCGCAATCCCTGAGCTGGAGGAAGATCCAGCTCAGGGAGCTGACCCAGGGTCACGCCATCGGCGACAATACTCAGGGTACGGGTCACCGGCTCTCCGGTTTTCAGCGTTGCCGGATCCTGAGACCATTCCTCTTTGAGCTGCACGTCCCTGGCCACCAGCCAGTGGCTGCCACTGAACTGCGGAGGCACAGGCTGTACATCCAGCGTCAGAGACTTGCTGCGCACAACCTTGGTACGGTAATTGCGGCTGGAGAAGAAATCGTCGAAGAAAGGATCATTAAAGCTGCCGAAGGGAGAGCGTTGCTGCTTCCTGGCCGAAGGCACACGGATATTCAGGCGCAAGGCATCCATTTGCAGCTTGCCGCTCTTTTGTGGAAACAGGGCATAGCGGCGCTCGATCACCTGCCAGCTGCTACCATTGCGCCGGGTCTGGTAACTGCGGTCTTCGCCCAGCTTCTGCAGCAGCACTTCTCCCCCGCGGAACTGGGGATCTGAAAGACTGGCTTCCCGCCACTGCACACGGCTATAGATACGCACGGTAAGAATCACCTGTTGCTGAACCCAGGGCTTGGCATGATCGACGCTGACCTCCATGAAGACATCTGAATCTGCCGCGGCCGCACCCTGGCTTCCTGCTTTTCCCCCGGCTCCGGCAGCTTTTACGGGGATTCGCAGTTCCGGACTGAGATCCTTGCCGAAAGCAACCGGAGGCACCCTGAGTTCACCGGCGCGCCGGGGCAGCACGCTGACCAGGTAACGCGTGGTGCGCGAAGTCTTGCCGTTGATGATACTGATGTTGCGCGACTGGCTGCTGCCCAGCACCTCGAAATCTTTTTCCAGCACGGAAAAATCCGGGGGCGCATCCGGTTCACCCTCCACGGTGAACACCAGCTGAAAAGTCTCATCCATGGCCACGGGACTGCGGTCCGTCTGCACACTGATCCGCGCCGCCTGGGCCGCAGAGACAGCCAGCAACAACGCAATGGTAGCCATGGCAAGCAGGTGTTTACCAGGGTTGCTGTTTTGGAACATCATAGTGTTTTCTCTGATAGTAGTATCTGAACTTACGGCGCAACAAGCCACCGGGGTCATCGGGAATGCGTTTCAGCCACTGCTCCCGGGACAGCGCCTTCTCATCCAGGGGTTTTTCTGTAGAAGCCTGAGCAGCCTGGGCTGCTTCCTGGGGCTTCCTGGACGATTCTTTCTGTTTTTCCTTTTTCTCAGCCATCTTCCTAGCTTCCTCGGCCTTACGTTCTTCTTCTTTGCGGGCAGCTTCTGCCTTGGCCCGGGCCCGGGCTTGTTCTTCCTTGTCTTTTTCCCCTTGCGCCTCTGATTTATCTGCCTGCAGATCTTTCCGGTTCTGCTCGTCCTTCTTGGCCTGCTGGCCTTTCTGATTCTGCTGATCCTTCTGGCCCTGTTGGCCCTTCTGTTTCTGCTGATTTTTCTGGCCCTGCTGACCTTTCTGATTCTTCTGATCCTTCTGGCCCTGCTGACCTTTCTGATTCTTCTGATCCTTCTGGCCCTGCTGACCTTTCTGACTCTGCTGATCCTTCTGGCCCTGCTGACCTTTCTGACTCTGCTGATCCTTCTGGCTCTGCTGACTTTTCTGATTCTGCTGATCCTTCTTGCCCTGCCGGCCTTTCTGGTTCTGCTGTTTTTTCTTCTGCTCTTGCTTCTGTTTCTCAAGCAGTTTCCTGACCAGATCCAGATTGGTCTTGGCATCCTGATGTTCAGGATTCTTCTTCAGAACCTGCTCATACGCATCGATGGCTTCTTTCAGCCTGCCCTCCCGGGCCAGGGCATTGCCCAGGTTATAGCGGGCTTCCGCAGTATCTTCCTGCTGCCAGAGCTTTTCCGCCTCCTGGTATTTTCCCGCCCGGTAGAGCGCACTGGCCTTCCAGTCAGGATCGTGGAAAACCTGTGCCGCCTGTTCCGGCTGCTGCTGATCCAACAGCAATTCCTGGCCTTGCTGGTCGGGACGCTGCCAGAGATCTGACCACCAGCCCGCCTGGGCGCTGTCCGGCAGAGGCAGAACCATGATGAAAGCCAGGATCATCACCCCACGGCGGAATGCCAGAGCCGCCAGGGGCAGGACTGCCAGCAACAACCAGGGCCCCATGTCTTTCCAGCGCGCCACTTCCTGATCTGATGCCCGGGACGCAGATTGCATATCGTGGTCGTCATCCACCAGGTGCAGTGCCGCAATATCGGATGCATCCAGGCTCAGGAGTACAAAACGCCCCTGGCCGGCCCGGGCCACTTCTTCCAAAGCAGCCGTATCCAGCTTGGCGATGACGATATTGCCCCTGGCATCTTTGATCACACCCTGCCGGGTGGGAATGGGGGCGCCCTGCACAGTACCCACGCCCAGCACCGAAACACGATAACCATGCTTGGCCGCCTCACGCGCCGCTTCCACGCTGGCAGCGGTGTTCACGCCATCCGTGACCAGCAGTATCCTCCCTTTGGCCTGTCCGGCCTGTTGCAGCAACTCGGCACCCAGTTTGATGGCGGCAGCCGTGTTGCTGCCTTGCACGGGCATGATATCTGGTGTCAGGGCAGGCAACTGGGCAATAATGGTGCGTGCATCGTCCGTGAGGGGCGAAACGGTGAAGGGCGCTCCGGCAAAGGCGATCAGGGCCGTCTGCCCTTCCTTACGCTGTTTGAGAATATCTTCCACCTTGAAACGCGCCTGCTGCAGCCGCGAGGGCTTGAGGTCCCGGGCGTTCATGGACGTGGACAAGTCCAGGGCGATGACCAGAGAAGATGTCTTGCTGAACACCGGCTGAGGCAGCCGCTCCCAGGCAGGTCCCGCCATAGCCAGCACTGCCATGGTGAAACCCAGTCCGGCCACGACCAGAGGCCAGCGCGCCAGACGGCCTTCTTCTTCCATGAGCAGATGGGGCAGCAATTCTGGAGCCACCACGTTTCTCCAGGCGGAATCCACGCCCTGCCGGCGCCAAAGCCGGAACAGGCCAAAGGCCAGGGGCGCCAGCATCAACAGCCACCAGGGACGAATGAAATGGAAGTCCTGCCAGTTCATGGGCGTCTCCCGAGAAGCAGTCCCAGGGACAACAGCAGGGCTGTGCCAGCGGGCCAGTAGAAAAGTTCATCCACGGGGCGGAAAAAACGTTTTTCATTCTCCACCGGTTCCATGGCATCGATGGCATCATAGATAGCCACCAGCTCAGCGGTATCCCGGGCACGGAAATAGCGGCCGCCGGTAATCTGGGCGATGCGCGTCAGGGTTTTCTCATCCAGGGCGCTGCGGCTGCTCACCATGCCGAAGAAGTCCGCCTCCGGATCAGCACCAATGCCGATGGTATAGATCTTCAGACCTTCCTCTGCAGCCAGTTCCGCCGCTTTGAGAGGGTCCATCTGTCCGGCGGTATTCTCACCGTCGCTCATGAGTATCAGTACCTTTTCTCCTTTTTTGTTGCGCAGACGTTTGATGGCAAGGCCAATGGCATCACCAATGGCCGTCTTCTGCCCGGCCATGTTGATAAAAGCTTCCTCCAGCAGGGTCTTGACGGTTTTCAGGTCGTAGGTCAGAGGCGCCTGCAGATAGGCCTGTTCGCCGAACAGGATCAGCCCCAGGCGGTCGCCCTTGCGCTTCTCGATAAAGTTTCCGGCGACGATCTTGGTGGCCGTGAGGCGATCCACCCGTTGCCGGCCGATAACGAAATCTTCCTCCGCCATAGAGCCTGACAGATCCACGGCCAGCATCAGATCCCGGCCTTCCATGGGCAGGGGTACGGGCTCTCCCTGCCACTGGGGACGCGCGGCTCCCGTCACCAGCAACAGCCAGGCCAGGGCAGCCAGCCACAGGGCGGCGCGGCTGCTCCCCGCCCGGCGGCGCAACCGGGACTGCAGCTGCTGAAAATCCTCCAGAAACGGCACCTTCAGAGCGGCCTGAGGCCGGGATACAGGAGGCAGCAGGCGCACCAGCAGAGGCAGGGGCAAGAGTAAAAACAGCCAGGGCCAGGCAAACTCAAGCATGATCGCCCTCCCGGACAGCCCTTTCCAGCCAACGCCGCACCAGGGTCACCAGCATTTCGGGGTTGTCCAGTGTAGCGTCCGGCCGGTAGGCGCTCTCCATGAGTGCACGGCCAGCCCCTTTTTCAAAAGCCTCTTCGCCCATGCGGCCGTCCAGCCAGCGCAGCCAAGCCTCTCCCGTCATGCCAGCAACATCGGTTTCCGGGTAGAGACTGATGGCAATCCGGCGCAGCAAGGCGGACAACTCGGCCGCCAGGCGGGCATCATCCTGATGCTCCCGCCAGGCGGATTCGATCTGGCGCAGCTCGGACTCGGCTTCCCGGCGCAAATCCGGCTTGGCCGCCCGGCGCCGCAGGTAAAGGATCACCCAGGCCAGGCCAACCAGTACCAGCACGGCCAGCAGCCACCAGCCGGGAGCAGGCGGCCACCAGTCCACCAGGGGCGGCAGATGAATGTCTTTCAGTTGATCGAGAGGATCGTTCATTTCTGCCTGCCAAAAACACTGCGCAACACGTCAGCGGGATCTTCATCCGTGGCACATTCCAACCACGTCATATGCAACTGACGGCACAGCTTGCGCAGGCGCGCCACCCGCTGTTCATAGTGACTGTGATAGCGTTGCTGCAAATCCGCCTTACGCGTGTCCAGCTCGATAATCTGCTCGCCATCCCCAAGCCGGTACTGCCCCTTCGCGGGCAGGCGGGACTCCAGCCAGTCATGGACATGCACCAGCAGTACATCGTTGTGCCGGGCAATACGCGCCAGCTGTTTCTCCGAAGCCTCGTCGAAGCCGCGGAAATCACTGATGAACACCACCAGGCTGCCAGGATGCGCGGTGCGGCGCATGCGGCGAAAAACTTTTTCCATGGATGCGGGTGTTGGAAACTCAGCCGCCATATGCGTCACCAGGGCTTTCAGCAGGCGCAGCACGGACTTGCGTCCACGGCGGGGCCGGAACTCCTGGAAACTTTCCTCCCAGTGAATTTCTCCCCCCACCCGGTCGCCCGCCTGAGTGGCCGTCCAGGCCAGGAGTGCTGCCAGGCGCGAGGCCTGCACCCATTTGAAGCGGCCCCGGGTGGCAAAAAACATGCTGCGCCGGCCATCCACACTGATGAGCACCGGGCGCTCGCGTTCTTCACGAAATACTTTGGAATGGGTCTTGCCTGTGCGGGCAGTAACCCGCCAGTCGATATTGCGCACATCATCTCCCGGCTGGTAAGGGCGGGATTCATCGAACTCCATGCCCCGGCCACGCATACGCGAGATGTACTGGCCGCCCTGGCGGGCCCGTACCAGGCGGGGCCGCAACTGCAGCTGGCGGGCCTGGTTGCTCAGGCCGGCCAGCTCCCCCAGCCCCACGGACACCGGGGAGGTTTGATTTTGCTCCACGGCGCTCATCAGGGCACAGGCACCAGACCTACCAGCTCCGTAATAAACCGATCCGGCGTAATGCCTTCGGCCTCGGCCTCGTAGTTGAGAATCAAACGGTGGCGCATAACATCGAAGGCCATGGCCTGCACATCTTCAGGAGAGACGAAATCCCGTCCGGCCAGCCAGGCATGAGCCCGGGCGCTGCGATCCAGGCCAATGGAAGCCCGGGGGCTGGCACCATATTCGATCCAGCCCGCCAGCTGTTCGCTGTAGGCAGAAGGATTGCGCGTAGCCAGCACCAGCTGCAGAAGATATTCTTCCACTCCAGGGGCCATGTGAATATCCAACACCTGGCGGCGGGCCTCGAACAAATCATCCTGACTCAGAAGCTCCGGCGCCTGAACCTGCCCGCCGTCCAGATCACCCCGTGCCTCCGCCCGGGCCAGGTGGAGAATGCGCTGTTCATAATTCATCTCCGGATAGTCGATGAACACATGCAGCAGGAATCTATCCAACTGTGCTTCCGGCAAAGGATAGGTTCCTTCCTGCTCGATGGGGTTCTGTGTCGCCATGACCAGGAATAACGGTGGCAGTGGATAGGAGGTGTTGCCCACGGTAATCTGCCGTTCCGCCATGGCTTCCAGCAGGGCAGACTGCACCTTGGCCGGGGCGCGGTTGATTTCATCGGCAAGCACCAGATTGTTGAACAGCGGTCCCTGCTGAAATACAAAACTGCCATCCTGTGGCCGATAGATATCTGTACCTGTGAGGTCTGCCGGAAGCAGATCCGGGGTGAACTGGATACGGTGGAAACTGCCCTCCACACCGTCACTGAGAGTCTTGACCGCTTTGGTCTTGGCCAGACCCGGCGCACCCTCCACCAACAGATGGCCATCCGCCAGCAAAGCTACCAGCAGCCTGTTGACCAAGGTCTCCTGGCCGAGAATACAGGTCTTCATGTAGTCCTGCAGTTTCATGAATGCCTGCTGCTCTTTGCTGGGCGATGCTGTCATATTTTTTTCTCCGGTTGTTTTGGCAGATTAGAGAACAAAGTGCATGATTAGTTCCCTCATATGGGGACAGCCCGTATGGTTTGCAAGAGTGGGGTGCCAACAGGCGTTTTTCAGCTGTCAGCAACACCCCAACAGGCATTCCACTTCTGGCGTATACCGATTTCCAGTCGTCATCACTCATCACATAAAACTAAAACCTTCCGTTGGAAAAAAATAGTGATATGCTGTCGCCTGCATGACACATAGTTAATAACTGGCGTGTTATAGAAAAACAGTTCTCTGACAGAAGAAAATCTTTGATCAGTTCTGTATGAACAGAGAAGAGATTCAAAAAAGCAAGATCAGAAGCTGATCGCTACCGATGCGTGCGAACCACAATAGGAGCAACGCAGAGATTGGGCATTTTGGGCACTTATGACTCAGACTCGAATTCTCTGGTTCAGGGCGGTTGCAAAGTACATAACATTGATTTCCCAGCGGGATCAAGAGCTTGCACCAGGCACCGCCACAAACTCATGAATTCAGGTTAAGATCCCTTAGCGTATCCCGATGATGACAGACGATTCTGACCCCCTGGCCTTTGAGCAGATAGAAAAGGTTCAAATAGACGCAGACAAGCTGCAAGAGGGAATGTTTGTCTGCGAGCTGGACCGCCCCTGGACAAAGTCTCCCTTTGTGTTTCAGGGGTTCATGCTCAACAGCCCGGAAGACGTGATGCGTGTGCGGGACTGCTGCAAATGGGTCTACATCGATGTCAAGAAGTCCCGGCATGCCAAAACTGGCCAATCGGGTAGCCTGTCCACACCGGCATCCACGGAAAAATCCCAGTTCAAGCCTAGCTTCAGCGCCATAGCTGTTGACAGCAATGAAACGCCCAAAAGTGGTCGCGGACTTTTGGGCAGTTTCAGCCGGATTCTGAAAAGAGGGGATGGACCCTGCCCAGATGAGAGCTTCCCTCAGGCGCTCAAGACCTCGGTGCAGAACAGAGTTCACACCAACAGGCTGGTTAAAACCATCATGAAGGATATCCGTCTGGGCAAAAGTATCGACACTCCGGCCGCCAAAGAAGCCGTGGCTGCCTGCGTGGACAACGTGATGATGAATCAGGATGCCGGGCTGCTGCTTACACGTTTGCGCAACAGGGATGAGTATACGTCAGAACACAGTCTCAATGTCGCCATCATCTCCATTGCCTTTGGCCGGCATCTGGGCATGGATCGCAAGCAACTAAACGTAGTGGGACTGTGCGGTCTGTTGCATGACATGGGAAAGATGCTCACGCCTCTCGACATCCTCAACAAGCCAGGCAGGCTAAACGAGGACGAAATGGAAATCATGAAGCGTCATCCCGCAGATGGACGGGAAATCCTCCTTGATACACAGGAGGTCATGGATAGTGTCATTGATACAGCCTTTGGCCACCACGAGCGGCTCAATGGCGAAGGCTATCCCCTCGGGATCGCAGGCAACGATATACCCCTGTATACCCGCATAGTGACCATTGCCGACGTGTATGACGCCATTACCGGAGATCGCATCTACCGCCAGGGAGAGACCGCGGAAACCGCACTGGGCATTCTACACAGGAACGCCGGCAGCGCCTTCGATGAATCACTGGTGGTCAAGTTCATTCAGACCATCGGCACCTATCCTCTGGGTACGGTGGTCGAAATGACCAATGGTGAAGTGGGCATTGTCGTGGACAACAACCCCAGGCAACGTCTGCGACCTAAAATCAAACTGTTGCTGGATCATGACAAACAGCCGCGTCAGCCCACTATCATCAATCTCACCACCAACCCGGCAGACAGTCTCGGCAAGCCCTATGCCATTAAAACTTCTCACCGGGCCGGCTCGTTCGACATCGACCTTAGCCAACATATTCAGAGTTATATAAAACGAATCTAACTATTGGTGTGGGACAAGAAACTACGGTTGCCTGCAAGTGCACCTGGATACTTGTCCTGTGTGAAGCAGTGAGCACCATCTTCACGGTCACCGGGTCAATACCGGTTCAGCAGCCTTCCTGCAGCATAGTGACCTGGTACTCACCCGAACGGCGCGACTCCCAATAGATATCCCCTACTCTGTGAACGTACTGTCCGGACTGCCGGTCTGTAAAAAACAGTTTCAGGGTTTCCCGCACAACCGGGAAAGCCAACTCCTCCCAGGGGACTTCATCTTCCCGGAACAGGGCCACTTCCAGGCTTTCACTGCCCGGATGGAAGTCCAGACTCTGCAGCCGGGCGCGAAACAACAGATAGACCTGACTGATCAAGGGCAGGTTGAAGGTCGTGTAGAGCTGTTCGATACACACCCGGGCATTGGCCTCTTCCAGGGTTTCGCGGAGCGCTCCCTCCTGGGTGCTTTCGTTGTTTTCCATGAATCCGGCCGGCAGGGTCCACAAACCCCGGCGGGGCTCTATGGCCCGGCGGCAAAGCAGCACCTTGTCTTCCCACACCGGAATGGTGCCGGTGACCATCTTGGGATTCTGGTAGTGAACAATACCGCAATGGGTACAGATATGGCGTTCGCGGTTGTCACCCTCGGGAATCCCCTTAGTCACCTCACTGCCGCATTCGCTACAGAATTTCATCCTCACAACCCTTCTCTTGGTAAACTAGCACCATCACAGACATGCCATATTTCCGAGCCGTTATATGCCCGATAAACCATCCGCCCTGCCCCGTACCATTGCTGCTGTGGACCTGGGTTCCAACAGTTTCCACCTTATCGTTGCCCAGATTGAAAACGGTCAGCTGCAGGTCATCGACCGCATCAAGGAAATGGTACGCCTGGGTGCCGGACTGAACAACAAGAAACACCTGACGCCTGAAGTCCGGGAACGCGCCTTGGAATGCCTGTCCCGCTTCGGCCAACGCTTGCGTGATCTGCCGCGCAACGCGGTGCGTGCCGTGGGAACCAACACCCTGCGGCAAGTAAGGGATGGAGGTGAATTCCTGCGCCAGGCTGAACAGGCCCTGCAACACCCGATAGAAATCATAGCCGGCCACGAAGAGGCGCGCCTGGTTTATCTGGGCGTGGCTCACGGCCTGGCGGGAGACGAGGAAAAACGCCTGGTAGTGGATATCGGTGGCGGCAGCACTGAACTCATTATCGGCTCTGGAATGGAGACCCTGGAGCGCGAAAGCCTTTTCATGGGCTGCGTCAGCTTCAGCCAGCGTTTTTTTCCTGAAGGCCGAATCAGTTCACAAATGATGGACGCGGCCATTATCGCCGGCCGTCTGGAAGCCCGGCCCGTACAGACCATTTACGACAGCCGCCACTGGGAACTTGCCGTGGGCAGTTCCGGCACTATCCGCTCAATTCGCGATGTGGTGCAGTCTCAAGGCTGGTCGGACAAGGGCATCTCAAAAAAATCCCTGAAGAAACTGCGCAAGGCGCTGATCGAAGCCGGGCAGGCGGACAAACTCAAGCTGGATGGCCTGAGCGACAACCGCCGACCAGTATTCGCCGGGGGGGTCGCAGTGCTGAGCGCAGTATTCAAGGCTCTGGACATCGAGCAAATGCGGGTCTCGGATCTGGCCCTGCGCGAGGGATTGCTGTACGAACTGCTGGGCAGTATCCAGCACCATGACGTCCGTGAGCGCACCGTCACCACCCTGATGCAACGCTACAGCCTGGATGCGGATCAGGGAAGGCATGTGGCGGACACAGCCCTACAGCTTCTGGAACAGGTGTTGGACAACTGGAAGCTGGAAGATGAAGAACTGCGCCTGTTACTGAAATGGAGCGCCTCACTGCACGAGATCGGCATGGCCATTTCCCATGATGGATATCACAAACATGGCGCCTATATTCTGGCTAACGCCGACCTGTCAGGCTTTTCTCGACAGTTTCAGAATATGCTCGCCCTGCTGGTACGCAGCCACCGCCGCAAGTTCCGCGCAGGCCTGTTCGATGATCTGGGCAAGGACATGGGAGAAAGCTGCCGCCGCCTGACCATCCTGCTGCGCCTGTCGGTGCTGTTGCACCGGGGACGCAGTCCTGGCCGCAAACCCGAACTGGGTATCATGGCGCAGAAGAACAACATCATTCTTTCTTTTCCCAAAGAGTGGCTGGATCAGCATCCTCTCACCCAGGCCGAGCTGGAACGCGAAGCAAAATATCTGGATGCGGCGGGTTATTTTCTGAGCTACTCGTGAGATCATCCCCCAATGACCGAAACGACCGACTGCAAGGCAGGCATACTGCTCATCAATCTGGGAACACCGGACTCGCCCTCCCCCCGGGATGTGAAATGCTACCTCAGGGAATTCCTCTGGGATCCCCGGGTGGTGGAGATGCCGCGCCTGTTGTGGTGGCTCATCCTCAATGGCTTCATCCTGAACATTCGGCCCCGCCGTTCCGCACAGGCTTACGCCAGGATATGGAAAGATGAAGGTTCACCGCTGCTGGTACACACCCTGGCCCAGGCCAAGGCTCTGCAACAGCATCTGGGTGGCGAAATAAAAGTAGCGCCGGCCATGCGCTATGGCAATCCGTCCATCAGCACCGGACTGGAGGAACTGCAGTCAGCAGGCTGTCAACGCATCCTGGTGTTCCCCTTGTATCCCCAGTATTCCGCCACCACCACGGCTTCTGCTTTTGATGCGGTAGTGAAAACCCTGAAACAGCAGCGCATCATTCCGGAACTGCGCCTGCTCAACCAGTACTACGATGATCCTGGCTATATCCAGGCCCTTGCAGACCGCATCACGACCTATCAGGCCCAACATGGCAAACCAGACAAACTGATACTTTCCTATCACGGCCTGCCCCAGCGCTATGCGGATGCCGGTGATCCCTATCCCGGACAATGCCGCAAAACCAGCAGCGCCCTGGCAGCCACCCTGAAACTGGATAATAACGACTGGGTGCATTCCTATCAGTCACGCATGGGCCGGGAACCCTGGCTGGCGCCTGCCACTTCGGATGTCCTGCGGGAACTGGCGGCCAGTGGCTGCAAACACGTACAGGTAGCCTGCCCCGGATTTTCCGCCGACTGCCTGGAAACGCTGGAAGAAATTGCCATGGAAAACCGGGAGGTGTTTCTGCAGGCCGGTGGCGAGACTTATGAGTACATTCCCTGCCTCAACGAATCCGAGGCGCATATAAAGGCTCTGGCGAATCTGGCAGAGCGTTACCTGGGAGGATGGCTGTGAGCAATACCCCAAAACCCGTGGACATTACCCTGCATACCCAATCACATACCCTGGAAATCCACTTCGATGATGGCAAGCAATTCACTTATCCGGTAGAGCTGCTGCGGGTCTATTCACCTTCTGCCGAGGTGCGCGGCCACTGGGGACAGGGCGCCAAGCTCCAGCTGGACAAGCAGGACGTAAACATCACTGACATTCAGCCCGTCGGCCAGTACGCCATCAAGATTTTCTTCGATGACGGACACGACTCAGGTCTCTACGACTGGGCCTATCTGTACGACCTGGGACGCAAACAGGCCATCTACTGGACAGAGTACCTGGACAAGCTGCAGCAGGCAGGACACAAGCGCCAGGCGCCTTCCTGGAAAACAGAAGAGACCTGAACCCTCACAGCCGGTATTCCACGCCGGCTGACTGCAATGCCTGCTGTAAAGCATCAAAGGCGGCATCCAGTTCTTCCCCGCCACGGAAGCCCAGTTCCACGAAAGATTCCTCTCCCATGCGCGGCAGGCTGAACAACTTCAGCGTCACCCAGTCCCGGGTCATCTGCTCCATGATGGGCATGAGTTCATTTTCGGATACACCGTAGGCTCTCAGGGATCTCTCACGTTGCGGCATTTTCTCAGGGGGATAGTAACGATCCAGCACCCATTCCCCCATAGGATGAGCCATATCCGGAAAACCCGGCAGGAAATGGTGGTCGCGAATGGAAAAGCCCGGCACATTGTTCACAGGGTTGGGGATCAGGCTGCTGCCCCGGGGAAGATCCGCCATGCGAATACGGTGCGGGTGGGCGCTGTCAGGGAACTGCTGCTCTATCAACTGGGCAGCCCTGCCATGCCTTACCAGGGGAACGGCAGCCGCCCTGGCGGCACACTCCCGGGTATGATCATCCGGCGTGGCGCCAATGCCGCCGCAGGAAAAAGCGCATTCTGAGCTATCCATGCTCTGGCGGAAGTGCCTCACCAGCAACTCAGGCACGTCCGGCAGTATCTGCACCCATGCCAGGTCATGGCCTCTCGCCTGGAGAATGCGGCGAAACCATTCCACGTGGGTATCCCGCCGGCGGCCACTGAGTATTTCATCACCCACCACATACAGACCCAGTTTCATGAATGTCTTCCCGGCAGTTTCTGCAAAGCAGCCCGGACAGACTGCGCCACGTAGTAGTAATACATTTCGATAGTATTGACCCCGACCATCGGCTTGGCCAACTCCCGGCCATCCGGCCCCAGGAACAACAGCGTGGGGGTTACGTACACACCGTAACCATGGGCAAAATCAGCGGCCTCCACATCCCGACCCTGAAAATCGATCAGCTTCTTCCCTGCATCGATGAAGATCTCCCTGATCAGAATCTCATCCTCGAAATCCCCTCCCAGTATCATGGGATGGATGACTTCTTCCTTCACCAGATGGCAATAAGGGCAATCGGCCTGGGACACCAGCAGCATGATCAGGCGCTGTTCCCGGCGCGCCTGTTCCGCCAGTTTGTGAAAGTCGTGCACGCGGATGATCCTGCTTTCAGACAATTGCACTGTTCCGGAAAGAAAAAACAGCATTGTAGCCGCAATCCAGGGGGATTCCTGCCTGAAAGGCAACTTTTTGATACCATACCGGTCTATTCTGGTGCTTCCGGAAGCCAAACAATAATCAACTCCATGAAACTGATCACCGACTTTCTTCCCGTCATTGCCTTCTTTGCTGCCTACAAGATCTGGGGCATGTACGTCGCCACGGGTGTGTTTATCGCAGCATCCCTGCTGCATATCGCCTGGAACCGGTATTTTCACGGCAAGGTGGAAACCCTGCAGTGGGTAACCCTGGGGCTGGTGCTTGTCTTTGGGGGCGCTACCCTGCTGTTGCATGATCCCCTTTACTTCAAATGGAAGCCCACGGTGGTGAACTGGCTGTTCGCCGCTGCCTTTCTCGGCTCCGGACTGCTCATGGAACGCAGCATCCTGCAGCGCATGATGGATCAGGCCATCTCCCTGCCCCGTTCTGTCTGGCACCGCCTGAACCTGGCCTGGGTAGTCTTTTTCATTGCTTCCGGAGCTGCCAATATCTACGTGGCCTATCACTATGCAGAAGAAACCTGGGTGAACTTCAAACTTTTCGGCATGCTGGGGTTCACCCTGGCATTCATGATTGCCCAGGGAGTTTACCTGGCGCGTCACATCCAACCCGCAGAGGAAAATAACTGAATGTTATATTGCATTTTAGGCACTGACCGGGAAGACAGCCTGGAAGCTCGCTTGGCGGCGCGGCCGGCACATGTAGAACGTCTCAAGGCACTGCAGGCAGAAGGCCGGCTGGTACTGGCCGGTCCTCATCCCGCCGTGGATGCCAATGACCCCGGCCCTGCCGGTTTTACCGGCAGCCTTATCGTTGCCGAATTCCCCAGCCTCAAGGACGCTGAGGACTGGGCCGCAACTGACCCCTATGTATCATCTGGCGTGTATAAACACGTTTCCGTCAAACCTTTCAGGAAAGTATTGCCCGAATGAAAAAAACCATGAATATCAGATTGAAAACTTTCGCAGCAGCCCTGGCCATGAGCGCCCTGCTGCCCACACTCACACAAGCCGAAGAAAAAGCTGCCCCGGCTGCGGCCAAATCTCTTGCATCCCACACCATCGTCACCATCAATGGTGATGCTATCAGTGATCTGGAAGTGCTGGCATTCAATGCCTTGCAGGGCAATCAGAACAAGCTGGATAGCCAGCAGGCTCAGGTGCAACTGCTCAATCAACTGGTCAACACCACATTACTCGCCCAGGCGGCCAAAAAGGACGGCATCGACAAGCTGCCACAGGTTGAAGCTGCCCTGAGAATGGCAAAGGTGCAGGTACTGGCGGAAGCCAAGGTCAATGACTATTTTGCCAAGCATCCAGTAAGCGATGAGGAGATCAAGGCTGCTTACGACAAGAAGTTCACCAAAGAGGCTCTGCAGGAATACAAGGTGAGCCATATCCTGGTCAAAGAAGAACAGGAAGCCAAGGACATTATCGCCTCTCTGGAAAAAGGTGAGGATTTCCACAAGCTGGCCAAAGTGCATTCCCTGGACAGCAGCAAAGATGCGGGCGGAGAATTGGGTTGGGTAGGCCGCAATCAGGTGGTCAAGCCTTTCGGCGATGCCATGAGTAGCCTGCAGAAGGGCCAGTACAGCAAAACCCCGGTGAAAACCCAGTTCGGCTGGCATGTCCTCCTGGTAGAGGACATGCGCGCCCAGGAGCCCCCTCCCCTGGATCAGGTCAAGGAGCAGTTCCGGGCCCAGTTGCAGCAGCAGCAGCTAGCCAAGCTGGTTTCAGAAATGCGCAATCAGGCGAAGGTGGAAGTTGCCGGCGCGGAAAAGCCCGCTGAAACCAAAGCGCCAGCGGCTCCAGCAGCCAAGTAATTTGCGAGCCATGAAATAACCCGGCCAGCGGCCGGGTTATTTCATTTCTGGAAAGATCTCTGCCAGCTTACTCTTCAGATTCGTCTTTTTCCTTTCCCAAACCCCCAATCTTGCTGATGGGTATAACTTCCGCCCTGGGCTTTTCATCAGTGAAATACGGGCGCGACTGGGCTTCACCCGCCATCTCCGCCAGTTCTCTTTCCCGCGCTGCAATGAGGCGCAGGCATTGACGGATATCCTCTATGGTATTGGCGGAAAGAGGATGTTTCATGGTCTTGAACTCAGGAGTGGTGTCCTTGATGACATTCGCAAGAACCTTGCGCATCACCATCATGACATCTCTTTCCTTGCGGTGGTCTTCGCTCATAGGGGACTGCCTCGTAGAATCGGTAGAACACAAGGATACCTGAACTCAATCCTTGCATTCCACAGGGAAAGTCAGTCGAACAGGGTATCCGCATCAAACCCCTGCTGCTCCAGAATCAGACGCAGCCTTCTCAGAGCATCTATCTGAATCTGCCGGACCCGTTCACGGGTGACGCCCAGTTCCTGGGCAACCTGTTCCAGGGTGGAATTGTCATATCCCTGAAGGCCAAACCGGCGCATCACCACTTCCCTTTGGTTGGGATTGAGCTTTCCCAGCCAGCGCTCCAGGTGGACATGTATGTCTTCGGCGAGCAGCTGCTCCGTGGGTTCTTCCACAGAGACATCCGCTATAGCATCCACCAGGGGCTTGTCGCTGTCCCGTCCGTGGGGCACATCCACGGAGGCAATACGTTCGTTGAATCCCAGCATGCGCTCCACATCCTGCAGGGGCTTGTCCATGAGAGCCGCAATATCCTCGGCACTGGGTTCGTGATCGAGTTCCTGGGAAAGCTGCCGGGCGGCCCGGAGATAGGTGTTGATCTCCTTGACCACATGAATGGGGAGGCGGATAGTGCGGGTTTGATTCATGATGGCCCGCTCAATAGTCTGGCGGATCCACCAGGTGGCATAGGTAGAAAAACGGAAGCCCCGCTCGGGATCAAATTTTTCCACCGCCCGGATCAGGCCCAGGTTGCCTTCTTCGATCAGGTCTAGCAGAGGCAGGCCACGGTTGAGGTAGCGCCGCGCTATCTTGACCACCAACCGCAAGTTGCTCTCTATCATGCGTTTGCGGGCTGCATCATCGCCTTTGCCAATGGCCCGGGCCAGTTCCACCTCTTCCGCTGCTGTCAGCAGTTTTGCAGCGCCGATCTCCCGCAGGTACAGGCGGGTGGCGTCCATGCTTTCGTTCTCATCAGAAGCTTTCCGCGGAGGAAGTCTTTCTGCCCTATCGCCAGTATCACTTTTTACCATACACTTCCCCACTATCGACTCGGCTGGCCGCAGCCCTTGGGTTCGCGGCAGCCTGCTCCTCCAGTTATATTAACCCGACGACCAAACAGGTCGCCGGACTAACAGTGCTAGCGCGGCAAATACTTCAAGGGGTCAACGGGCTTTCCATATCGGCGAATCTCGAAATACAGCAATGGCGTTCCCTTGTGAGTTACGCCCATATCAGAGATATGTTGCCCTCGGCTTACCTTGTCCCCTTCTTTGACCAGCAGCCGACTGTTGTGACCGTAAGCACTCAGATACTTATTGTTGTGTTTGATGATAATAAGCTGACCATAACCTATGAGTCCACTCCCGACATAAACCACCTGCCCGGACTCGGCCGCCACTATGCGCTGGCCTTTCCTTCCGCCGATCCTGATGCCCCCCTTGGCCGCATCATTGGAGGCGAAGCGGGACAAGACCCGGCCACGAACCGGCCATTGCCAATGCAGCGCACTGATGGCCGCTTTGGGCGGTTTCTTCGCGGGACGGCTCACAGGAGGAGGTGCAGGCCGCTTGTTCTTCGGCTGAGCAGCCGGTTTATCCACCTTGCCGCGGGGAACCGGTTTTTTTGCTGTATTGCCCGTTGCCTTACTACTCTTTGGCGGGACAGGATGGCTGCTGGTCTTGGGGGCTGACAGGCGAATCCGCTGCCCGGGATAGATGGTGTAAGGGCTCCTGAGACCATTCCAGCGAGCCAGGGTACGGTAATCCAGCCCCACACGCCAGGCGATGGAATAAAGACTGTCACCCTTGCGCACACGATAGTATCCCCCCGGTTTCCTGGGCAGGACTTGCTTGTGACCCGCAGTGACTGGGGTCTTTTTCTGAGGCACTTTGTGCGTGGCGCAGCCGTTTAAAAACACTGGCACCAGGGCCAGCGTCAGCACGAGGGAGAACAGCCTGCTTATGGGAAACATGCGGATCAAAATATCCCCCCGGGCCTGGACAGAATGGTTGCGATTGCGTTCATTGTATCTTAACCACGATTACGGCCACGAATATGAGTACCACCACAGACCAGCCGATAGCATCCATGTACTGGTGCAACTTTTCTTCCATGGGTTTGCCGCCCCAGGCCATCAATCCGGCGACCAGTGAAAACCTGCTACCTCTCCCGATCAGAGATGCCAACACAAAGGGCAGGAAGCTCATGGAAATCACCCCTGCAGTAATGGTGAACACTTTGTAGGGGATTGGGGAGAAACCGGCAACGAAGATGGCCCAGAAACCCCAGGTATCGAACCAGCTTCGCACCTGCAGGTATTTTTCATAGTATCCAAAGTCGCGCAACAGGGGCTCAATGAAATCAAAAGCCCAGAGACCAATAAAATATCCTGCAATGCCACCCGCAACAGACGCCAGGGTGGTAATCAGGGCCAGCCACCAGGCTCTATGGGGACGGGCCAGACTCATGGGAGCGAGCATCACATCCGGAGGCACGGGAAAAAATGAGGATTCTGCGAAACTCAGTCCCACCAGATACCAGGGCGCCCGGGGGTGCCTGGCCCAACGCATGGCGAGGGCATACAGGGAGGAAAAAAGCTTCAAGCTTCTGTTCCTCCAAGCAGGGGTACGAATTTTACGGGTTCCAGCATCTCGGTATCGTAACCTTTTCCCGTACGGGTCACCTTGACCAGGGCTTGTGCATTGCCCTGGCCGATGGGAATGATCATGCGTCCACCCGGCCGCAGCTGATCGACCAGGGCACGGGGAATACCCTCGGGTGCGGCGGTAACGATAATGCCATCATAAGGCGAAAACTCCGGCAGCCCCACCCCACCGTCAGAATGCTTGGGATGAATATTACGCAGCTTGAGGAAACGAAAGCGCTGCCGGGCCTGTTCCAGCAGGGTGGCAATCCGCTCTACCGTATAGATACGCCGCACCAGGGGAGCGAGTACCGCCGTCTGGTAACCGGACCCCGTACCTACCTCCAGAACCTTGTCCAGAGTGCCCCCTTCGAGGAGGGCTTCGGTCATGCGCGCCACGATATAAGGCTGAGAGATGGTTTGCGAACGGCCTATGGGCAAAGCAGTGTTTTCATAGGCACGGCTGGCCAGGGCTTCATCCACAAAGATATGTCTGGGCACCCGGGCCATCACCTGCAGCACCCGCTCATCTCTGATCCCTTCGTCCCGCAACTGGCGCACCAGGCGTTCGCGGGTGCGCTCCGAGGTCATGCCCTGTCCATTCTGCGCAAATCCACTCACAGCGTCAGTTCTCCAGCCAGTCTTTCAGGGAATCAAGGGCTTGATGACGGGTCAGGTCCACATGCAGGGGGGTGATGCTCACAAATCCCCGGCGCAGGGCATGAAAGTCCGTACCTGGCCCGGCATCCTGTTCCGGTCCCGCCGGACCCACCCAGTAGATGGGACGCCCCCGAGGATCGAGCTCCCGCATCACCGGTTCGGCTTTGTGACGATGTCCGAGGCGCGTGACCTGGATACCCTGTATATCTTCCATGGGCAGGTCCGGCACATTCACATTGAGGATGGCTTCCGCGGCAAGAGGACGCTGTTGCAGGCGCTGGACGAGTTGCCGGGCAATCTGCGCACCGGTGTCGAAATGTTGCGGCACATGGGATGCCATGGATACCGCCATAGCCGGATAGCCCAGGAAACGTCCTTCTGTCGCCGCTGCCACCGTACCGGAATAGATCACGTCATCTCCCATATTGGCACCGGCATTGATGCCCGCTACCACCATGTCTGGCTCCTCTTCCAGCAGGCCCGTAATGGCAAGGTGCACACAATCCGTGGGTGTGCCCTCCACCCGGATAAATCCGCTGTCGGTATTGTGCGCACGGATAGGCATTTCCAGGGTCAGGGAATTGCTTGCGCCACTGCGATCCCGGTCCGGCGCCACAACCACTACCTCCGCCACTGTCTCCAGGGCAAGAGCAAGTGCCTTGAGGCCGGGAGCCTGGTAACCGTCATCATTGCTCAACAGTATCCGCATCGCGCAATTTTAACCGAAACAGCACCCTGCCACACGGCTGAATGCCTTTCAGGATACCCTGAATCAGCTCGGGTATAATGGCTGCATGAGTTCTACAGACAACGGCGGTGACGACGAGTTCAACGTATTCCGCGAAGCCATGCAGGGGGTCATACCTCTGGAACATGACAAGGCTTCGCCTTGGAAGCGGCGCCAGCGCCCTGTTCCTCGGAAACACGCTGCTGAAGAGCAACCGGGCGATGAGTTTGCAGACACCTCGGAAGAGACCCCGGATTTCCTGGAATTCCGCCGCCCCGGAATCCAGCATCGCCTGTGGTCGGATCTACAGCGCGGCGTTCTCGCACCTGAAGCCACGCTCGATCTGCACGGCATGCGGGTGCGCGATGCCCGCCAGGCCCTAGGCCTGTTTCTCAACCAGAGTTTGGCTGCCCGAAGACGCTGTGTACGCATCATCCACGGCAAAGGACGGGGGTCTTCCCGGCAGCCGGTGCTGAAACAGCGCCTCAACCAGTGGCTGCCACAGAAAAAGGAAGTACTGGCTTACTGCTCCGCACCTCGCTGGGATGGTGGGACAGGTGCTGCTTATGTACTGCTCTCGCGCAAATGGGGTGACTGACCCGGCAACCAAGTATATCGCCCTCGGCCGCCTCTGGCTTCGCACAGCGGGTATATCTCATACCCTATATTGCCCAAAAGAATACCGGCTTAAATTCCTCATGAGCACACACGCCACCTGTTAAAATCCTTCGCGTTCTGCCGTCCGTGTTGCTCAAGGGCCAGCAGCCCCATGAAAACCAGTTGATGCGGAACCTAACGATAATAAAGTTGATTCAAAAGGTTTATCCAACTAGAACCTGGTGAAAAGGAGACTGGAGATGCAGGAAAAGAAAAAAGAACTCATTGGCAAGCTTCGAGACGCCAAGAAAGCCCATCGCCGCTGGGTAAGCAATGCCCAGATCCTTATGCAGGGCGTCCCGGTCAAGAACGACCAACTGCCTCTGAACGAGACGGAATGCGGTTTCGGGCACTGGTACTATGGTGAAGGTCAGGCTCTGCGCAGCTATCCGGTCTACCGGAATATCGAAGCGCCTCACACTGCCTTGCACACGACTTATCTGCAGATATTCGACCTGCTGTTTCGCGAGCGCAAGGTATCCCTGTTCAGCCGCATGCTGGGCAAGAAAGCCGAACCCTCCCCCGCGGAACTGGAAAGCGCCAGAAGACTTTTCACGGTACTGAATGCAGAGTCCCTCAAGATCATGGAGCTTCTCGATGAGTTGGAAGACCTGATCGTCTCCATGGATGACAAGGACTTCGAAAACCTGTTCTGATCCTCAGTACAGCAGTTCACGCATGACCATTGTGGCATAACTGCCGGAGCCCAGGCGGAACTCGGCTTCCAGGTCTGCACCCTGGAGATCCCATTGCAGATCCATGACGCGCATCCCCAGGGCACGGCGGTCCTGCTCCAGCCCAAAACGCTGCAATCCCTCTATCCAAACCTGTTGTGAGGCAAGGGTTGTCTGCTCCAGCTCAAGGGCCATCCCTTTCGGAATCAGGGCGCGGCCCGGGCGGCCACATAGCGGGCCGGTCACATGCACGTCCTGGCGTTCCAGGCGCTCAGCCAGATTTGCATCATACCCGGCACGAAACTGGCTGGAGCTGCCCGCCAGCTGCATGACATCACCCTCCAGCAAACGGTTCCAGTTGCCCTGACGCACCCGCTCTGCCAACACCTGGTTGAACAGCCATGAACGGGCAGCAGAGAGCCAGATACTGCGCTTGTCCCTGCGTACTTTCTTTCTCTGCCCGGCAAACAAGGCCCGGGCATGCTCCAGGTTACCGCCCTCCCGACCAAAGCGCTGACTGCCAAAATAGTTGGGCACACCGCCAGCAGCAATCTGTTCCAGACGCTGTTGCAGCCGGGCTGCATCACCCTGAAAGTCATGTACGCGCAACTGGAAATGATTGCCCCGGAGCGCGCCCCGGCGCAGCTTGCGGTGATGGCGCTGGGCATCCAGCACCTGCAGGTTGTCTCCCTCCAGGGCAGTCCAGTCGGGTTCCGCTTTGCCCGGCAGGTGTATGGAGAATGTCTGGGTTGTGATGGCCACCCGGTCCTTGAGACCGGCATAACTCACATCCCGGGGACGCACGCCAGCAAGACGGGCAATATGCCCGGCCACTTCGGCGGTATTGAGATTGCGCTTGCGAATCCTGAGAAGCACATGCTCTCCTTCCCCGGATGGTTCCAGCCCCAGATCCTCCACGACCTGAAAATCCTCTGCCGTGGCCCTCAGGCTGCCAGTGCCGGCAGGACCACCCCAGGCACGGGGCAAACCAGCAACGGGATCACTCACGAACAAGCACCACGGCGTGAGCGGCGATCCCTTCCCCCCGGCCGGTGAACCCCATTTTTTCCGTGGTCGTGGCTTTCACATTCACCCGGGAAAGATCCGTCTCCAAATCCGCTGCGAGGCGTTCACGCATGAGGGCAATATGTTCTCCAAGACGTGGCCGTTGCGCAATGACCGTGGCATCCACATTCCCCACGGACAGCCCCAGCGACTTGAGTGATGCGACAACCTTGCGTAACAGCACCCGGCTGTCCACGTCTTTCCAGGCATCATCACTATCAGGAAAATGGCGTCCGATATCCCCCAGACCCGCCGCACCCAGCAGCGCGTCACACAGGGCATGGATCAGCACATCACCATCGGAGTGGGCGATCAGTCCCTGGTCATGGGGAATGCGCACGCCCCCCAGGACCACGTGATCACCGCGGCCGAAGCGGTGTGCATCGTAGCCGTGACCTATGCGCATCTCACTTGCGTTTGGCATGTTTCATCAGGCGCCGGCGCTTTTGCTGCTGGCGGGTGGTAAGCTTGTTACGCCGGCCCTTGAATGGATTGTCCCCGGTGCGGAACTCGATGCGCACCGGTGTGCCCCAAAGCTTGAAGGCCTTGCGGAAACGGTTCATCAGATAGCGCTGATAGCTGGCGGGTACCGCATCTGTCTGGTTGCCGTGTATGACGATGATGGGCGGGTTCTTGCCTCCCTGATGGGCATAGCGTAGCTTGATGCGCCGTCCCCGGGCCATGGGTGGCTGATGTTCCATTACCGCCTGTTCAAGAATATGAGTGAGATCCGATGTCTTGAGATCGGATACCGCCGCCCGGTAGGCCGCATTGACGGCTCTCATCAGATGTCCCACCCCGGTGCCATGCAGGGCGGAGATAAACATCACCTCGGCAAAAGACAGAAAGGGCAGCTTGCGTTCCAGCTCGGACTTTATGCGGTCGCGCTCATCACTGTGCAGGCCATCCCACTTGTTGATCACCACCACCAGGGCACGGCCGCTTTGCACCACATGCCCCGCCAAGGTGGCGTCCTGCTCGGAGATACCCTGGTGGGCATCCAGCACCAGCAGCACCACGTTGGCGGCTTCCATGGCCTGCAGGGTTTTGATGATGCTGAACTTCTCGATGGCTTCGCTGATGCGCGCCCGGCGGCGCACACCGGCAGTGTCGATAAGGGTGTAAGGTCTGCCCTGATGCTCGAAGGGTACGCGGATGCTGTCCCGGGTGGTACCGGGCTTGTCGAAAGCCACCAGGCGTTCCTCACCGATAAGCCGGTTGATCAGGGTGGACTTGCCCACGTTGGGGCGCCCCACCACGGCGATCTGTACCCCGCTGCGGGTTTCTTCCGGGGTTTCTTCAGCCGGGGGAAGGGTATCCAGAACATGATTGATCAGTGGCTTGACGCCTCTGCCATGGGCCGCAGAAATAGCAACCGGCTCACCCAGGCCCATGGCGTGGAACTCGGCTGTGGCCAGGTCCCGGTCCAGAGACTCGGACTTGTTGGCCACCACCGTGACCGGCTTGCCCGTCTTGCGCAGCTCGGCAGCGATCTGTTCATCGGCACCGGCCAAGCCATCCCGGGCATCCACCAGGTAGAAAACATGGTCGGCTTCCTCGATAGCCAGGCGCACCTGCTTGTCCATGAGCACCTCGACGCCTTCTTTCTCACCACTGATGCCGCCGGTGTCCACCACCACATAGGGACGGCTGCCCAGTTGGCCAACGCCATACTGGCGATCACGGGTCAGGCCGGGCTGATCCGCCACAAGGGCATCCCGGCTGCGGGTGAGCCGGTTGAAGAGCGTGGATTTCCCTACATTGGGACGGCCCACCAGGGCGATAACAGGAAGCATGCTTTACTCTTCCGGAAGCCCCAGTGCAACCAGCTTGCCGCCACTGGTAAGAGAATAGAGCACATCATCCGCCACGATGGGCGCGGCAACGATGGCATTGCCAATATCCATGCGTGCCGCCATGGAACCGTCAGAGGAAGACAGCCAGTGCAGATATCCTTCATTGTCGCCAACCACCGTGTAGTCACCCTGAATGGCCGCACCGGTGACGCCGCGGTTTTGCAGGGCCTGCTGGCGCCAGCGTGCAGCACCGGAATCGGGATCCAGGGACCAGACATGCCCCCGGGCATCAGTCACCACCAGTTGCTGCCAGTTGACTGCCATATTGTTGTACACGGACATCTTCCGCTTCCAGAAAATCTTGCCGCTGCCCTCACCCATAGCGGCCACATCACCTTGATAGGCGGCGCCATAGACCGTACCACTATAAACCAAGGGATCAGCGTCCACGTCCACCATGCGCTCCAGTTCTGAACGGCCACTGGGTACGGTAATGTGTTTTTCCCATTCCAGCAGGCCGCTGTCCAGAGACAGAGCCACCATCTTGCCTCCCGCCAGGCCACAATACACAGTGCCACCACTGATGACCGGACTGCTGCTGCCCCGCAGGGTGAGCACAGGCACCTTGTGATCATACAGCCAGAGTTGTTCGCCATTCAGGGCGTTCAGGCCGAATAGCTTGCCATCTGCGGTATGCACTACGACCACATCGTCACTCACGGCGGGCGCGGCAAGGATCTCGCTGGTCAGATCTGTACTCCAGCGCTTTTCCCCGGTATCCGCGGCATAGGCCACTACCTGTGCTTCCCGGGTACCGAAAACCACCAGCCCACTACCGGCGCCCGGACCTGCGGATGCAGGCAGTCCCGTTTCCATCCGCCAGGACAAGTTTCCGGTCCGGGCATCCACAGCGCGCAGCTCGCCTTCTTCATTGACCGCATAGAGCATACCCTCCACCACGGTCGGCGCCAGGCGCCTGAAGGCGGTTCCCGTGTCGCCGATGTCCATGCTCCAGAGTTGCCGCGGCTGGATCACGGGGGTGAAATCCACCAGCTCGGCCGGTTCTGACGCGGGATCATCCCCCTGAAACCAGGTGCTGGGATCAGCCATGGTGCCGCAGCCGCCGAGCATCCCGGCCAGCAGGAACAACAGAAGCCAGCGCATGATCTTCATCTAGCCACCCAGTTCCTGAAGCTTCATATTCACCAGGGTCGGATTGCTCACGCCTTTCTCCAGCGCTTTGGTAAAATCCTTCCGGGCGCCTTCACGGTCACCGCGGGCCAGCTTCACTTCTGCCTGGATGCTGAGGAATTCGCCCTGCCAGGAATCCTCGGCAGGGTTTGCCGCCAGGGTGGCCGCCTCGTCCAGGGCATTCATATCCAGCATCAGGCGTGCCAGGCGCACCTGGGCCAGCTTACTGATGGCCTCGTCACCCGCATTGTCCACAACCCACTGCAGACGCACCCGGGCCTTGTCCTTGTCACCCGCTTCCAGTTGCAGGCGTGCCAGATCCAAGGCCGTGAACAAGGCGTAGGTGGAATCCTTGTATGCATTGATCAGGGCTTCCCCACGCTGTACGGCTTTTTCCAGATCACCACTGCGCGCTGCCATGGCAAAACCTTCGTAGTTCGCTGAAGCATTCTCGGCCTGCACCCGCTGATACTCAATCCAGCCTTTGCCGCCACCAACTACCGCCAGGCCCAGGACAATGCCACCAATAGCGGCCTTGCCGTTTTCCTTCCACCATTTCTTGATGGCTTCGACCTGTTCTTCTTCCGTCTGATAGGTACTCACTTGATCAATCTCCAATCATGTTTTTCAGAAAATCCGCCAGCTCGTCGTGACCCAGGGAAATCTGTTCCCGTTGCTCACGCAGCCATTTGACGCCGGCCTGCCGGTTGTTCAATTCGTCTTCGCCCAGGATCAATGCCAGGCGGGCGCCACTCTTATCAGCTTTCTTGAACTGGGACTTGAAACTTCCACCACCACAGTTTACCTGCAACCTCAACCCGGGCAAGGCATTGCGCAGGCGTTCCGCCAGCACCAGGCCGGGGCTCTGCACGTTCTCTCCCACGAGCACCATATAGGCGTGGGGATCACCCTCACGGCGAGCAGAATCCAGGGCCTCCAGTACCGCCACTACCCGATCCACCCCCATACCGAAACCGATGGCAGGAACCGGCTTGCCGCCCAGTTGCTCCACCAGCCCGTCATAGCGGCCACCGGCACACACCGTACCCTGGGCACCGAGAAGGTCCGTAACCCATTCGAACACGGTGCGGGAGTAGTAATCCAACCCCCGTACCAGACGGGTGTTGAGCACATAGTCCACGCCCGCCGCCTCCAGGCCCGAGGTGATGACCTCGAAATGCGCCCGGGAGGTTTCTCCCAGATCATCCATGAGCGATGGCGCCCCAGCAATGAGTTCCGCCAACTGGGGATTCTTGGAATCCAGCACCCGCAGGGGGTTGCTCTCCAGACGGCGCAGGCTGTCTTCGTCCAGCTGGTTACGATGCGCCTGCAGATACTCCACCAGGCGTGCGCGGTAAGCCTTGCGTTCCTCCAGCGTACCCAGGGTATTGATCTGCAGCTCCAGACCGGGGATGCCCAGGGCTTGCCATAGACGGGCGGTTACCAGGATGACTTCCAGATCGATGTCCGGCCCGGCCATGCCATAGGCTTCCAGACCCATCTGCTTGAACTGGCGGTAACGGCCCTTCTGCGGCCTTTCGTGGCGAAACATGGCGCCCTGATACCACAAGCGCTGAACCTGATTGTGCAGCAGGCCATTTTCCATGCAGGCGCGCACACAGCCCGCGGTGCCCTCAGGACGCAGGGTCAGTGAATCGCCATTGCGATCCTCGAAGGTGTACATCTCTTTTTCCACGATGTCCGTGACTTCGCCGATAGAGCGCTTGAACAGCTCGGTCATCTCCAGTACCGGCGTACGGATCTCCCGGTAGGCATAGGATTGGAACACCCGGCGCGCCGTGTTTTCCACAAACTGCCACAAAGGGGTCTGGTCGGGGAGGATGTCCCGCATCCCCCTTACTGCCTGAAGCTTCTTGGCCATCTATTCTTTTGTTGGGTTGAGAGTTAACTTGGCGACATTGCCCCGCGTGTGCGGCGCCAGATCATAAGGCTTCCCGTTGACCAGGACACTCACATTACGCGCGTTGCCCAGCACCATCTTATAGGGTGGCTCGCCCGCCAGTTCGATCTTCTCTCCGGCTTTGCGCTTGCCCACGATTTTGAAGCTGCGGTTAGCCCCGCGTACATCCACCCAGCAATCCCCCTTGAAAGACAGAACGATGCGGGGGGCCTGCGTATCAGCGACAGGTTCTGTCGGTGCAGGTGTTTCCAAACTGGCGATGGCGGTTTGCCCGGATTCGGGACTGGCTTCAGTATTTTCCTGGGCAGCGGTCTGGGGCGCAGTTTGCTCCTGTACAACTGGCTCTTCCTGGTCAGGCGTTTGGAGGGACGGCGGCTCAGTGGTTTCAGTGCCTGGCGCCTGATGGTCATCAGCAGCCTCAGCCGGTGTTGCTGCTGCAGCCGCCGGCGGGTTGGAGGAGGTATTCTCCGCCAGCGTCGTATTGTCCGATGCCATGGCCTGCTCTTTCTTATCCAGATTGGATTTCCACCATAAGCCAAAGGTTGTCAGCAGGGCGATGACCACCAGCCAGCTGACCAGGCGCACCAGGCCGTGGCTGCTGCGAATCTCTTTTTTGACCCCCTGAGCCACAGCGGGTGGCACCGTGCAGTCCTCTCCTTCCGGACAACGCTTTTCGAACTCGGACAGCACCGATTCTTCCGGCACATTCACCAGGCGGGCATAGTTGCGGTAATAGCCCCGCACAAAGACCCGTGCAGGCAGCACTTCGAAATTTTCCTCTTCCAGCGCCTCTACCATGGATTTGCTCAAGTGCAGCTGCTGAGCAAGGGAGGCAAGCTCCATGCCCATGGCCTCCCTGGCCTGGCGCAGGCGGGCGCCTGGAGATGGCACTGAAGCCGTAGCCTGAGGTTTCTTCCGGTCCTTCCCTGCTGCGTGGCGCTTGTGGTTTCTTACGCTTGCCATATCGATGCTCAGTTACCCAGGGCCCGGGCCTGTTTAGAGTCCGGAAAACGGGATTTGAGCAACAGGGTATCACTGCCTTCCTGATGCGCATTTCCCAATTTGCGTTCAGTGAGAATACTCAGATACAACAAATCTGCCGTCGGTTGGGCCACGTCCCGGTAGCGTTCCAGGTAAGCGCGGGTGGACAGATACTTGCCCTGGTCAAAACGCAGTTTGGCCATCTGGTACAAGGCCTGGGGGTAGGAGGGATTGCGTTCCAGAGCTTGCAGCAGATACTTCTCGGCCTTGTCATTCAAACCCGCCTTTCTGGCGCAGGAACCGGCATTAGCCAAGGCGACCCAGGGTGTCTGATACAAGGGATTCTGCAAAGCTTTGTCGAAATATGGCAGGGATTCCTGGTATTCATCCAGCTTGCACAGGTAGCTGCCATAGGCATTCAAAGCATAGGGATTCCGGGGATCGACCTCCAGGGCGCGGCGGTAGGCGGCGTTGGCTGAATCGTTTTCCCCCAGAGTTTCGTACACCAGGGCCAGCACCAGATGGGCATTGCCATTGTGCTCCCCCTGAGTCACCGCTTTCTTGGCTCTTTTCAGAGCCTTGGTGTAATCGCCCTGACGCAGATATTCGTAGGCCAGCTTCACATAGACATCGGATGCGTCATTATTTTGCTTGTTGCTTCCCAGCTTACCGGTGCTGGAGTCGCTCTCTTCCTGCACCAGCCCCTGATTGCAGCCTCCCAGCAACAGGACGCTCAGCAACCATACAACGACACCCACAGACTTCATGACGCCATCCTGTCCTGTTGCGCACGGCGCAGGGAAACTTCGGTGCGCCTGCTGCGGTCCTTGACTTTGCCCACCAACTGGCCACAGGCGGCATCGATATCATCGCCCCGGGTCTTGCGCAATATGGCCATGATGCCGGCTTTCATGAGCTTTTGCCGGAAAGCCTCGATACGCTCCGGTGGTGAGCTCCGGTAGCTGGTTCCGGGAAAGGGATTGAAGGGAATCAGATTCATCTTGGACGGCGTACCTTCGAGAAGCCGGATCAGGGCCTTGGCATGGGCGATGCTATCGTTGACGCCGTCCAGCATCACATACTCCCAGGTGACCTTGCGGCGCTTGTCGTTCTTCACAAACTCCCGGCAGGCGGGAATCAGCTCTTCCAAGGGGTACTTGCGATTGATGGGCACCAGCTGGTCGCGCAGGGCATTGTC
>JALWRH010000102.1 GCA_026994195.1 Sedimenticola sp. | reverse complement strand
GGTGGCCATTGGCTCCATCATGATTCCCGGCATGATTGCCGCGGGCTATGACAAGCGCTTCGCCGTGGGAGTGGTGGCGACTTCCGGCAGCATGGGGATTCTGATTCCCCCTTCCATCCCCATGATTGTATATGCCGATGCGGTGGAGGAATCCGTGGGCAAGATGTTCATTGCCGGCATACTCCCCGGAGTGCTCATGGGCGTATTTCTCATGGCCGCAACCTGGTTCGCCGCCCGGCGCATGAACATTCCCAGCGAGCCCTGGCAGGGATGGAAGCACCTGTTCCGGTGTTTCCTGCGGGCCTTCTGGGGGCTGCTGCTGATTTTCATCGTGGTGGGCGGCATCTATGGCGGGGTGTTCACGCCAACGGAAGCGGCGGCCGTGGCCGCAGTGTATTCGGCTTTTATCGCCTTGTTCGTGCACAGGGACATGGGATTCAGCAAGGTGCCGGAAGTCATGCTGGAAGCAGCCAAAATGACCTCCATGCTGTTGTTCATCATTGCCTGCGCCATGATCTTCGCCCACGTACTCACCGAGGAGCGCATTCCCCAGGAACTGGCCCAGTCCGTGTTGTCCTCGGAGCCTCAACCCTGGATGTTCCTGCTCATGGTGAACATCATTCTCTGGTTTGCCGGAGATTTCATGGAGCCCTCTGCCATCCTGCTCATCCTGGCGCCTTTGTTCCATCCCATCGCCACTTCCCTGGGCATCGATCCCATTCATCTGGGCATCGTCATGACCACCAACATGGAAGTAGGTATGATCACGCCCCCTGTTGGCCTGAACCTGTACGTGGCTGCCGGGTTGTCCGGTATGAGCCTGGGGGAAGTCACCAAGGCGGCCCTGCCCTGGATGGGTGTGCTCATATTGGCTCTGCTGGTCATCACCTATGTGCCTTGGCTGAGTCTGTTCCTGGTATCACAACTGTTCTGATACACTCTGCCCATGACGCTGAACGAACTGAAGTACATCGTTGCCGTAGCCAGGGCCCGGCATTTTGGCAAAGCGGCGGAAGCCTGTTTCATCAGCCAACCCACTTTGAGCGTGGCGGTACGCAAGCTTGAGCGGGAGCTGGGTGTGGAGCTTTTCGAGCGGCGCCAGGGCGAGGTCACCGTCACGCCCGTGGGTGAGCAGGTGGTGACCCAGGCCCAGCGGGTGCTGGAAGAGGCGGGCGTCATCAGGGAGATCGTCGAGCATGGCCGGGACCAGCTGGCCGCGCCCCTGCGCATCGGCGCCATCTATACCATTGGCCCCTACCTTTTTCCTCATCTCATATCTGAGCTGGCCCAGCGGGCGCCGCAAATGCCCCTGGTCATCGAGGAAAACTACACCCACGTCCTGGCGGAAAAGCTCAAGCAGGGGGAAGTGGACGCCATTCTCATCTCCCTGCCTTTTGAAGAGCATGGCATTCTCACGGTTCCCCTGTACGAAGAGCATTTCGTTGCCCTGGTGCCGGGTTCCCATCCTCTCAATCAGCGGGACAAGCTGAGTATTGAGGACATCAGCCGGGAAAAAGTGCTGCTCCTGGGTTCCGGCCACTGTTTCCGGGACCAGGTGCTGGAAATCTGCCCGGATTGCCTGCGCAAACGCAATCTGGCTGAAGGGGATATGCTCGCCGATCTGGAAGGCAGTTCTCTGGAGACTATACGCTACATGGTAGCAAGCGGCATGGGCGTCACCATACTGCCTTGTTCCGCCGCCGGGGCCGACCGTTTCTCACAGCGTCTGGTGAGCATCAAACGCTTCCAGGATGCTGATCCCAGTCGCATCGTGGCCCTGGCCTGGCGCAAAAGTTTTCCCCGGCCCCAGGCTATCGACGTGCTGCGCCAGGCCGTGCATGCCAGCAAGCTGAGCTGCATCAAGCACCTGGACTGAAAACAGGCCCATAGGCAATGCCTATCAAGGGTATTGCAACAAACAATTTCAATTATCTTTCCCCCGTCAACTATAGTTCCTTTCGAGGATGGCGAGACCATTCCGGAATATGAAGACGCCCCGCTGAGATCTCCGGGACCGTCTTCCTGTTTCCAACATAAACCAAGAAAGGAGAACTGACATGTCACTTAAAGGTTCAAAAACCGAACAGCATCTGAAAGACGCCTTTGCCGGCGAATCCCAGGCCAACCGCCGTTATCTGTACTTCGCCGCCAAGGCGGACGTGGAAGGCTACAACGACGTAGCCGCTGTATTCCGCTCCACCGCAGAAGGTGAGACCGGTCATGCTCACGGCCACCTGGAATACCTGGAGGAAGTGGGTGATCCTGCTACCGGCCTTCCCATCGGCGGTACTTCCGACAACCTCAAGGCAGCTATTGCCGGTGAAACTCACGAGTACACCGATATGTATCCCGGCATGGCCAAAGATGCCCGTGACGAAGGCTTCGACGAGATCGCCGACTGGTTCGAGACCCTGGCCAAGGCCGAGCGTTCCCATGCCAACCGTTTCCAGAAGGCCCTGGATGCCCTGGATAGCTGATTGTCCTGCAAGTCCAGGGAGGGACTTACCCAAATTGATGTCGTAAAAGCCCATCCCTGGACTTTTACGACTCGGAATCGGAAAAATGCGATTTTCCGATTCCTCCATTTTCAATGGCTTACAGCCATCGAAAATGGCGATGCATCCCTGCATCGCGGCGGCTGTCGCCTTTTGCGACACCCTTCCGCGTAGGTCGGGCTTCAGCCCGACAATCGGTCGCCTTTGGTTGGACTGAAGTCCAACCTACAAAATCCAGCATTTCGAGGAGACAGCAGATGAGCGAAAAACGTGAAGGCAGTCTGGAGGCGCCCACCCGGCACCCTGTGGACTGGAAGAATCCTGATTTCTATAGCGAGGAAAAACTGCTCACGGAAATGGAGCGCGTGTTCGACGTCTGCCACGGCTGCCGCCGCTGCGTCAGCCTCTGTAATGCCTTTCCTACGCTGTTCGACCTGGTGGACGAGTCCGACACCATGGAAGTCGATGGCGTGGATAAAAAAGATTACTGGAAAGTCGTGGATCACTGTTATCTCTGTGATCTTTGCTTTCTCACCAAATGCCCCTATGTGCCGCCCCACGAGTGGAACATCGATTTTCCTCACCTGATGCTCCAGGCCAAGGCGGTGCATTTCAAGAATCACGGCGCCAGAACCCGGGACAAGATTCTGTCCGCCACGGATACCGTGCCAAAGCTGGCAGGCATTCCCATCGTCGCCGGCGTGGTGAACGCCATGAACGCCAACGGTGGATTCCGCAAGCTGCTGGAAAAGACCCTGGGCGTGGATCAGGACGCTGTGATCCCCAAGTACACCAGCAAGTCCCTGCGCAAGCGCATCCGGCCCAAGCCCGATGCCCGTGGAGAAGCTGCCGGCCCGACCACGGGTAAGGTGGCCCTGTTCGCCACCTGCTATGGCAACAACAACCAGCCGGATATCGGTGAGGATCTGGCGGCCGTGTTCGAGCACAACGGTATTCCCGTGACCATCGCGGAGAAAGAACGCTGCTGCGGCATGCCCAAGCTGGAACTGGGTGACCTGGAAGCAGTTGCAGAGGCAAAGGAAGTCAATATTCCGGCGCTGGCAGCGATGATAGAAAATGGTTGGGATATCGTGGCGCCCATCCCGTCCTGCGTGCTCATGTTCAAGCAGGAACTGCCCCTGATGTTTCCTGAGGATGAAGACGTGCTCAAAGTACGGGATCATGTCTACGATCCCTTCGAATACCTGATGCTGCGTCACAAACACGGCAAGCTGAACACGGATTTCAAGCACTCCCTGGGCAAGGTGTCCTATCACGTGGCCTGTCACCAGCGGGTGCAGCGCATCGGCAACAAGACCCGGGAGCTGCTGCAACTGGTGCCGGACACCGAAATGCAGGCCATCGAGCGCTGTTCCGGCCATGACGGCACCTATGCGGTGAAGAAGGAGTTCCATGCCATCTCCATGAAACTGGTGCGCCCTGTGGCGCGCAAGGTGGAACAGTTCCAGCCGGATCACCTGACCAGCGACTGCGTCATGGCGGGGCATCATATCGCCCATGCCCTGGACAATGGTCAGGAGGCCGAGCATCCCCTGCGCTTGTTGCGCAAGGCTTACGGTATCTGAATCTTGTCGGGCTGAAGCCCAACCTACGAGTCTGTAGGTTGGACCTCAGTCCAACAATCTCAGCAGGAGTAAAGCAATGAACAAACTGACACGCCAGGACCTCATGAGCCTGGAGGAATACGACCAGGCCCGCCCCGAATTCCGCAAACGGGTCATGGAACACAAGAAAAACCGCCTTGTGCGCCTGAACGATCATGCGGCCCTGTATTTCGAGGATCGCCTGACCATGCAGTACCAGATTCAGGAAATGCTGCGCATCGAAAAGATCTTCGACGCGGCGGGCATCCAGGAGGAGCTGGACGCCTACAACCCCTTGATTCCAGACGGCAGTAACTGGAAAGCCACCTTCATGATCGAGTACCCGGACGTGGAGGAGCGTAAGCGCATGCTCGCCCGCCTTGTGGGCGTCGAAGAAAAGACCTGGGTGCGGGTCGGCGACCTGGACAAAGTCTATCCTGTCGCCAACGAAGATCTGGAACGCAGCACCGAAGAAAAAACATCCAGCGTACATTTTCTGCGTTTTGAGCTCAGTCCGGCAATGGTGGATGCGGCAAAGAATGGGGCACCTATTGCTGCAGGTATGGACCATCCGGAACTCTCGGTGGAACTGCCTTCTATTCCGGCCCCCGTGGCTCGGTCCCTGGTGAACGACCTGTCTTGAACCGATCTCCGTAACACCCTTTTCGCTGGTTTTCCCAGCGGAAGAAAAAATGATGAGCTCTTTTTCCTCCGGTTTTCGTTTATTTCCCACGAAGAACCCCAAAATGAGAGGAGAATCATCATGAAACGAAAGCAATGGGCGATATTGGCAGGGTTGTTGACGGCGGCACCCTTGGCCTTTTCCCAGGGTGTGGGTGTCGTAGGCATTGATGTCTGGCAGCAACTCCTGGACAGCAACGGTGGCGATGACAAGAATGACCTGGCTTACGGCGTAGCCTTCGACAGCCAGGGAAATGTAGTGATCGCGGGGAACGTGGATGCGCCCCAGACCGGTACGCCATACAATGACAATGCCCTGGTCCTCAAGTATGACCCGGATGGCAATGAGCTCTGGCGCCAGGAGTATGATTCAGGAGACGTGGAGGGAACCAACTGCAACATCCAGAAATGTGACTCCAGGGAGCGTTTTTATGCCTTGCGGGTGGATCCGGACGACCGTGTCGTGCTGGCGGGCAAGTGGGATGGCAGCTGGGCCGCTTCTCCGCAATACATCAGTGCCTTCTGGATCATGAGCCTGTCCCCGGATGGGCAGACCATCAACTGGGACTATAAGCTGGAGGGTTCTTCCAGCAGCGCCTGGAACGCGGCCTATGCCCTGGATGTGGATGATGCGGGCAATGTGTTCAGCGCCGGGGATGCCTTTCATGGATGGAATAATGGGGAACATGACTGGGTCATGTACCTGCATGATGCCTCGGGTACTGTGGCCAGCGGTTTTCCCCTGTACTACGATTATTCATCGGATTACCTGTATGCTGATATGGCCTTTGGCGCGGCCATCGACAGCGCCGGCAACCTGATTGCCACAGGGCGGATTGGCATTTCCCAGAATAACCTGGACTGGCATGTACGCAAGTACGACGCCAGCGGCTCCACCCTGCTGTGGTCCGACACCCTGGACGGCAATGGCCTGTATGATTGGGCGGGCAAGGTGACCACGGACGCCAGCAATGATGTGTATGTGGCGGGCGCGCTGAACACAGGGACGGACAACGGCGACAATCATCACTATCAGTGGGTGGTTATCAAGTACGCGGCCGGCGGTGACGGCAGCGGCGGCGCGGTGCGTCTCTGGACCCGAACCTATGACGGTCTGACCTCTGGTGCCGATGCTGTTCCCAATGACCTGGTCTGGGATCCGGTCACCGATACTCTCATCGTGGTCGGCAGGGTCACGGATGAAACCACCGGCCTCATGCACGCCCGCCTGGAGCGCCTGGATGCGGATACAGGGGCCCTGCTGCGGGAGCAGCTGATTACCGGAACCACCGAAAGCATGGCTGTCGGGGTGCATATTCAGGAGGATCGTATCGCCTTCACGGGCGGGCTGAAAAACGCCACGGACTGGGATATGGCCACTTTCGTCATGCGTGTCCCCAGCGTGGCCATCACGCCCAATGGCAGCCTGGTGACCACAGAGGCCGGCGGCAGCGCCACTTTCGACGTGGTGCTGGAGGATGAACCCACGGGGGACGTAACCATACAGATAAGTTCCAGCAATCTCCAGGAAGGACAGGTATCTCCTTCTACTCTGGTGTTCACGCCGGGAACCTGGAATACCCCCCAGACCGTCACCATCACTGGTGTCGAAGACAACGATGATGATGGTGACCAGGCTTACAGCATCCAATTCACCATCAGTTCCAGTGACCCTATCTATGACACCCGGACCATCCAGGACCTTCCCGTAACCAACCAGAACAATGATCCCCTGTTTGCGGATGTTCCCCTAGGCTACTGGGCCTACACCTGGATACAGGCGCTGGCGGACAGCGGCATCACATCCGGCTGTGATGCCAGCAACTATTGCCCGGGTGATGATGTCCGGCGGGATGCCATGGCGGTGTTCCTGGAACGCGGCATCCATGGCAGTGACTACATGCCGCCTGCGGCTACGGGTACGGTTTTTGCCGATGTGCCCGCCAGCCATTGGGCTGCTGCCTGGATCGAGGGCCTGAATGCTGATGGCATCACTGCGGGTTGTGGAGGCGGGAACTATTGTCCTTCCGGTACGGTCAACCGGGATCAGATGGCTGTATTCCTGCTGCGTTCCGAGCATGGGTCCGGCTATTCACCGCCCCCGGCCACGGGCACCATGTTTGCTGACGTGCCCCAGGATCACTGGGCCGCTGCCTGGATCGAGCAGCTGGCCACGGAAGGCATCACTTCCGGATGCGATGCCAGCAACTACTGCCCGGATGATCCTGTGCGGAGAGATGCCATGGCGGTGTTCCTGACGCGCGCCTTCAATCTGCTGAACAAGTGAGCCACCCTTGGCGCCAGGGACGGCGCCGCTTTTTCCTTATGATATGAAAGCGTAATCCCAGTTTCCCCTCCCCGCACGCGGGGGTGGGTTGGGGAGGTTCATATGTCCCCTCTCCCCGAGGGGAGAGAGGACTGAGGGGTGGTTTCCTTTCATCATCAAGGATGTGGGCAATAGGGTAAAATGCGCCCTATGCCTACCTGTTTGCTGTCCGCTCCTCCAGACATTCCCCGTTTCTATCAGGTCTTGCGCCGGCTGCCCTGGCCCTGCTGGCTGGACAGTGGCAGTGGCGAGTATCTGACCCAGGGCGGGCGTTACCATATTCTGTCCGCAGATCCCCGGGTGCGTCTGACCTGTCAGGGAGGATCAACGGTTCTGGAATACCGGGATGGACGTATCCGCCACAGCCGGGAGCCTGTGTTGCCGCTTGTCAGGGAACTGCTGGTGGAAAGCAGAACAGATACCGCTCCACCGCCATTTGGCGGTGGCGCTATGGGCTACTTTTCCTATGATCTGGGGCGCCGTCTGCAGACGTTGGAGCCAGTAACGGGGGAGCTTCCCGAGGTGGCCCTGGGGCTCTATGACTGGGTGCTGGTGCATGATCTGCAAACCCGCGAGTCCTGGCTTTCCGGGGATCTTGGTCGAATCCCCAAAGGCCTCGTCCAAGCCTTGGAATCCGCCGCCCAGACCGACCCCCCTGACATCTTTCAGCCTGGCGCCAAAGGCATCAGCGCCCAGTCGTCCCCAGGCGACTATGCCCGGGCCTTTCGCCGTATTCAGCACTATCTGCGCGAAGGTGACTGCTACCAGGTGAACTACGCCCAGCGCTTTTCCCTGTCTTTCGAGGGTGACCCCTTCGCTTTATATCTCGCCATGCGGGAACAGAATCCCGCACCTTACGGCGCACTACTGGAATTGCCTTTCGCCAGCATCCTGAGCTCTTCGCCGGAACAGTTTCTCAGGGTGAACAAAGGCCGGGTGCGAACCCGTCCCATCAAGGGCACGCGGCCCCGGGGCGCCACCCCGGAACAGGATCGGATCCTGGCCAGGGCGCTGACTCAAAGCGCCAAGGATCGGGCGGAAAACCTGATGATCGTGGACCTCATGCGCAATGATCTGGGGCGGGTATGTGAGCCGGGAAGCATTCAGGTGCCAGAACTGTTCAAAGTGGAATCCTATCCCACGGTCCATCATCTGGTGAGTACGGTGACGGGCAAGCTGGCTGACGGGGAAGACGCCTTGAGCCTGCTGGCCGCCTGTTTTCCCGGAGGGTCCATAACCGGGGCGCCCAAACGGCGGGCCATGGAGATCATCCAGGAACTGGAAGCCGGGCCCAGGGATATATACTGTGGCAGTATCGGCTGGATAGACAGCCAGGGCAACATGGACACCAGTATTGCCATACGCACCCTGCAGCTGAGCGGGGGGCGGGCGGTGTATCATGCCGGTGGCGGCATCGTGGCGGATTCCCGTCTGGATGAGGAGTACCAGGAGAGCCTGGACAAGGCGGCGGCACTCTTCAAACTGTTCAATAAAGAAGCGCAGGCGCTGAGCTATGAAAACTAATCAGGGTTGGAAGGAACTGCTGGCGGTCTATGGGCCTCTTGTACTGCTGGTGCTGATCGGTTTTATGCTAGCTTACCAGTATATAAAACCTGCTCCACCAGACCATATTCTCATGGCCAGCGGTGAACCGGGGGGCGCATACGATGCGTTTGCGCGACGCTACCAGAAACTCCTGGCCAGGCAGGGCATCACCCTGGAGATCGTGGATACCCATGGTTCTGTGGATAATCTGCGGCTGTTGTCGGAAGGCCGGGTGGACATGGCTTTCGTACAGGGGGGCGTGGCAAAGCCTGGGCAGGTGGGCACGCGCCTCGAAAGCCTGGGCAGTTTGTACTATGAACCCCTTTGGGTGTTTCAGAGATCGGATCTGGACATCGACAGGCTCACGGATCTGAAAGGTCTGCGCCTGGCCATTGGCCCCGAGGGGTCGGGAACCCGGGCGCTGGTGGAATTGCTGTTGCAGGAGAATCAGATTCCTCTGGATGGTGCGCAGCGGCTTTCCCTGGATTCCGGGGAAGCGGCGCGACGCCTGCATGAGGGCAGTATCGACGTGGCGTTTTTTGTCGCATCGCCCAAGAGCGAACGGGTGGCTTCCCTGCTCCATGATCCCCAGGTCAAGCTGGTAAACATTCAACGGGCGACAGCCTATGCGCGGCGGCATCCTTTCCTGGTGGAGCTCACCTTGCCTGAAGGCGCGGAAGATCTGGCGGTCAATATCCCGTCCAAAGACATCCATCTGCTGGCAGCAACCTCGGAACTGGTCATACAGGAAGATCTGCACCCGGCCATCGTTGCGCTGATGATGCAGGTTCTGGACAAGGTGCATCGTGATGCTGGTTGGTTCAGCGGGGAGGGGGAGTTTCCCAGTCCCCGGCATATCAGCTTCCCCCTGAGCGCGGAAGCGGAACGCTTTTACCGGGATGGTCCGCCATTCCTGCAGCGTTTTCTGCCATTCTGGGCGGCTTCCCTGCTGGACCGCACCAAGATCATGATCCTGCCCCTCCTGGGGTTGTTATTACCATTGTTCAGAGTTGTGCCGCCTCTGTACCGCTGGCGCATGCGGGCGCGTATTTACCGCTGGTACGAGGAATTGCAGGAAGTGGATCGGAACATCCTCAAGGCATCCACCCAGGAGAAACAGGTCTATCTTGATAAACTGGATGAGCTTGAACGCGAGGTGCGCGACGTTGTGGTGCCCTTGTCGTTTGCCTATCAGCTTTACCACCTGCGCTTGCATATCGATTTTGTGCGGCAAAAGCTACAGGAATCTCACCAGTCGTGAACCCGCCCGCCAACAAGACCCGTATTGTCGCCACCATTGGTCCTGCGTCCAATTCTCTGGAAACCATGCAAGCCCTGCTGGAAGCGGGCATGAACGTGGCGCGCCTGAATTTTTCTCACGGGGATTTCGATACCCATGGCAGAAACATCCGCTTGTTGCGCCAGGCGGCCAAGGCCACTGGCAGGCGCCTTGCCATCATGGCTGATCTTCCAGGACCCAAGATCCGTATTGGTGAAATGCGCGACACCGTGGAGCTGGTCCGGGGAGACCGCATCATTCTCACCACGGAGTCGATCCTGGGTGACGCCCACCGGGTGTCTGTGACCTTGCCTGAATTGCCTTCCATCGTGCAGCCGGGGACGCGGCTGTTTCTCAATGACGGGCTGATTTCCCTGGAAGTGATCAGTATTCAGGGCGAGGATGTACTCTGCGAAGTGCATGCCGGAGGAGAGTTGTCTTCGCGCAAGGGGCTGAATCTGCCGGGAGTGGATCTGGGTTTCAGCGCCTTTACGCCCCATGACCGGGAATGCCTGGAATTCGCGCTTTCACAGGGAGTGGACGCGGTGAGCCAGTCTTTCGTGGCCTCGGCCAGGGATGTCAGTGATCTGCGTGAGGCTATGGAAGAGATGGGGCGCAAAGCTTTTGTCATCGCCAAGATCGAACGCAAGGGCGCTCTCGATGAGCTGGACAAGATACTGGATGTGTCCGATGGCCTCATGATCGCCCGGGGCGATCTGGGCGTGGAAATTCCCATCTCCGGTATCGCCATGGTGCAGAAGGAGCTCATGTACAAGGCCAATCTGCGGGGCAAGCCTGTAATTACGGCAACCCAGATGCTCGAATCCATGATCGTGCACCGCCTGCCCACTCGTGCCGAAGCCACGGATGTCGCCAATGCCATCCTGGACGGCACGGATGCCGTCATGCTTTCCGCGGAATCGGCCGTGGGGCGCTATCCCGTGGAGTCCGTGGCCATGCTGGCGCGTATCGCCAGGGATACGGAAGCCGGTATGCCCAGGGACGTGCGCCAGCTGGAGAAAAGTGCGTTTGGCAAAACAGTCACGGTGGACTTGATTTCCCATTGTGTACAGCAGGCGGTGGCGGCTCTGGCTCCCCTGGCGGTTATTGTGCCCACCCGCTCCGGCTGCACGGCGAGAAACATTGCCCGCTATCGCCTGCCGGTATGGATAACGGCTTTCAGCACCGACCAGGCCACCTGCCAGAACCTGCAGTTTTCCCGGGGCGTGCATCCAGTGCATGTGGAGAAAGAATATCCCGACTGGACGCCCTTCTGTCGGGATTGGCTGCGGGAACAGGGATACCGCTCCGGCGTGGCGGTTCTCACTCAAGGACCCTCGCCGGACAATCCCGAGGCCACCCATCGCATGGAAATCGCGGTTCTGGACTGAACAGCCTGCAGTTCCGATATGCTGGGCAGATCAGACTTCAGTCCCACCAGCGCTAATATGGAAAAACTTCCCAAATCTCCCTCCCCCGTGAACGGGGGAGGGCTGGGGAGAGGGTCAGAGTGAGGACAATCGGTCAAGGAATAGGTTTGAGCGCCAGTTCATCCGCAGAGGCGCTGACGAATCCATATTTTGCGTAAATACTCTGTGCGTTGGCGGATGCAAGATAATCAAGAAATACCTGAGCATTGCCTGGCTGGCGTCCATCCTTGAGCATGCCGATGGCATAGCCAACCTTGTCCTGTTTGTTGTAGGGCGCGGGAATGGGAACGCCCTCGATGTGACGTCCCGTGGCTTTGGCATGGGCAATTTCCGTTGTCCAGACAATGCCTACGTCGGCCTTGCCTTCCTCGATGCGCTGTGGGGTTTCCCGGTGGTGACGCTGGGTGAACCAGGTTTTGCCGGGCACCGCCCAGCAGCTTTTGCACTGGGCATTGCCGGTTACTTTTTCATACAGCCCCAGATCCTTGAGCATTTCCGCGCCGTAGAACTTGAAGATGCCTTCGGTCAGGGGATTGGGATGGGACTGCACCAGGTCGTCCCGCGCCAGATCCTTCGGCCCCTTTATGCCTTTGGGGTTGCCCCTGGCCACCATGAGTTCCAGCTTGTTGTGGGTGTAGATCATGTATTTGTCCATGCGCCCTTTGGCTTTGAGCTTCTTCAGGTGTCCCAGGTTGACGCTGGCGTACAGGTCGGGATTCATGGCGATCTTCTGGCCTTCGATACTGCCCTGTTTGAGCAGCTGACCCTTGAGGATCTGTCCTGGCGGGATAGTTTCCACGAAGATCCGCTTTATGTCGGGGTGGTGTTTCTGGAAATCCTGGATCAATTCCTTCATGACCATGAACTGGTTGCCGGCCAGATACATGCTCAGGTCGGCATCATAAGAATCGCCTATGCGGCCAAAATCGATCTGACCATTGGCATGGAATGTACGGTAGTCCTTGCTGTGGCCGGCATCTTTCACTGCAAGGGCCGGGGCGCCGGAAAACAGCCAGGCGCTGGCGGCCAGCAGCAGGCCGGCCTTGATGGAAATCGGTTGTTTCATTGGGTCTCCTCCTGTGGTTATCTTAGGGAGGATGCCCCGGCCAGCCGATTTATTCCCTCTGGTTTTTCTGCAACAGCCGGTCAAGCTGGTTGGCGAAGGCCTGCCGGTCCCGCTGGTCCAGGGGCGGCGGGCCACCGGTCTGGATGCCGCTGCTGCGTAGGGTTTCCATGAAATCGCGCATATTCAGGCGCTGGCGGATGTTCTCCCGGGTGTAGAGTTCTCCCCGGGGATTGAGGGCTGTGCAGCCCTTGAGAATGATTTCATCGGCGAGAGGGATATCTGCTGTGATGACCAGGTCCCCCGCCTGACTTTGCTGCACGATATAGTTGTCCGCCACGTCAAAACCGGCAGCTACCTGCACACTGCGTATGTGCCGGGAAGGGGGTGTCTGCAGGGGCTGGTTGGCCACCAGCACCAGGGGAAGCTTCCGCCGGTTGGCGGCCCGGTAAAGAATTTCCTTGATGACGACCGGGCAGGCGTCGGCATCGACCCAGATGGTTTGGATGGGCATGAAAGTCTCGGGATCGGAAATTGAAGATAAGCCAGTATATATCAGGCGCTTCTATATAGAACTGCCACCTTCTCGAACGCCTTTCCGGCCTGCCCAAAGGCAAACGTCTGATGTATGCCTTGTCACCGGGTCAGTAGTGTATTTTCAGGTATTTCTCCGTGGTCAACACTTTCAGGGAATTTCTGCGGCCATGATAATCCTGGCTGAAAAGGGCCTGGTCCGGTGAGATTCTTTGCTTCTTGTCGTATACCACCATGTAGGCCTGGGGATGCCCCTCTGCCCAGTCTTTGGCTTCAGAACGGAACAGTTGTCGCACGGGGTTTTCCAGGCGGCCGAGAAATCCGAATTCTTCCTGGTATTTCCCCACGTAGGCAATATCGCTCCCCTTGTCCTGAAGCTGTTTGAGCAACTGGCTCAGGGGCCGCAAATCATAGGAACCAACCGCTGCATTCAGCAGTGCGAAGTGGGAAAAGAAGCTTATGATGACCGAAGCAGTGGCAATTCTGAGGATATCCTGTTTCGGCAGCCATGCCTTCCACAACCCTGCGGCAATGCCCAGAAGAATCAGCACGGCTCCCCACCAGGGGGAGATATTCTGAATCCAGTACAATTTTTCCTGGGGGGGAAGAAATGGCAAGGCCGCCAGCAGTACCCCCCATGCCGTCAGCAGGAACGCGGCAAAATCGAAACGCCGGGTTTTTCTCCTGTCCGCATACTGGTTGATCATCCAGGCCATGAGGATGGCAATGGCAGGGAGGATGGGCAGCAGGTATTTGATCTGTTTGGCGCTGACCAGGCTGAACAAAATGAATGTAGGCAGTATCCAGCTGGCAAGAAAACGCAATACCGGGTATTTCCGGAAATTGCTCTTCCCCAGTGGCCAGGCAGAGAAAGTGCGCCACCAGCGTGGCCAGATTGCCCAGGGAAACAACATGACGGGCAGCATGGGCAGATACCACCACCAGGGTTGCTTATGGGCAAAGGAATTAACTACCCGGTGGGCCGTTTGTCCCCAGAAGATGGCGTTTCTGTAAGCCTCGCCACCGCTGATGGCAGCGGGAATGGCCCAGGTCAGTACCATGACGATGCCCCCCAGCAGGCACATCAGCAGCCTCAGGTACCATCTGCTCCAACCGGCTTCGTAGGACGTCGCCCACAGGGGGGCAAGCAGCGCAGCCGGCAGCAGGTGCAGCAATATCACCGGTCCCTTGCTGAGCAGGCCCAGTCCCAAGGCCAGGGTTAACAGCCACCACCCGCGTGACTGGTTCTGGCCGGCCTTCCAGAGCGCCAGCATGCCCAGCAGGCTGCTGAACAGCAGCATCAGGTCGAACTGCATCAGAGGGTAGAAAATGAGCCAGAATAAGGTGCCGAACAGCATCCAGGTGGCGTCCACCGCAATGCCTGGCCGGTCGGGCCATACATGTCTTGCCAGCCGGTAGGTCAGGTACAGGCAGCCGAGTGAGAACAAGGGGGAAATGAGGCGCGGCCATATGTTGTTGACGCCGAACAACCACCAGCCCAGATCGACCAGCCAGAACAGCAGGGGAGGCTTGTGGGAATAGGGAAATCCGTTTAGATGGGGCACGAGATAATTGCCGTGCAGCCACATGTCCCAGGCAATCGAGGCATAGCGCGTTTCATCCACGGGGAACAGGGGACGGAGGAACAGACTGACCAGCAATAGCGCGAGCCACAACAGCAACAACAGGCCGATGTGTGCCGGGGGCGTTGACAGTGCTTTATTGTCAGTGTTCAAGTTTATCGCAGAAGTGGCAGCTGATTTCCCAGGGGTTCAGGATCAGAAAGGTTATTGATTGGCAGTCAGCCTGTGCTAATGGGTTTTCTTGTGATTTTTCTGACACCCGTGAGTGGGAATTGTAGCGCCGTTGATGGCAGCTGACAAAATGCTCTTGTCTTGTTACGTGCGGCCAAACTCTAATAGCATTGACTTTCATGGGTCCGTCATACCCCTGGCAATGGCAATATCCGCGTCAGAAGATGGGGCTTCGGCCCCATACTGCTCAGTCGAGACCGTTGTTGTTGGACTGATGGACTGAAGTCCGCCTGCGAATATGGGGTTTTCCGTCACCAGGAGTGTGGCCAGGGGCAGCGGCTTCTGTTACACTGCCGCCTTCTCGAACGCCTTTCCGGTTGGCGTTCATGCGATTTTCGCGCGGAATTTCTTGAGCACTCTGCTTTGAAAGAAACCCTTATCCAGCCCGAACCGGCTCCTGTCTATATGGCAGAGAGGGCAAGACTGGAAACTACTATCCCATGTCATTTGATACTCTCGGCCTGAGGGCCGAACTCCTGCGCGCCGTGAGCGACCAGGGCTACACTGAACCCACTCCCATCCAGAAAAAAGCCATTCCCGTGATCCTTCAGGGAAAGGACGTCATGGCTGGCGCCCAGACGGGCACGGGTAAGACCGCGGGCTTCACTCTGCCGCTGCTCCAGCGCCTGAGTGAGAGACCCCTGCCCAAGGGCAAACGTCCAGTGCGCACCCTGGTGCTCACTCCCACCCGTGAACTGGCCGCCCAGGTAGGCGAAAGCGTGGAAACCTATGGACGCCACCTGCACCTGCGTTCCGCCGTGGTGTTTGGCGGGGTGAAGATCAATCCGCAGATCGAAAAGCTGCGCCGGGGCGTGGACGTGCTGGTGGCCACGCCCGGCCGCCTGCTGGATCACGTGAGCCAGAAGACCGTGGATCTTTCCCAGGTGGAAATCCTGGTGCTGGACGAGGCCGACCGTATGCTGGACATGGGTTTCATCCATGATATCCGCAAGGTGCTGGCTTTGCTGCCGGACAACAGCCAGCGGCAGAATCTGCTGTTCTCCGCCACCTTCTCTAGGGAGATCAAGGAGCTGGCGCACCGCCTTCTGAATCAGCCCGAACTCATCGAAGTGGCGCAGCGCAACACGACCGCCGAGCGTATCGCGCAGGTGGTGCATCCTGTGGACAAGCGCCGCAAGCGCGAGCTTCTGAGCCACCTCATAGGATCGCGGAACTGGCGTCAGGTGCTGGTGTTCACCCGCACCAAGCACGGCGCCAACCGCCTGGCCCAGCAGCTGGAGAAGGACGGCCTCACCGCTGCCGCCATTCATGGCAACAAGAGCCAGGGCGCCCGCACCCGGGCTCTGGCGGGATTCAAGAAGGGCGACGTGCGGGTGCTGGTGGCCACGGATATCGCCGCCCGGGGCCTGGACATCGACCAGCTGCCCCATGTGGTGAACTTCGAACTGCCCAATGTGCCCGAGGACTATGTACACCGCATCGGCCGCACCGGCCGCGCCGGAAACGAGGGTGAAGCCGTTTCCCTGGTCTGCGTGGACGAGCACAAGCTGCTCAGGGACATCGAACGCCTACTGAAAAAACCGGTACCCAGCGTGGTGCTGGAAGGTTACGAGCCGGACCCTTCCATCAAGGCCGAGCCCATACAGAACGGCCGGGGTGGCAAGGGTGGTCGCTCCGGGAAGCCTGGTGGTGGCCGGGGCAGGGGCGGGCGTGGGCGGGGCCGTCCCGCGGGGCCCGCGAATGGCAACCGCAACGCCAAGCCCCGCCAGCAGCGCTCCCGGCGGCGGGCAAGCACTGCCGCCTGAACCTCAGGGCGACTCAAAGCCGTCGGTGAAGACGATTTGAATAGCCGGCGGCTTGAGTTTGACCAGTCGCACGAAACGAATCTCCAGGTCTTCGCTGCCGCCATTGTAGATGCGGAAGTCGGCCTGGTTGGCCAGGCCGTTGCTGAACCGGGCGTTGGGCAGGTCGATGGTGGCGGTTTTCACCAGGCCGCTGTTGGCGCGAGGCACGGGATCGCTTTCCAACAGCGAGCTGCTGTTGGCGTATTCCACCCGCCAGCTGCTGCTGCCCGCGTCCACGTAGGTGACCTTCAGTTGCCACTGCTGGCCGGGGTCGTTGGCGAATACATCGTCCACGAAGAAATAGAAATAATCCTGACCTGAGGTGTGATCCGTCTGGCGGCCTTCCCAGGATTCACCATTGTCGGCATCCACTTCGTTCACCCGGTGGTCGGTGCCGCGCCGGGTCATGCCATCGCTGCCCACGTCCTTCTGTACCAGCCAGCGTTCCAGGTTGCGCACCCAGGGGGCGCCGTTCCAGGTATGGCTGTCGTCGTCTATCCAGTACTTGTCCTGAGCCGTGCGCAGGGCCACCCAGGCGTCCGGGGCATCTTCGCGCTGCTTTCCCAGTTCATGGCGTACCCAGTTCCAGTGTTCCGGATAGCTGGACAGGTAACTGTCCTGGGGCACCACGTAGAGGCGTTTGGTGCGCATCTGCAGGGCTTTGAGGTTGGACAGGCGGATGCTGTAGTACAGGTCTGAAACATGATAGCCGCAGGCGTTGTAGCATTCGTTCTCGGCGCCAATGACGCGCTTGTCCCGCAGCAGAGGCCAGCTCTCGTCGATGACGATGTGGCCGTCCTGGCCAATGGCGGCGCCGTAGGCGGGGGTGTGGTTGAGGTGGAAGTTGAACAGCTCGGTGATGCCGTTGCGTATGCCCATGCCGGCCTGGACCGCATCCCGGGCGAAGAGGTTGGTGGCGCCGTTCCAGGTAGTGTCGAACGGATAGTCTTCGCCGGTGTACACCAGCTTCCAGGCATAGTCGTCACTGGCGTTGCTGTTCTCCCCGTTGGCGATAGCCACCAGCTCTGACATGGCCTGGTGGAACCAGCTGTCGAAGGTGGCGAAGTCCAGATCACCGCTGGCGGCGGCCTTGAAAGGGATATCAAAATCGAATTCTGTGTAGTAGAAACCACCGGGTACCTGCACGAACAGCATCTCCGGGTCGCTGATGAGATTCCAGCCCAGGAACAGCTGGCGGAACATGGTTTTTACATGCCCCCAGACACATGGGTTCCAGATGGGCAGGTGCCTGGCCTGGCCGTCATGATCCAGCCAGGTGGTGGTGATGCCGCAGTCGCTCTTGACCCAGGCGGGGGCCCAGTCTTCTCCGGTCACCCAGATGCGCAACCAGTAGCTGCCGTCCAAGGCCAGTTGGTCCTGCAGGGAAGGGAAGCTCATGCCCGCAGCGCTGCCGCTGTCTGTCATGGAAAACACGCCCGGGGACGGATTGATCTGGCGCCAGGTGATGTCGATGACATGCACGTTCACATGATCGGCGCTGGAACTTTCTTCGGAATAGAAGCGCAGATCGTCCAGGGGCTGGCTCCAGGACGGAAGACGCCAGTCGTCGCCTTCGGTGATGCTGACGCCAGGTGAGGGTGTTCGGGGCACCGGCACCAGGGATCGCCCATCATCGATAGGGGGCAAAGGACGTATCACAGGATGTTTCCAGCTGTCGTCGTCGATACTCACCGGTGTAGCCAGGGCGGCAAATGCTGGCAGCAGCAGAAAGAAGGCCAGCAGACGGTAATTCCTGTTCATGAGATGTTGGGGTTCACCAGCACCAGCCGGGTGCCCGAGGCCAGGTCGTGCCAGGCGCGTTTGTCCTTGTCCCAGAGTATCCACAGGAAGCCCAGGCCTGCGGCGGCAACGGAGAGGATGGCCACGGCATAACGGATCAGAGCCTGTTTCAGACTGACCGGGGCGCCATCGGCCGAGAACAGTCTCAGGCGCCAAGCGCGCATGCCCAGAGTCTGGCCGCCGTGGGTCCAGAACCAGAGATGAAAGCTGATGCCTACCACAAGCATCCATATGAACATGAGATGCTGATAGAGTGGGTACTGGCGCAGGTCTTCCAGTCCCAGACCCAGGGCCAGGGGTAGATACACCAAGGTAAATGCCGCCGCCATCAGCGCCAGCACCAGAACGCTGTCGTAGAGTATGGCTGCCAGGCGGCGGAACAGGCCGGGAAGGGCGGCGTTGCTCAGATCGGCTCGGTTTTCGCTCATGAGGACAAGTTTACCGGGTCTGGTAGTATTAGGCCATGCATAGACCCCGCCGAGCCTATCTGCGAAACCTGCTGCGCCGGGTGCCCATGCCGGTGCTGGCGGCCCTGTTCGGCCTGCTCACGGCAGCGGCCATGTGGATCGTTATCGATCCCATACAAACCCGGGCCATCGGCAATATCTTCGACAAGGAGCTGCAGGGGCAGTTGGAAACCCGGGCCAGCGAGTCTCTGGCGCGCTTCGATAGCTTCACCCAGTCCTATGTGAACACTACCCGCCTGCTGGCCAGTCACCGGCGCATGGCGGATTATCTGGAACCGGTATTCTGGTTCGCCAATGATGACGACAAAGAACCCCGCCTGTACCGGAAGAACCCCCCTGTATGGTTGCCGGCCTCGGCCATAGACGGCCTGCCGGTAAAACCCAGTCATGCACTGCTCACGGATGTGGAAGGGCAGATCCGGGAGGTTTATCAGCTGGGAGATCAGCCTTTGCCCAGGGAGACCGCTTCCGAGCTCCAGCATGCCCTGGCGGATACGCGCCAGACCGCTTATATCACCCGTCTGGATGGCAAGCTGTACATGCTCATTGCCGAACCTGTGGAGGATGCCAGCTACAACCTTATGGGCTCCCTGGTGTTGCTGGTGCGTATCGATGGCGCCTTTCTGGATGCCTCGCAGCAGCGCGCCAGCACTTCGGAAACCACTGTGGCCCTGGTGGATGGAGAGAGTCAGTCGATACTGGCGGCAAGCCACAGCAGCGAGGTCCTGGTGGGCGCCATGATAAAGGATCTGGAGTCTGATTATGTGATTACGGCCCAGTCCTTTTTCGAGTATGGCAACTCTCCCGTCAACCTGCTGTTTGCTACTCTGATCTCCCGGGATGTGGTAGAGGCCACCCGCCAGAGCATCATCGCCGTGGAACGCCGCCACCGTCTCACCGGCGCGGCCATCGTGGGTCTGATCTTCGTGTTGCTGTTCATCCTGGTGTCCAGCCGCATCAACCGGCTCCTGAGAAGAGTGGCGAATTTCTCCAGCCGCGCCCTGCACATCGAACATCCCACGCCCCGGGGGGGTAACCAGCTGCTCATCATGGAGGACTGGATCCGCAGCTTCACCCAGGCGGTGATGAAGGCCAGAGAAGAGATGCGTGCCCGCTACACCGCAGAGATCCAGGAGCGCGAGGCCCTGAAGACCGCAGTGCTGGATGCCTCCCTGGACCCTATCGTCACCATCGACCAGGCCGGGCATATCGTGGATTTCAACCCCACGGCGGAAAAGACGTTTGGCTACCGCCGGGAAGAAGCCCTGGGGCACTCCCTGGATGAACTGGTGTTTGACAAGGGCTCGCGCCAGGCCTTCAACGCCCAGCTCTATGATTGTCTGGAGGAAACCGAACCCGAGACGCCGCCGGTACTGCGCACCCTTACGGCGCGCAGCAAGGATGGACGCCTGTTTCCCGTGGAAGTGGCTATCAAACCGGTGATGCTGGAGGATCATTTGTTCTTCACCACATATATCCGGGATATTTCCGAGCGCAAGCGCCAGGCCCAGGAAATCACCAGCCTGGCGGCTTTTCCCGGGGAAAGCCCCTTGCCGGTGCTGCGCATCAATCAGCCGGGGGTGGTTATCTATGCCAACAAGGCCAGTGATGGCCTGCTGGAATACTGGGGTTGCAAACGCATGCAGACCGTACCCATTTTCTGGAAGCGCCTGGTGGAACAGGTGCTGGAGCAGGGCAGGGCCAGGGAGGTGGAAGTGGAAACCCGGGACGGCATTTTCTCTCTGTTGCTCGCGCCGGTGGCCAGCCTCGGTTACGTGAACATCTATGGCCGGGATATTACCGCCGTGCGGCGTGCCGAGGAAGAAGCCCGTCACCGCCAGAACGAGCTGATCCACGTATCCCGCCTGAGCACCATGGGTGAAATGGCCACGGGCATCGCCCATGAGCTGAATCAGCCCCTGTCTGCCATCGTCAATTTCGCCAAGGGCTGCAGCCGGCGCATCCGCCTGGGTATGGGGGAGAAGGAAGAGCTGATCACCGCCATGGAGCAGATATCCCAGCAGGCCAGCCGTGCCGGTGAAATCATCAAGCGCCTGCGCAGCATGGTCACCCGTCAGCAACCCGTGCGCGAAAAAGCAGATCTCAATGCCCTGGTGAAAGATGCCTGCGCCCTCATTGCCCATGACCGGCAACAACTGCGGATTGCCATGGAGTTCAATCTCAGCCAGCAACCGGTGCTGGCCTGGGTGGACCCGGTGCAGATCGAACAGGTGGTACTCAACCTGTTGCGCAACGCTCTGGATGCTCTGCAGGCCCAGCCCGTGGAGGAACGCCGGCTGATCATAGAGACCGGTGTCAGCTCATCCCGGGATGCCTATATCAGAGTTGAGGACAATGGCAGCGGTATTTCCGCGGAAGACCTGAAGCATCTGTTCGATCCTTTCTTCAGCACCAAGAAGACGGGGATGGGCATGGGCCTGTCCATCAGCCAGACCATCATTGCAGAACACAAGGGGAGAATCCGTGCGGATTCCCTGCCTGGAAAAGGCTCTGTCTTCACCATTGAACTGCCTATGAGCGGTGCAGTCTTAGAGAGCATTGCGTCATGAAACCCGTGCATCCGGTTGACCGGAGGGCTGGGATTGCGCCACACTGAGCGCTGCTCATACCCGAGGTTCTGGAATGAACGAGAATGGAAACAGAAATGCGCCCCGCCCCACGGTTTTTGTCGTGGATGACGATGAAGCCATGCGCAGTTCCCTGCAATGGCTGATCGAGTCAGTGGATCTGCCGGTGGAATGCTATGCGTCGGCGGAAGCCTTTCTGGAAGCCTATTACCCTGGCCGTTCCGGCTGTCTGTTGCTGGACGTGCGCATGCCTGGCATGGGTGGCCTGGAACTGCAGGAATACCTGCGCCGCCACGAGATCACCATTCCCGTGATCATCATCACCGGCCATGGTGATGTGCCCATGTCCGTGCGCGCCATGAAGGAAGGCGCCATTGATTTCATCGAAAAACCCTTTAATGACGAACTGCTGCTGGACGCCATCCGCAATGCCTTGGCCGTGGACGAACGCCAGCGTCAGGAGCAGACGCTGCGCGCTGAGCTGGCCGCCTGCCTGGCCACACTGACGCCCCGGGAACACGAAGTCATGGATATGGTCACCGCGGGGAAATCCAACAAGGAGATCGCCAGCGCTTTGGGGGTTTCTGCCAAGACCGTGGAAGCCCACCGGGCCAAGGTCATGGACAAGATGAAGGCGTCGTCCCTGGCCGAGCTGGTGCGCATGTCCATCATGGCCAAGCAGTAGCCGCGCTGTTCACCCCGGGGGTTCCTGCCTGCCGTACAGGCTGGCATACAGCCCGGCTTCGCGTATCAGCTCATCGTGGCTGCCCTGTTCCACGATGCGCCCATCCTCGAATACCAGTACCCGGTTGGCCTGCTTCACTGCGCTGAGGCGGTGAGCGATGATGAGAGTGGTGCGGTTTTTCAGGAAGTCTGACAGTGCTGCGTGCAGTCGGGTTTCGGTGTCGGTATCCAGGGCGGAGGTAGCCTCGTCCAGAATGACCACCCTGGGATCGCTGAGAATCATGCGTGCCACCGCCAGGCGTTGGCGCTGACCGCCGGACAGGCGTACGCCGTTGCGGCCAATGAGGGTGTCCAGACCCTGGGGCAGCTTTTCCATCACCTCGCGCAACTGGGCGATTTCCAGGGCCTGCCACAGCTTGTTCTCGGGGATGTCTGCGCCCAGGGTGATGTTCATGCGCACACTGTCATTGAGCAGGGCCGGGTGTTGCAATACCGTGGCCACATTGGCGCGCACCACGTCCAGGCCGATCTTGGTCACCGGCACTTCGTCGAAGCATACACAGCCGCGGTTGGGCAGATACAGTCCCAGGACGATTTTCACCAGGGTGCTCTTGCCGCCCCCGCTGGCGCCCACCAGGGCGACCTTTTCACCGGCGGCGATGTTGAGGTTCACGTCCCGCAATATGGGTGGCCCTTCACCGTAGGAAAAACCGATGTCGCGCATCTGTATGGAAACCGTTTCCTTTCCTGCAAAGGGGTTTGCTTCATGTGGGAAATTGGGCTCCAGTTGCACATCCACCAGTTCGTTGATGCGTCCCAGGGCAGCGCGGGCGGCGTGGTAGGCATACTGGATGTTGAGCAGCTCCTGCACCGGCCCCATCATGAACCAAAGATAGGCGAACACCGCCAGCATCTCGCCGATGCTCAGGTCAGAATAGAGCACCATGAACATGCTCACAGTGCGGAAGATATCGAAACCGAACAGAAATACGAGAAATGACAGGCGGTTGGCGGCATCGCTTTTCCAGGCAAAGCTGGCGGAGCTGCTGCGGATACGGTCTGCCTTGTCGATGATGCGGCGGATGTAGTGGCGTTCCCGGTTGCTGGCGCGGATCTGCTCGATGGCGTCCAGGGTTTCTGACAGGGCTTCCTGGAATGCCTGCCAGGCGCGGTTTTCCCGCGCCTTGAGCATTTTCACCTTTCGTCCGAACAGAGTGGTGAACCATATCACCACGGGATTGAGCAGGAGGATGAACAGGGCCAGCTGCCAATGCATCCACAGCAGCACTGCGGCGGTGCCCATGACCGTGAGTAGGGCGACGATGAACTTGCTGGTGGAGTTGCTCACAAACTGATCCACGGCATCCAGATCCGTCACCAGGTGGGAGGCCACGGTGCTGGAACCCAGCACTTCGTATTCCGCCATGGAGAAATACTGCAGCCGGTTGAGCAGATCCCGGCGAATGCGGAAGATTACATCCTTGGATATGCGCGTGAACTGGCGCACCTGCCAGACATTGAATACCAGGGCCAGCATGCGCAGGATCAGGGTAAGGAACAGCACCCCAATGATATAGAGCACCGGTCCCTGCCAGCTGTCGGGAAACAGGCGCTGCCCCCAGGCCGTGAGCGTACCCGGCTTGTGCAGCAGCACCTCGTCCACCAGCAAAGGCATTAGCAGGGGAACCGGCACCGCTGCCAGGGTGCCGAGCACTGCGATGATGTTGGCGCTGAACAGCTCTTTGCGATGGGAAAGCACCATACGCATGACTTCTCCCCAGGAATAGGGGGTGGAGCGTACGTCATGCTGCGGTCCGGATGAATTCATCGGGTGATTTTATCAGGATATGATCGGTGTCGGAGTCAAATCGGGATAGCTTGTTGCGCAATCAAATGAACCATGCTGATTGGACTCCGCCCCCTTGATCCAGGCAAGTTTTGTTAAAATGATTTCTTTATCTCCGTATCCGGATTGAACACTCATGCGTACTGTCCTTTCTCTGTTCCTGTTTCTGCTGTCTGCGATGAGCGGGGCTTCCGTGCAATTCCATGGCAAGTTCACCCAGGGAGGGCTGATCTTCGCCAAGACTGAACCGGGGGCCGAGGTTTTTCAGGATGGGGAGAAGCTGCCGGTATCACCCAACGGAGATTTTCTCATGGGGTTCACCCGGGATGCCCCGGCGGAGTCCACCCTGGTGATCCATCTTCCTGACGGCACTCAGGAAAAACATGTCCTGAAGATCACCCAGCGTAAATTCGATATCCAGCGTATCGATGGTTTGCCGCCGCGCAAGGTCACTCCCAGGGAGGAAGATCTCAAGCGCATCAAGGCGGATCGTATTGCCGTGAAAGCAGCCCGGGCAAGAATCGACGAACGCCTTGATTTTTTACATGGTTTCGATTGGCCGGTAAGGGGTAGAATCAGTGGTGTCTATGGCAGCCAGCGGATTCTCAATGGCAAGCCGAAATGGCCCCACTACGGTGTGGATATTGCCGGCCCGGTGGGTACGCCGGTACGTGCACCGGCGGATGGAATCGTGACTCTGGCGCACCCGGACATGTTCTATTCCGGAGGTACGCTGATCATGGACCATGGACATGGGTTATCATCCACCTTTCTGCACCTGAGCAAGATACTGGTCGAGAAAGGACAGGTTGTGAAGAAAGGGCAGATTGTTGCCAAAATGGGCGCCACTGGCCGGGTTACCGGGCCACATCTGGACTGGCGCATGAATCTACGCGGAAAACGACTGGACCCGCAGTTGATCGTAGGGCCCATGGTTTCCGGAAAAGTGGAAAACAGCCAATGAAAAAGATACTGATTGCTTCCCTGCTGGCATTGATTTCGCAAGTGAGCAGTGCCGAGGATCTGCTGCAAGTGCTCAATATGGCGCTCGAAAAGGATCCGGTATTGCGTGAAGCCGCCGCCGTAAGGGAATCCCGTAAAGAGGCGCGTCCTCTGGCCATGTCCGCCTTGCTGCCCAACATCAGTATTGGTGGCGATGTCAACGCACGCCACACGGATATCGATAATGGTCCTTCAGACAGTTACCACACAGGGAGCCTGGGTATCAACCTGCTCCAGCCGATCTACCGCCGGGATCGCTTCGTGCGCCTGGAACAGGCAGACTGGCAGTTGGAGCTTGCGGATGCGGATTACCGCGCCAAGGAGCAGGATCTCATCCTGAGAGTGGCGGATGCCTATTTCAATGTGCTGTCCGCCAAGCAAGGGGTGACTTTCGTACGGGCCGACAAAAAGGCTATTGCACGTCAATTGGAACAGGCCAAGCAACGCTTTGAAGTGGGCCTCATCGCCATTACCGGCGTACATGAAGCCCAGGCCCGTTACGATCAGTCGGTGACCGATGAGATTCTCGCCCAGAACGAACTTGACAATGCCTGGGAGGATCTTCGTCAGATCCTGGGTATGGTTCCGGAAAAGCTGGCGGATCTGAAGAAGCAGATCGGCCTTGATCCTCCTGTTCCTGCCGCCATCGATGACTGGAGTGCTTTTGGTCTCGAGAACAATCCTTCAGTGAAAGCCGCTTCTGACGCTACGCAGATCGCCCAGCGGGAGATTGAGGTGCAGAAATCCGGCCACTATCCCACCCTGGATCTCGTGGGGGGCTACAACCGTTTTGAAACCAGCCAGGATCGGGTTGCGGATGTGGATACCGGCACTATCGGCCTGCAGTTGAACGTACCCTTGTATTCCGGTGGTGGCGTCACCGCGGCCACCCGCCAGGCCAGGGCGGATCTCGTTGCTGCCCAGGAACGGCTGGATCAGGCGCGGCGCGCCACGGACAAGGCCGTGCGCAATGCCTATCGTGGCGTGCAGGCCAGTATCAGTGCCGTGCGCGCCCTGGAAGCAGCGAAGATTTCCACCAAGAGCGCTCTAGAGGCTACCCAGGCAGGTTTCGAGGTGGGAACGCGGACCCTGGTGGATGTACTCAATTCCCAGCGGGATTACTACCGCGCTTTGCGTGACTATGCCCGGGCCAGATATGTGTATGTGGTGAACATGCTGCGCCTGCGCCAGGCGGCCGGCGTACTGGACGTGAAAGATATCGAAAAGATCAATGCCCTGCTGGTGAAGCAATAATGTCGGGAAACACCATTGGCAAGCTGTTCACCGTCACCAGTTTTGGGGAAAGCCACGGCTTGGCTATCGGTTGCGTGGTGGACGGTTGCCCGCCAGGCATGGCGCTGAGCGAAGCCGATATACAGCCAGACCTGGAACGCCGCCGTCCCGGCAAGAGCCGGCACACCACCCAGCGCCGGGAGATGGATGAGGTGCAGATCCTGTCCGGTGTGTTCGAGGGAAAAACAACAGGCACACCCATTGGCCTGCTGATTCACAACACGGATCAGCGTTCCAAGGACTACTCGGAGATTGCGGCCAGCTTCCGGCCCGGTCATGCGGACTACACCTATCTGCAGAAATACGGCATTCGCGACTACCGTGGTGGGGGACGTTCTTCCGCCCGGGAGACGGCCATGCGGGTGGCGGCTGGCGCCATTGCCAAGAAATATCTGCAGGAACGCTTTGGCGTTCGTGTCCGGGCATACCTGTCTGCTCTGGGAGAAAACCGCCCGGACAGTTTTTCCTGGGAGCCTGTGGAAGAAAACCCTTTTTTCTGGCCCTGTGCTGAACAGGTGGAGGCGCTGGAAGCCTATATGGATGATCTGCGCAAGGAGGGCAATTCTGTGGGCGCCGAGGTCACTGTGGTCGCCGAAGGCGCACCACCGGGCTGGGGTGAACCGGTGTTCGACCGCCTGGATGCAGATCTGGCGCATGCGCTGATGAGCATCAATGCGGCCAAGGGCGTGGAGATTGGCGCGGGTTTCGCCTCCGTGGCCCAGAAGGGCACGGAGCATCGTGATGAGATGACTCCTGAGGGTTTTCTCAGCAACAATGCCGGCGGCATTCTTGGCGGTATTTCATCCGGCCAGGACATTGTAGCCAGGGTCGCTTTCAAACCCACGTCCAGTATCCGCCTGGGGGGGCGCACGGTGAATACTGGCGGAGAAGCCTGCAATGTTATCACCAAAGGGCGTCATGACCCCTGCGTGGGAATTCGCGCGGTGCCCATAGCCGAGGCCATGCTGGCCATTGTGCTGCTGGATCATGCCCTTAGACACCGGGCGCAGAACGGGGATGTGCAGCCGCCGGTGGCGGTTAAACCGGCTGCGCCATGACCTCAGGTTGGACTTTCGTCCGACATTGTCCGGGCGTGGCAGCTGTTTTGTCGGACTGAAGCCCGACCTACGGGTGTGGTTTTTCTATGATCAAAGTCAATCAATGGCCTGTATGGCTGGCAGGCAATAAAAAAGCGGGGCATGGAAACATGCCCCGCTTTTTTAGGTGCTTGCGGTTGCCGGTCAGTTGCGCAGTGGCAGATCAAAGGTGCGCTGCACGAATACGGCCATCTGTCCCCGGGTAACCGTGCCGGAAGGACAGTAGTTGCCGCCGCCGCAGCCACCGGTAATGCCTTCTGCAGCCAGTTGTTCGATCCAGGCGGCATTGGGGGTGCTGGTGCTCACGTCACCGAACATGGTGCCGCTGGCAGGAGGAGGCGTGTAGGCAGCGCCGTGCTCGGCGCGAAGCAGGAATACGGCCATCTGCGTGCGGTCCACGTTGCTCTCAGGACAGAAATTGCTGCCTCCACAACCGGTGGTGATTCCGTCTGCTGCAAATTTTTCCACCCAGGAGACGGCCCAGTGGCTGGCGGGAACATCGTTGAACTGGGTGCCGGTGCCCACAGGAGGCTGATAGTCTCCGCCGTTCATGCCTCTTTCGAGAAAGACCGCCATCTGCGCCCGGGTGACATTGTTGTCGGCGCAATAGGTGGTTGCAGTACATCCTGAAGCGATGGAGGCGTAGCCAATGGATTGAATCCAGCTATAGAAACTGTGCCAGCTTGGAATGTCCGTAAACAGCTGGTTATAAGTGAGGCAGGCTTCCGGTGTGGCGGTGCTGGCGGTACGCTGGGAAGTGAAGGCATCGATATGCAGGTTGCCGGTGACATTGGCATCATTGCCGGAAACCACCCCCAACTGGGCGGTGATTATGGCAAGGGTGTCGTTGTCCAGGGAGGATAGACTGAGTACGCTGTCAACGTCGTCCAGGGCCAGGCTCAGGGAACCGTCATTGGCGCCAGCAGCGCTGGAAGCGTTCCACATGAGTTCAATGGTGTGCCAGCCGTCGGTCAATTCGCTGGCTGCGCTGTTGGTGGCGATCTGGGAGCCATTATCCCGGTGGGCGAAGATGTGGGCGTACTTCTTGCCGGCCACCTGCACGACCTGCAGGCCGAAAGCTGGAACACCACCGGAGGCGTTGGTGGAGAAGACGGTGACTTTCTGACCGTCATTCATGTTCAGCCAGGTGGTATCCAGGTGGAACTTGGCATAGTAAGAGGTGACATCATCCGCCAGGTTGCCAGGGGTGTCGTCTTCCACATAGGCTGGCTGGGTGCCATTGAGCTTGATGCGCAATCCGCAGCCGCCGGTACAGCGGGATTCAGGGCGGGCAAAAAGCGTGACTTCCGGATTTTCGACACGACTCCATGCTGAGGTACTGCAAGCCAGTACAGAATGAGTAAACAGGCTGCCCAGCAGCAGCGGGGCTGCGGCCATCCAGAGCTTCAGGGGTTTCTTGCTAATCTTCAAATCCATCGGAGAATATCTCGTCACTGGGGTTATCATAAATAGGGTCAAGGTCAGTGCCTTGTACCACACCGAGGGGGGAATACCCCGTATAGCCGGGAAATATTGCTCCCAAATAGGGGTTTTCCAGTCGCCGGATGAGTATTTCACTCAGTACGCGGCGGTAGTCTGTGGTGACAGCAACATCCATCCCCTCAAACAACTGGTTGCTGGCCAGTCCGGGCCAGCTTCCATGGAATCCGCCGACAATCTGGCTGGCATCACCTGAGATCAGTATATCAGCTCCATACCCGTGATCAGTGCCGTAGTCGGCATTTTCACGTACCCGCCTGCCAAATTCCGTCTGTACTATGACAGTGGTTCTATGCAGATAGTTTCCGCTTGCTCCCAGATCTGTGAGGAAAGCCTGGAGTCCATTTGCCAACGGTGTCACAAGATTGTCGGCAAAATAGCCTGTAGCACCGTTACCCTGGTCATTGTGCGTATCCCAGCCGCCAAAATCCAGGGTGCCCGTGCGCAATCCGACATTCATTTTGATGATCTGGGCGAGCATTTTCAGTTGATCGCCAAAGTAACCATTGGGATATACGGCACCGCCGCCAGGCACATAACCGGTAAAATCCTGGGAGCCAATGATCTGCATGGCGGTGATGGCCTGCGAAGTGGCCTGTTCCAAGGGGCTGTCACCTGTGTGCAGGGTCGGTAACACTGCTGCCATGCGTTCATCCCAGCCCCAATGGGCATTGTCCAGACTGAAATATTCCGGATCATCCATGGTCAGAACGGAGGGATCTCCAAGAAAAGAGGTGGGGGTGTAACTGGAAGCTGCTACCGAGGGTATGGTGATACTGGGTGGCAGGTTGGGAATCGTGGAGAAATAGCGTGCCAGCCAGCCTGTGCTGGTGCCCTTGGTGCCCGGAGTGCCTGATTCCAGCAGGGTTTGGGCATCGAAATGACTGCGTGAGGGCTGCACGGTGTTTCCCACGGCGCGTACGATGGCCAGCTGGTTGTTGTCGAACAGGGTTTTCAGGGGAGCAGCAGCCGGGTGCGCCCCGAATTGCCCGTCCAGGGGCAGAACCTGCCCCAGAGGGATCTTCAGATTGGGCCGGGCCGTTTCATACAGGTTCCTGTCAGCACCACTCACCGGGGGAAAAAGGTTGAGAAAATCGCAGGCGCCGCGCAGAAAGATTACGATGACAATATTCTGGGTGTCACTGGCATCGGCGAACGCCATATTGCGCCATCCCAGTCCTGCCGCCGTGGACAGGCCCAGGGTTTTGAGGAAGGCGCGTCTGTTCATTCTGCTCATAGTGTCCTCAACGCTGCAGGAAGTCCGGAGACATGAGAATCAGGGCCACCAGGGTGCGCAGGCCCGACTGCCAGTAGTGGGGCCATTCGTCCTGGGACAGATCAATGGGTTCATCCAGCCCCCAGGGGGTGCCGGTATATTCATCAGAATGGGTGAGCATTTCTGCGGCTTTGGCGATCTGTGAGGCGTCTGGCGGGTAGCCCAGACTGCGCTCGAACCAGAAAGCCGCCAGTTTGCGGGGAGTGTGATTGGCAGGATCCGCCAGCTCCGGGGCGTTCAGAGTCTGGTTGAGCACGTCCAGCTTGAAGTGGCCACCCGCATCGGTGATCTGCATCAGCCAGTTGATGATATGCCAGGTCATGATGACAGGGGTGCTGCCCTGCCAGGTGGTGCGGGTGTCGGGAAATCCGTTGGGTGGAATCCAGGAGAAAGGGAGATGCCCGGTTTTCTCCATGAGCCAGGTCAGGCTCTCGCTGTCATTGTCATCGGGGTTCAGGGTGATTTCCGCGCCGCAGACGCGCATGGCTCCCATGAGGGTTTCGAAAGGCCGCTTCATCTTGGCGCCCCAGGTGGTGCGGAATTCCGGGGACAGCAGTATATGGCGTACGGTCTGGGCAATCTGGTCCGGGGCCTGCCAGTTGGCATGGAATACTGCTGCCGTGGAAGCCACCAGGCTTTCCGGCGGTTCATCTGTTATCAGGCGCCGGATCAGCTTGCGGCAGATGTAATTGGCGGTGCCTGGATGTTCTGCCAGCTTGTCCAGAACCCGCAGGCCATCCTGCAAGGCCGCCTGGTCGGCGGGAATGAATTCGCCCAGGACATACTTCTGGAAGCGGTCGTGCCAGAAATCCCGGTAGTAGAATTCGCCCGTATCCGGATCGGAGGGATCAGACCAGTGGCCGTTGGCGACTGTCCAGCCGGTGAAGCAGCGTGCCACTTCCAGTACATCGCCGTCCACATATCCGATGGGGCGGCCCTGGCTGTCTTTGGGTACATCCCATTGATTCATGATGCCCAGGTAGTTTTCCGCTCCCAGGGTGTGCAACTCCAGCAGCTCGCGGGCATAGTTCTCATTGGGGCCTTCATCGCTGCTGTCCACGTTGTCCAGGTAGTAGAGCATGGCCGTGCTCTTGGCATTGGCTTCCAGCATCTGGCGGAAATTGCCAAATGCGTGGGGGCGGATCACATCCCGGTCGTAGTGCACCCAAACGCTGGCATTGGGTGTTTCGTAGGCGTAGACATTGAAATGGTTGTGCCAGAAATCCACCATCACTTCATGCAACTGGCGCTTGCTGTAAATAGCACGGGTCATGGTGGCGTAAAGGATTTCCCAAGCAGGACGCACCCGTTCCTCCCAGGTAATGTTTTCCGGACGGTAGTGATCGATCCACAACTGGGTCAGGGATTTATTCAGGGTGCGGAAAGCCGGGTTGGCCAAGCGGCTTTCCAGGTCGCTGTCATCGATGGACTGGGGGTCCAGCTGTTCATCCACCCAGGAGGTCAGGCGGGCGAGATCCGATGCGCCCCTGGCGTTGAAGTCTTCGATATCGCCGGGAGCCACGCCGAACGCGGCGCGGTTGAGGGTCATGGCGGCCAGCGGTGGCAAGGGTGTCAGAGTGCTTGCCGCAGAACGGAGCGGGTTAGCCCTGTACATGGCCGGTTGCCAGCCTGCGGATTCCACCGCTGCGGCAGTGCTCAGGTTGCTGTACGCTGCCAGACCGACACCTGCGCTCCCGCTGAACTTGAGAAAAGCTCTTCTGTCTGTGTTGTGTATTGGTGAATCCATGAAATGCTGTCAAGTGCCCATTCAGGATTATTACTGTAGAAGACGGTGGGCTTTGCATCCGTGATGATCTTCTCAGAAAGGGTTTTCATAGCAGGCGCTGGGGCAGGCGTATAGAATGAGGCCTTTTCCTGCTGCTTTCTGTCCGTCATGCCCTACTGGCGCCTGTCCGCCTTCTATTTCTTCTATTTTGCCGCCCTGGGCACCCTCATGCCTTATTGGGGGTTGTACCTGCAAGCTATGGGTTTCGATGCCTTTTCCATCGGTTCGCTGATGGCCATTATCATGGCGACCAAGGTGGTGGCGCCCAATGTCTGGGGTTGGCTGGGGGACAACCTGGGACATCGTATGCTGCTGGTGCGCCTGGCTTCCCTTCTGGCCCTTGTTTCCCTGCTGGGCATGTTTGCTGCCCAGGGCTTCCTTCAGGTTGCGCTGGTGATGGCTTTCTATAGCTTTTTTTGGAATGCGTCCCTGCCGCAGTTCGAAGCCGTGGTCTTCAATCACCTGGGAAATGATGCCGCGCGTTATTCCCGCCTGCGCCTGTGGGGCTCCGTGGGCTTTATCCTCACGGTTGTGATGGTGGGGTGGCTGGTAGACAGGCGGGGAACTGCCGTGGTGTTGCCGGCCTTGATTACTGTATTCGGGGGTATCCTGTTGTCCAGTCTGCTGGTGAAGGAGGATGGCCATGAAGCGCATGAGGCCCAGCCATCCATACTGGCGGTGCTGAAGAAGCCTCATATTCTTGCTTTTTTTGCCGCCGTGTTTCTGATGCAGATGAGCCATGGTCCCTACTATGCGTTTTTTTCCATTTACCTCCAGGACTATGCCTACAGCAAGAGTGATATTGGCCTGCTGTGGAGCATAGGCGTCATTGCCGAAGTACTGTTGTTCCTGTTCATGCACCGGTTGTTGCGGCGCTGGCGCTCTGCGGCCATATTGCGTGTGAGCCTGATGTTGGCCGCCCTGCGCTGGCTCCTCATTGGCTGGTTTCCTGAGGTAGTGCCGGTGCTGGTAGTCGCACAACTGTTGCATGCTGCCAGTTTTGGCAGTTTTCATGCTTCAGCCATCCACATGGTGCATGATTATTTTCGCGGGCGGCATCAGGGCCGGGGACAGGCTTTGTACGCCAGTCTGAGCTTCGGTGCCGGAGGGGCTTTGGGTACTTTCATCAGTGGCGTGATTTGGGAGCAGTGGGGGGCACCTTTGGCTTATACTATGGCGTCCGCCACGGCTTTGCTGGGCGCCTGGGTGGTGTGGCGCCATATACCTGTTGGGAAAGTCGAGGAGGCATCTCCGGCAAACTGATAACAACCTGGGTGCTGGGAGTCTGTCGGATTCAACGCTATTGACCGGCCAGATTCCTGGGATTCAGACAAAACCGAAGAACCAATATGAAAAGATTCCGCAGGCTCTTTTTGCCCCTGCTCATCATTGTTCTGGCTGTGGGTGTCTTCATGATGCTCAAGGCCAGCCGCCCCCACAGCAAATCCATCGAGGTGAAGGAAAAATCCTGGCCGGTGGCGGCCCAGGATGTACAGCTGGGCAGTTGGCCCACCAACATTCTGCTGTACGGTGCAGTGGACGCGCTCAACTACTCGGTGATCACTGCAGCCCTGTCCGCGGATGTGCAGAAGGTACATGTCATCGAAGGCAGCCAGGTGAGCAGCGGTGATCTGCTGCTGGAACTGGATGATGCCGACGCCCGCCTGGACGTGCAGCTGGCGGAGGCTGATGTGGCCAAGGCGAAAGCCGCCATTGCCGCCCAGGAATCCCGTCACCAGGCGGATCTCCAGGCTCTGCCCAGTGAGCGCAAGCTCTATCAGCTGGTGCAGGCGGAGGTAAAGCGCCTGCTGAACCTGAGCAAAAAGCAGGTTAGCTCCCAGTCGGCCCTGGACACGGCGCGCCAGAGCGCCGCCCGCCAGGCCATCAGCATTGCCCGTATCGAAGAGAGCATCCGCACCCATGAATCGCGCATGCAGGAACTGGAGGCGACCCTGGCGCGGGCCGAGGCAGCTCTGGACAAGGCACACCTGCAACTTCGGCGAACCCGCATCGTCGCGCCCTTTGATGGCCGCGTGACCCGGGTCTATGTGGCTCAGGGACACCGGGTGAACGTAGGGGGGAAACTCCTGGACATGTTTGAGAACGACAGTCTCATGTTCCGCGCCATGCTCCCTGCCATCTATGTGCCCCAGGTGCGCCAGGCACTGGCTGATGGCAATGCATTGAAGGTTTCCGGCAGTGTGGATCAGCGCAAGGTGGAAGGTCATCTGATCTCCCTGGGCGCTGAAGTGCGCCAGGGCAGCGGCGGCATAGAAGCTTTGTTCCTTATCGATGAGGGACAGGACTGGCTGCAAAAGGGGCGGGTGCTGCAACTGCGCCTGACCCTGCCGGATCAGGAGAATGTCGTGCCCGTACCTTTCGAAGCTGTGTATGGCTCGGACAAAGTGTACGTCATCGATGAAGAGAACCGCCTGCGGCCGGTAAAGGTACAGCGCGTGGGCGAGATATGGCGGGATGGCAACAACCAGGTGTTGATCCGTTCCCCCGATTTGAAGGATGGCCAGCGCCTGTTGGTCACCCAGTTGCCCAATGCCGTAGAGAGCCTGCTGGTGGAGATTGTGGCGAATGACTGATGGTTTCCGCCACAAGGACGACATCATCGGTGTTTTTGCCCGCCACCCGGTAGCGGCGAATCTGGTGATGATCATCATGCTCCTGTCCGGCGCCCTGGCGCTGTCGTCCCTGAACACCCAGTTTTTTCCGACGTTCGATATCCAGATAGTCACGGTGCGCGTGGTCTGGCCCGGCGCTACAGCGGAAGACGTGGAGAAATCCATCACCATTCCCCTGGAGCAGGAACTGCGTTCCGTGGAGGGTCTGGACAAGATCACCTCCACCTCGGCGCAGGGGGTGGGGGTTGTCATCCTGGAGTTTCCCGAGGGAACCGATATGGGAGATGCCACGGATCGGGTGGATGCCCGGGTAAAGGCCGTGCGTAACCTGCCTCAGGATGCGCGGACCCCCCAAGTCAGCCACGTGATCAACTTCGAACCCATCGCGCGTCTGCTCATTCATGGTCCTTCCAACCTGGAGGAGTTGCGCAAGCTGGCTTACCGCTTCGAGGAGGAATTGCTGGCCAAAGGTGTGGCCAAGGTGGATATTCGCGGCCTGCCGGAAGAGGAAATCGCTGTGCAGCTGCCCCAGCGCCAGCTCCAGGCCCTGAACCTGTCCCTGGCGGAAGTGGGGCGGCGCATCAACGAGATCAGCCGGGATCTGCCTGCCGGACAGATCGGCAAGCGGGACGTGGCCCGGGAACTGCGCACCCTGGGACAGCGCCGGGACGCCGCAGGGTTCGAGGAACTGCCCCTGGTGACCAATCTGAAAGGCGATTATGTGCGCCTGGGTGATGTGGCCAGCGTCGAGCGCCGGCCCCGTCCCAACCAGATCACCATCACCTACCAGGGTAAGCCGGCTGTGGAACTGCGCGCCCAGCGTGCCACCACCGGCGATACTCTTGAATCCGCCACCATCCTGCAGGAATGGCTGGAAGAAACACGCAAGGATCTTCCCAAGGGTGTGCAGATCACTGTCTATGACGAAAGCTGGCTGCTTATCCGCGACCGCATCAACCTGTTGCTGAAGAACGGTCTCAGCGGTCTGGTGCTGGTGGTGGCCATCCTGTTCCTGTTCCTCAATGCCCGGGTGGCCTGGTGGGTGACCCTGGGCATCCCTGTATCCTTCATGGCCACCCTGGCCCTGGTGTGGCTGGCTGGAGGCAGTATCAACATGATTTCCCTGTTCGCCCTCATCATGGCCCTGGGGATCATCGTGGATGATGCTATCGTGGTGGGCGAGGATGCCCTGGCGCACTACCAGAAGGGCGAGCGCTCACTGGAAGCCGCCGAGGGTGGGGCGCGGCGCATGCTGGCGCCAGTCATGTCCTCTTCTCTGACCACCATTGCGGCCTTCATTCCTCTGATGATGGTGTCCGGCATCATCGGCACCATCATGTTCGATATTCCTTTTGTCATCATCTGCGTGATCATTGCCTCTCTGGTCGAGAGTTTCCTGGTGTTGCCGGGACACTTGCGTCACAGTTTCCGCAAGGCGCACCACCAGCGGCCCGGCGCCCTGCGCCAGAAACTGGACAGGGGCTTCGAACACTTCCGTGACCGGCGGTTCCGTCCTCTGGTGAAAGCTGCTGTTGCGCGTCCCGGAGTGACCATAGCCTCGGCCCTGGCCGCCCTGATTGTAGCTGTTGGTCTGCTCGCGGGGGGGCGCATTGGCTTTACCTTCTTCCCCACAGTGGAAGGCAACGTGATCCATGCCAGCGCCAGCTTTGTCTCCGGCACCCCGCCGGATCGGGTGGATGCCTTTATCAGTAAAGTGGAAAAAGCCATGTATCAGGCGGAAAAGGCTCTCGGGGGCAACCTGATCCGCACTGCCAAGGTCTCTCATGGTATGGGGGTTTTCTCCAATGCCCAGTCCGGCCGCGCCGGGGAACAGTTCGCCACGGTCACAGCCGAGTTGGTGCCTTCCGATGAGCGGGACGTGCGCAACCAGCAGTTCCTGGATGAGTGGCGCAAGCATTTCGACGATGCGCCGGGCCTGGAGAAAATGACCCTCACTTCACGCCGGGGCGGGGGGCCGCCGGGGCGTGACCTGGAGATCAAGCTCACCGGGCCAGACACAGACAAGCTGAAAGAAGCCGCTCTGGCCATTACTACGGTGCTGGAAGGCATGGACGGCGTCAGCGGCATCGAGGACGACATGCCTTACGGCCACCAGCAGCTCATCTATGAACTCACGCCCATGGGCCGCGCCCAGGGCCTTACAGAGGCGGAAGTGGCTCGCCAACTGGGAAATGCGCTCACCGGCAATCTGAGCCAGATCTTCATCGACGGGCGGGATGAACTGGAAGTCCGGGTCATGCTCCCGGATCAGCGCCGCTACCACCTGTCCGGGCTGGATTCCCTGAATCTGCGTCTGCCTGGTGGCGGCCGTATTCCCCTGACCACCGCCCTGCGCTTAAAGGAACGCCAGGGATTCGAGATCCTGCGTCACTATGATGGTGAACTTTCAGCGACAGTTTTTGCTGACGTGGACAGCTCACGCAACAACGCCAACGACATCCGTGCCCAGTTAAAGAAGGAGCTGTTCACCAAGGTGTTGCACAAATGGGGCGTGCATATGAGTTACACAGGCAAGGCCCAGGATCAGAAGGAAACCATGGCCGACATGAAGAAAGGCGCCCTGTTCGCCCTGGCTATGATTTATATCGTTCTGGCCTGGGTGTTTGGTTCTTACGGCTGGCCCCTGGTGGTGATGAGCATCATTCCCTTCGGCATCGTCGGCGCCATTGTCGGCCACTGGCTCATGGGTATCGAGCTGACCATTCTGTCCTTGTTCGGCATCTTTGGCCTGTCGGGTATCGTGGTCAACGACTCCATCATTCTGGTGGTGTTCTACAAGGAACTGCGTCAGCAGGGTATGGAAACGGACAAGGCCATCGTCGAAGCGGCCTGTCAGCGCCTGCGTGCGGTGCTGCTTACTTCCCTTACCACCATCGCCGGGCTGACCCCCCTGTTGTTCGAAACCTCCCTTCAGGCCCAGTTCCTCATCCCCATGGCGGTCTCCATTTCCTTTGGCCTGGCATTTGCCACCTTCCTGGTGCTGTTGCTCGTGCCTTCCCTGCTAAGGCTGCATGAAGGCTTTGTGGAACGGCGACAGGCTTACAAGGCGCAATCCGTGATAGCGGCCGACTGAGCAGTTATCACCAGTAGCATATATGCGCTGGCAGTGACTATCGCAGTGCGGATACGAAGGAGGCCACTTCTTCCTCGTAGTCTTCCAATATTCCCGGCAGAGTCTCCTCGGAAATACCCAGCTTCCGGCAGGCGGGTATTTCGTCGTAGTCCACGCCAGGCGTTTCCCCGTTGTTGTCTACATTGGACAGGATGATGGCGCACACGAGTATGTCGCGCAGCTCTGTCTCCTCTTCATCCTCGGATTCGAGTTGCAGCTCATTCTGCTTTTCGATGGCGGAGCAGATGCTTTCCGGAAAACCCCAATTGCTGACCAGGGCCTGGCCGATGCCGGGTCCCCAGCTATCAATGATTTCCTTGGAAACCAGATCCGGAAATTCTTCGGCGCGGGAAAGGATGTAGTGGGTGCCGATGTTGTGCAACAGGCCGGCCAGCATGGCATCATGTTTTTCACTGGCCATGCCCGCCCTGATGGCAAGCAGGTAGCTGTAGGCAGCCACTCTCACGGATTCGACCCGGGTCTTGTTGAGCATGTAGCTCAGGCTGGAACCCTTGGTGACCTGGAACACATCCTTGGTGGCAAGGGTCACGGTAGCGTTGTTCACCGCAGACAGACCCAGGCGGGAAACGGCGATATTCAAGTCTGTAACTTTGACGCCAGAGCGGTTGAGCAGAGCGGAATTGGCCAGCAACAGAATGCGCACGCATAAGTCCGGTGCTGCCACCACCATACGGCTGATGTCCTGGATGGACACATCGGGGTCATGCAGGGTTCGGATGATGCGGGCATAGATATCGGGGAAGGGAGGCAGATCGATTTCCCGGGAAGCCAGTTTTTCCGTGAGATCCTGCAGAAAGCTGAGTTCTCTTTCCTGGATGGGTTGTTCCAGAGGTTGCTGTTGCATGGGATTCATCCTTATATATACCGAGGTCAGATGAATGGTCGGCTGGCAGGACGAATTCTTTAGAAAAGTCTCTCCCCGTATCATTCGATACAGGAAGCGGAAAATGCAGTGTTCCGCTTCCTTTGTTTTCAATGACTTGCAGTCATCAATGATGGAAGCTCATCTGGTTGAGAGAACTTATGTGGGAGGCTGTGCCGGCTCGGCACGACGTACGGGTCAGGCAGGAAGATCCTCTGAAAGGAAGGGCTTGATGGTTTTCAGCATTTCCTGATGGATCTTCACATTTCCGGCCACCATATTGCCGGTCTCAAAGTGCCTGTCACCACCCCTGAGATCCGTTACCACGCCGCCTGCCTCGCGCACCAGCAGGGTGCCGGCGGCAAAGTCCCACTGGGCCAGGCCCAGCTCCCAGAAGCCATCGATGCGCCCCGCCGCCAGCCAGGCGAAGTCCAGGGCCGCGGAACCGGGACGGCGCACCCCGGCGGCGTCCTTGATCAGGGCTTTCATCATGCCGAAATAAGCATCTACGTGACGCTGATCCCGGTAGGGTATGCCGGTGCCCAACAGCGCGCCATGCAGATCTTTCTGCGGAGTCACGCGGATGCGGTGATCGTTGAGATAGGCGCCGCCGCCCTTGTGAGCGCTAAAGGTCTCGTCGCGAAGGGGATCGTAGACCACGGCGGCTTCCAGTTCACCTCTGTACTGTAGAGCGATGGAAATGGAGAACTGGGGGAAACCGTGCAAGTAGTTGGTGGTGCCGTCCAGGGGGTCGATGATCCACAGGTAGTCGTTACCCGCGTGGCTGCCGCTTTCTTCTGCCAGAATGGCATGATCCGGGTAGGCTTTTTTTATGGCGTTGATGATGATCTGCTCAGAAGCACGATCCACTTCCGTGACGAAATCATTGGCCTGTTTCTCCTGCACTTTCACTTTGTCCATGTGATTAAAATAGTTGAGCAGAAGCTTGCCGGCGTCGCGGGCGGCACGGGCGGCGATGGTGGTCATGGGATTCATGGGAAAGGATACATCAGGCGTTGAATGGGATAAGGCATTATACTCCATGCCCATGAAAAACGTGCGCATCGTACTGGTGGAAACTTCCCATGGCGGCAATATCGGCGCCGTGGCCCGGGCCATGAAGAACATGTGTCTGGAGGATCTGGCGCTGGTGAATCCCCGGCAGTTCATGACGGAAGAGTGTGTCGCAAGGGCTTCCGGCGCGGATGATATTCTGCATGAGGCCCAGGTGTACAGGAGCCTGGATGAGGCGGTGGCGGACTGCTCTCTGGTGGTGGGCGCCAGTGCTCGGTTGCGCAGCGTGGCCTGGCCTCAGCTCGATCCCAGAGCGTGCGCCGGACTGGTGGCGCAGCGTGCGGCAGGGGGCAGGGTGGCCCTGGTATTCGGCCGGGAACGCACAGGGCTGACCAATGCCGAGCTGGAGCGCTGCCAATATCTGGTGAATATTCCCTCCAACCCGGATTACTCCTCCCTAAACCTGGGTATGGCGGTGCAGGTTCTCAGCTATGAACTGATGATGCAACGCCAGGGTAGAAGTCCCTCCAGAGATTCCGGAGCGGGGGACGGGGTGACCGCAGCAGATATGCAGGGGTTGTTCGAACACCTGGAGCAAGCTCTTGAGGACATAGGTTTCCTCGATCCGCGCAAGTCCGCCAAGCTCATGCGCCGGCTCAAGCGCCTCTTCTACCGGGCTGACCCGGACATGGATGAGATCAAGATTCTGCGTGGAATTCTGAGTGCGGCCCAGGGGCGGAAGTCTGCGCGCCGAAACTGAGCGCGCACAGGATGTGCGCGCCATTTTGCTACAATGTGCCCATGCTGATCATGTTGGAGCGGAAATGGAAATAAACGGGCCTTTGAAGATAGGTGTTATCGATGCGCCGGACTCTCCCGGTTGGGAGTTGCAGGTAACTTTTACAGAAGAATTCAAAAGTGCCAGCCTTGAGGATCAGGGGCAGATTTTCCAAGCCTATGTCGATGAACTCGTGCAAGGCATCGATGCCCTGCCTGAAGGCGACAGGAATCGGGACGGCATGGCTATTGTCTATCAGCTGTGTTCCCAGATGCTGCCCTACATCAAGGAAGGACAGGTCGCTCTGGAAGAAAGCATGACAGTTGAAATCGGCCAGAACCAGGCCGTTTCCCTCACTGATTTTCTCAATGCCTGAACCCGCGGGCCGGACTTCGGAACGGCAGGCCGCCATCGGCTTCGTCAGCCTGGGCTGCCCCAAGAACCTGGTGGATTCCGAACGCATACTCACCCAGCTGCGTGCCGAGGGCTATGCCATGGTGTCCGGCTACGGGGAAGCTGATCTGGTCATCGTTAATACCTGTGGCTTCATCGATGCCGCAGTGGAGGAATCCCTGCAGACCATAGGCGAAGCCCTGGATGCCAACGGGCGGGTCATCGTCACCGGATGCCTGGGAACGCGCGCCGAGGAGATCCGCGGGAAATACCCCAAGGTGCTGGGTATCACCGGTCCTCATGCCTATGAGGAGGTCATGGCCCTGGTGCATGAGCAGCTGCCTGCGCCCCACGATCCCTGGACCAGCCTTATCCCGCCCCAGGGGGTCAAGCTTACGCCCCGGCACTATGCTTATCTCAAGATCTCGGAAGGCTGCAACCATCGCTGCAAGTTCTGCATCATCCCTTCTTTGCGCGGCGATCTGGTGAGCCGCCCGCTGAATGAAGTCGTGGCAGAAGCCGAGCGCCTGGTGGAAGCTGGCGTGCGTGAGCTGCTGGTGGTATCCCAGGACACCAGCGCCTATGGCGTTGACCTGAAATACCGCACGGATTTTGTCGGCGGCAAACCCATGTCAACGCGTCTGGCCAGCCTGGCAAAGGCCCTGGGAGATCTGCCCGCCTGGGTGCGTCTGCACTACGTCTACCCCTATCCCCAGGTGGACCAGGTTATTCCTCTCATGGCGGAAGGCGCGATCCTGCCTTATCTGGACATGCCCCTGCAGCATGGCAGCGAACGTATCCTCAAGTCCATGGGGCGCCCGGCCGCCACAGAGAAGGTGCTGGACCGCCTTGCCCAGTGGCGCCAGGACTGTCCCGAGCTGGTGATCCGCTCCACCTTCATCGTGGGTTATCCTGGAGAGACGGAACAGGATTTCATTGAGCTGCTGGATTTCCTGCGGGAGGCCCGGCTGGATCGGGTGGGTTGTTTCACCTATTCCCCGGTGAACGGCGCTACGGCCAATGCCTTGCCGGATCAGGTGCCTGAGCCGGTCAAGGAAGAACGCCTGGAAAGATTCATGGAAGTGCAGGCGGAAATCTCTGCTGCCAAGCTTGCCCAGCGGAAAGGGCAGCGCATGATCGTGCTGGTGGATGAAACCCATGAAGAACATGTCATTGCCCGGGGACCAGGGGATGCGCCGGAAATCGATGGCCAGGTTATTATCCAGGGCAGTTGGGACGTGCAGCCGGGTGATTTTGTGGAAGTGGATATTAAGGGGAACGACGCACACGATCTGTATGCCAGCATGGTCGGTGAAGACAATACCTGATATAAACTGTGGAATGAAACCTGAAGCCGTGAGTTCAGGTGAATTTCATTCAACAGTAGGTGAAAAATGTCAAAGAAGAACCTCATTCTCGGGGGCGGTCAATACCTGGAGCCCGGGCAATCTGCCGAGGAAATGCGCTTTGTTTTCTCTGTGCTACAACCGGAATCAGATCAACCGACCCTGATCAGCACGGACTTTCTGCCCCACGCCGTGGCGCTCAAACCTGATCAGCCCACGACCCTGGCGGTCTTTGAGAAAAAAGGGCCGGGGGCCTGCGAAATCGACCTCAACAGCATGACCCTGACCCGGGTCATCGAGACTGTTCCGGAGCGGCATTTCTATGGCCACGGGGCCTATTCCGCGGACGCCGGGCTATTGTATTGCACGGAATCCTATCTGGACGGTTTCAAGGGCGTGATT
>JALWRH010000101.1 GCA_026994195.1 Sedimenticola sp. | reverse complement strand
CCTGTACCCTGGACATTCTGGGCGACAAATGGACCCTGCTGGTGGTGCGGGATTTGTTTGCAGGCAAGAAAACCTACAGCGAGTTTCAGAATTCGCCGGAAAGCATCCCTACGAATATTCTTGCAGACCGGCTGAAACGGCTTGCCGGGAATGGCATCGTGGAGAAAAAGCCCTACCAGAAACATCCCGTCCGGTATGAATACGTATTGACGGACAAAGGCAGGGATTTGGGCGCTGTGCTGCAAGCCATGGTGCAATGGGGGGAGCGGCACATCCCCGGTAGCAAGGCCCAGATGAGACCGGTGGTGGATTGACCGGTTCAGTCAGCCGGTTCGCAGTTGACCAATAGCACTACCCCATCTACGCCGTGGACACTGACGCGGGTTCCGGCCGCACAATCCCTCCCGCGAATCTTCCAGGTAGTGTCATCCACACGAATCTTGCCTTCGCCATTGACGATGGGCTGATCCAGGGTGAAGACCCGGCCCACATACTGTTCGCCGCGGCGGTTGAGGGTGGGTTCGTCCGAATCGACCGGACGCGGGTTGAGCCATTTCCGGCCGATGACAACGCTGATGACAGATAGTCCGGCAAAAGCCAGTACCTGCACTTGCCAGCTCAGGCCGCTCACCAGCCAGGTGAGCAGGGCGACCAGGCCAGCGGCGATGCCCATCCACATGAAGAAGACGCCTGGGGCGAGAACCTCCAGGATCAGCAGACCGATGCCCAGTACTGCCCAGTGCCATGGCTGCAGTTCGTTGAGCAGGCTCATCATTTTTCTTCTCCCTTGCTCAGGGTGGACTTGGCGACCTCCGCAATACCCGCCAGGCTGCCGATGAGATTGGAGGCTTCCAGGGGCATGAGCACCAGTTTTTCATTGGGCGCCGAGGCAATATTTTGCAGGGCTTCGGTGTATTTTTGGGCGATGAAATAGTTGATGGCGTTAATATCGCCCTTGGCGATAGCCTGGGAGACCATGGCCGTGGCGCGGGCTTCGGCTTCCGCCAGGCGTTCCCGGGCTTCGGCTTCGCGGAAGGCGGCTTCTTTCTCGCCCTCCGCAGTAAGGATGGCGCTTTGCTTTTCGCCTTCGGCCTTGAGGATTTCCGACTGACGCAGGCCTTCGGCTTCGAGAATCTGGGCGCGTTTTAGCCGCTCGGCCTTCATCTGCCGGGCCATGGAGTCCACCAGATCCCTGGGTGGGGCAATATCCTTGATTTCGATGCGTGTGGCTTTAACGCCCCAGGGCGTGGTGGCGTCATCCACCACATGCAGAAGCTGGGCGTTGATCTTGTCGCGGTTGGACAGCAGTTCGTCCAGATCCATGGAGCCCATGACGGTACGAATGTTGGTCATGGTCAGGTTAAGGATGGCGCGCACCAGGTCATTGACCTCATAGGAGGCCTTGGCGGCGTCCAGCACCTGGTAGAAGATCACTCCATCGACCCTCACCATGGCATTGTCCCGGGTGATGACCTCTTGTGAGGGAACATCGAGCACTTGTTCCATCATGTTGGTCTTTGTGCCGATCTGGTCGACAATGGGTACGATAAGGTTTAATCCGGGGCGTAACGTGCGGGTATAACGCCCAAAGCGTTCTACGGTGTATTCCATGCCTTGGGGCACGCGTTTGATGGCGGAAACCACGATGACCACTGCAAATACCAGCAGTGCAAGAACGACCATATCCATGCTGTTTCTCCTTTGGCTAAGGGTACAATGAGTACCTCATACTCCAATCTTACCGCAACTGATGAACAACTACGTCAAACCGCCCAAGTCTCTTCTGCGCAAAGTCGGGCGTGCCATTGCCGACTATGATCTCATTCGCGAGGGGGATCGGATTCTGCTGGGTGTTTCCGGGGGGAAGGATTCTCTGAGCCTGCTGCAGATTCTGGCTCATCTGCAGACTTATGCGCCGGTTAAGTTCGAGTTGGGAATTCTTACGGTGGACCCCGAAGTGGACGGTTTCGACCCCTCTTCCCTTATGGACTATTATGAGCATCTGGGCCTGCCCTGGCACTATGCGCAACAACCCATCATGGAAGAAGCCAAAGCACGCATGAGCGGTGATTCCTTCTGTGCCTATTGTGCGCGCATGAAGCGGGGCATCATGTACAGCACCTGCCGGGAGCATGGTTACAACGTCCTGGCCCTGGCCCAGCATCTGGATGATCTGGCGGAGAGCTTTCTCATGTCGGCTTTTCACGGGGGCCAGCTGCGCACCATGAAAGCCCATTATCTGAATGATGCCGGAGACATCCGCATCATCCGTCCCCTGGTCTATGTGCGCGAACGCCAGACCCGGGAGTTTGCGGCGCAGGCGCAGTTACCGGTCATTCCCGATTCCTGCCCCGCCTGTTTCACCATGCCCACCCAGCGGGAGCACATGAAACAGCTGCTGGCGGCGGAAGAGCAGCAGAACAAGAACCTGTTCTCCAGCCTGCTCAAGGCCATGAGCCCTCTGATGGTGGAGGGTGGTATTCCGGATTGAAAGAAACCGGGTGATTCTTTCCAGGTGCAGTTATTCCGGCAGCAGCTCCACCTTGACACTCACCGGCGTTTGGCGACTCACGGATGCTGACTCCAGGCCGGTGACGCCCTGACGGCCCCCCTGCCCCTGCATGCTTACGCCGCCGATGTCGATCCACTCACCCAGGCGGCCGCTGATACGGGTGCTGATCTCCTGCTTGCGGTAACTTCCCAGGGGGTCGAGAGGCTGGCGGCTGAAGGGCCTGATGTCCAGGGTGACCTGCTGGCCATTCACCCAGGGGGTGACATAGAAGCCGCTAGTGATGTCCTGGTAGCTGCGCTCCCGGTAGAAGCGTCCCCAGCCGTCCTGGTAGCCCGTGGCCAGAGGCACGGAAACCCCGGCCTGGATGAAGGCGGGCATTCCCTCGGTGGCGCGTAGGAAATGGTTGGCATCCGTGCTCCAGGTTTGGTTGCCACCTGCCGCCTGCACCTGAACCCCCTGGCGGGCTTCAGGCTGGCCCATCACGATGTTGCCGTTTTTCCCTGCGGGTAGTTGCCCCCGTACATCCAGGTTGTGGCGCCGGTAGGCGGCGGATTTTTCTTCGCGCACGGTGATGCGCAGCTGCCGCGGCGTCCGGTCGAATTTGTGGATGATCTGTTTCAGCTGCGCCAGGTTCTCCGGCGAGGTCTTGATCACCAGCTGGCCGTTCATGCCGGTGACCGTACCGTCTTCACTCAGGAAGGGCTTGAGCATGGGCAGCATCTGCTCTACGGTCTGGTGCTTCAGGGAGATGATCTCCATGGGCCAGTCCGCATGAGCGGTTCCGACCCAGAGCCCTGTCAGCAACAGTATGATTCTCATGGCCGGTAGCTTTTTC